>JAAFGT010000073.1 GCA_010365215.1 Acidipila sp. | reverse complement strand
CACGCCGATCGTGGCTGCGCTGGCGCGCGCCACGCGCACGGATATCGAGCGCGCCTGGGCCGCGGTGCGCGGGGCGGCGCGTCCGCGCCTGCATGTATTTCTGGCCACCTCTGACATTCACCTGGAAACCAAGCTGAAGATGACGCGCGAACAATGCCTGCGTATGACCGCCGAGGCTATCGCGTTGGCCAAGTCGTTCTGCCCCGACGTGGAGTTTTCCGCCGAGGACGCCATGCGCACTTCAAAGGAATTCCTGGGCACCGTAGTGGAAACGGCGGCCGCGGCCGGAGCCAACACCATCAATCTGCCGGATACGGTGGGCTATTGCCTGCCGCAGGAAATCGCGGTGATGTTTACCGACATGCGCGCGCGGCTATCCGGCCACGATCATGTTGTGCTCTCGACGCACTGCCACGACGACCTGGGCCTGGCAGTCGCCAATTCCATCGCTTCGCTGGTGGGCGGCGCGCGGCAGGTGGAGTGCACCATTAACGGAATCGGAGAGCGCGCGGGCAACGCGTCGCTTGAAGAGTTGGTGATGGCTCTGCAGGTGCGGCGCGATGCACTACCCTTTACCACCGGGGTGCACGCGGACCAGCTCTATCCCTCAAGCCGTATGCTTACGGAAATTACCGGCGTCTCCGTGCAGCCGAATAAAGCGATTGTGGGGAGCAACGCTTTTGCCCACGAGGCGGGCATCCACCAGGACGGCATGATCAAAAATCCTCTAACCTACGAGATCATGACTCCGCAATCGGTGGGCGTGCCGGAAGGCCGGCTCGTGCTGGGAAAACATTCCGGACGGCATGCGCTGAGGCAGCGCTGCGAGTCGCTGGGGTACAAATTCGATCGGCGCGAATTGGATTTGCTCTATCGGCGCTTCGTGACGCTGGCCGACGAGATCAAGGTGATCGAAGACGAGCACTTGACCGTGCTGGTACAGGAAGAATTCTCAGGCAGGGAGCAGACCACGGCTGCGCAAACCGTGCTGCCGTTGGCCATGTCGAAAACGGTCAATTGAGAGGAAGACAGCTGCAGAGGTAGGGCGCGAGAAGCAAATTCTCTTTGAAAAAGGGATCCAGAATAAGCCATGAAACTTAGGATTACAGTTTTGGAGGGCGACGGAATCGGGCCGGAGGTGACCCGGGAGGCAGTGAGCGTGCTCACTGCGAGCGCCGGACACTACGGCTATGATTTTCGTTTCGATCACCGATCCATCGGAGGCGCGGCGATTCGCGAACATGGTTCGTCGCTACCGCCGGCCACGCTCACTGCCTGTCTCGAGAGCGATGCGGTGCTACTGGGCGCCGTGGGTGGACCGGAATTTGACGCGCTGCCCGCGGGCCAGCGCCCGGAATCGGGTTTGCTGGCGCTTCGCCGCGCTCTAGGCGGCTACGCGAATCTGCGCCCGGCCGTTTGCTATCCGGCCATCGCGGACTGTTCGCCGCTGCGCCGTGAAGTTGTGGAAGGCGCCGATGTACTGGTGGTGCGCGAGTTGCTCGGCGGTCTTTACTTCTCGGAGCCGCGCGGATTCAACGACCAGCGCACAGCGGCGTTCAACACCATGCGCTACACCGCAGAAGAGGTGGAACGCGTGGCGCGCGTGGCGTTTGGTCTGGCGCGAACGCGCCGGCGCAAATTGACCTCGGTGGATAAAGCCAACGTGCTGGAGACCTCACAGCTCTGGCGCGAGGTTGTAACCCGCGTGGCGCGCGATTTTAACGACGTGACTCTCGAACACATTTACGTGGACGCGTGCGCGCTGCGCCTGATGCTGCGGCCCACAAGTTTCGACGTCATCCTTACGGAAAATCTTTTTGGCGACATCCTTTCGGACGAAGCTGCGGCGCTTTCCGGGTCGCTGGGCATGCTGGCTTCGGCGACGATTGGCGGCCAGGTGGCGCTCTACGAGCCGGTGCACGGGTCGGCGCCGGATATTGCCGGACAAAACACGGCGAACCCGCTGGGGGCCATCGCCACCGCAGCGCTCTTGCTGCGCTATACGGCGAGAAACGAGAAGGCGGCGAGGGATTTGGAGACAGCGATCGGAGACGTGCTGGCGGCAGGATTCCGCACGCGCGACCTTTGCCACGGCGGCCATCGCTTTACGCCAAAAAGTTTTCTGGTTTCCACGAAAGAGATGGGCGCGCATGTCCGCCGGGCGCTCGCCGACGTCATCGATCAGCAGCATACCTACCACGCGGTTTAGCGAACGCGGCAATCGGCAGTACACACGAGAGGCCAAGTAGAATGAGCGGCACGGATAAAAATCGGCGCAGCGCAGCGATCACCGAAGGACCTGACCGCGCGCCGGCACGCGCCATGCTTAAGGCCGTGGGATTCAGTGACGAGGATCTTCACAAGCCGCTGATCGGCATCGCCAACACCTGGACGGAGATCGGGCCGTGCAATTATCACCTGCGCACGCTGGCGGAGCACGTCAAAGAAGGCGTTCGCCGCGCCGGCGGGACGCCCATGGAATTCAACACCGTCTCGATCTCCGACGGCATCACCATGGGCAGCGAAGGGATGCGCATGTCGCTGGTGAGCCGCGAAGTGATCGCCGATTCGGTGGAGCTGGTGGCGCGTGGAAATCTGTTTGACGGAATGGTGGCACTGGCCGGTTGCGACAAGACGCTTCCCGGTACGGTGATGGCTCTGGCGCGCGTAAACATCCCCGGGCTGATGCTTTATGGCGGAACGATTGAGCCCGGCAGATTCGGCGGGCACGACGTTTCCATCCAGGATGTATTCGAGGCGGTGGGAGCGCACTCCTGCGGGCGTATGAGTGATGCCGACTTCAAGTCGTTGGAGTCGAGCGCCTGCCCAGGAGCGGGAGCATGTGGCGGCCAGTTCACCGCAAACACCATGGCCACGGTGTGCGAATTTCTGGGCATCTCGCCGATGGGCAGCGCGAGCGTACCGGCCGTGGATCCCAGGAAAAAAGATGTCGCCATGGCCGCAGGCACGCTGGTGATGGACCTAGTGCGCAACAATCTGCGTCCACGGCAGATTCTTACCACTGACGCGTTTGAGAATGCCATCGCCGGCGTGGCCGTGTCGGGCGGCTCAACGAATGCCGTTCTGCACTTGCTGGCTATCGCGCGTGAGGTCGGTGTCCCCTTGCACCTCGACGACTTCGATCGCATCAACTCCCGCGTGCCGCTGCTGGCCGATTTGAAACCGGGCGGGCGATTCATGGCCACCGACCTCCACCGCGCCGGCGGCATTCGGCTGCTGGCGCAGCGATTGCAAGCGGCTTGCCTGCTGCGTTCGGATGCCTTGACGGTGACGGGAAAGTCCATCGGCGAAGAAGCGCGCGCCGCACGAGAAACTCCCGGGCAGGAAGTGGTTCGCGCGCTGGGGAATGCACTGCAGCCCACGGGCGGCCTGCTCATCCTGAAAGGAAACCTCGCGCCGGAAGGCTGCGTGGTGAAGATCTCCGGCCACCAGCAGCGCTACCACCGCGGCCCGGCGCGCGTATTCAATTCCGAGGAGGAAGCTTTCGCGGCGATTCCACAAACCGGAAACGGGCACAACGCAATTGTCGCCGGTGACGTGGTAGTGATCCGTTATGAAGGCCCGCGCGGCGGTCCAGGTATGCGGGAAATGCTTGCGGTGACCGCAGCGATCACCGGGGCGGGTCTCGGCGAAAAAGTGGCGCTGCTCACGGACGGGCGCTTCTCCGGAGCGACGCACGGTTTTATGGCCGGGCACGTAGCGCCCGAGGCGGCGCAGGGCGGGCCGATCGCCGCGCTGCGCGATGGCGACATGGTCGTGCTCGATGTAGAGAAACGCCAGATTCGCGTGGAGCTTTCCGACGAAGAGATTCGCACGCGGCTTTCCAGTTGGCGCGAACCTGAGCCGCGCTTCGCCACTGGTGTCATGGCCAAGTATTCGCGTGGAGTTTCGTCGGCTTCTCTGGGAGCGGTGACGTAGAGGCAGTATCCAGCAATTGCAAATCGGCTGCCGGACTGCGTGGGCCGGCTGAAGCCGGCGCTACAAAGATTTGGCGGCACGAAGGGATTGGCATGAACAAGACTGGGATGAACAAAACTGGCGCGGAAATTATCTGGGAGTCTCTGCTGCGCGAAGGCGTGCGGCACGTGTTCGGCTATCCCGGCGGCGCTATTCTTCCCACCTACGGAGCGCTGGCGCGTTATGACATCCAACACATCCTTGTGCGGCATGAGCAGGGCGCCACGCACATGGCCGATGGTTATGCTCGAGCCAGCGGCGGCGTGGGCGTGGCCCTGGCCACCTCAGGTCCCGGCGCCACCAATATGGTCACGGGCATCGCCACGGCGATGATGGACTCTTCGCCCATCGTTTGTATTACCGGGCAGGTACACAGCAAAGTGATTGGATTCGACGCTTTTCAGGAGACGGACATCACGGGCGTCACTTTGCCGATTACCAAGCACAACTATCTGGTCACGCGTCCCGAAGATGTAGCTCCCTCGATCCGCGAAGCGTTTCTGATCGCGCGGTCGGGGCGGCCCGGGCCGGTGCTGGTGGACATCACCAAGGATGCGCAGCAAGGCTCCTGCCTGTTTGATTGGGAGGCGGCGGCGCCGCGGCAGCCGGCTTATCGTCCAAACCACACTGCGGCCGCAAGCGATTACGAGAAAGCACTGGAGTTGATCCGCGCTTCTCGCCGCCCCCTCATCCTGGCGGGACACGGCGTGCTGATTTCCGGCGCGTCCAGATCCCTGAAGACTTTTGCGGAGAGAGCAGGAATTCCCGTGGCGCTCACGCTGCTGGGACTCGGCGCGTTCCCGGCTTCGCATCCGCTGAACCTGGGCATGATGGGAATGCACGGCGAGGCCTGGGTCAATCAGGCCATCCAGGAGGCCGACCTGCTGCTGGCGTTCGGAATGCGGTTCGATGACCGCGTCACGGGCAATCTCGCCACCTATGCGCAAAACGCAAAGAAGATTCACATCGAGATCGATCCGTCGGAGATTAACAAGAACGTTCAAGTGGACGTGGCGCTGATCGGCGACTTGATGGAAGTTCTGGATGTACTTCTCGAGGATTTGCAGCCGGTCGACTCCGCTGCATGGCTCGGACACATCCAGGCGCTCAAGGGCGATTCCGCGGTGCGCGACATCCAGAACCTTCCCGACAACGGGCACCTCTACGCTGCGCACGTGATTAATGACCTGTGGCGCGAGACGCGCGGCCGGGCGCTGGTGGTGACCGACGTGGGCCAGCACCAGATGTGGGAAGCGCAGTACTACCACCACGAAGAGCCGCGGTCGCTGATCACCTCGGGTGGCTTGGGAACCATGGGCTTCGCGCTGCCGGCCGCGATTGGTGCAAAATTTGCGCGGCCCGACGCGGAGGTTTGGGTAGTGGCAGGCGATGGCGGCTTCCAGATGACCATGGCCGAGCTGGCAACGCTAGCGCAGGAAAAAATAAAACTGAATATTGCCATCATCAACAACGGATACCTGGGAATGGTCCGGCAGTGGCAGGAGTTCTTTTACGAGAAGCAGTACACCGCCACGCCGCTGCTGAATCCGGACTTCGTGAAGCTGGCCGAGGCGTTTGGAATCCGCGGCATTGCTATACACCAACGCGGGCAGGTACGCGCGGCGGTGGAAGCCGCGCGGCAAGATCCGGGGCCAGTGCTGCTGGATTTTCACGTGGAGCAGGAAGACTCGGTGTACCCCATGGTTGCGGCCGGAGCGGATCTCGACCAGATGATCCGGCGGCCCAACCCGATTGTCGAGACCGCGGCCGACGCGTAAAGACACCGCCGAGATGGCAGTTCAGAGACGCAGTCACGGTGAGTTGAGTCAGGGAAACTACCATGCGAAACACATTTGTCGTTTACGTGGATAACAAGCCCGGAGTGCTGAACCGTGTGGCCTCGCTGGTGCGCCGGCGCGCCTTTAACATTGAATCGCTCACCGTGGGTCCCACGGACCAGCCCATGGTTTCGCGCATGACCGTGGTGGTGGAGACGGACGAGAGCGGAGCGCGGCGCATCGAGAGCCATCTCTACAAGCTGGTGAACGTGCGACGCGTGGATAACATCACTTTCGTGGCCGCGGTATCGCGGGACCTGGCGATGATCAAGGTGAAAGCCACGCCGGAGACGCGCTCCCATCTGCTGCAACTGGTGGAGGTGTATCGCGCGCGGGTAGTGGATGTGGCGCCGGGCTCGCTGATCGTGGAAATCACCGGGACCGAAGATAAAATTTCCAGCCTCGCGGAAGTTTTGCGGCCGTTTGGCATCCTGGAAATGGTGCGTACCGGCCGCGTGGCCATGGCGCGCGGTGAAAAATCAAGTACCGAAGGGCTCGCCGAACTGGCGGAGCTTCAGCCGGCCGCCCCGTTGAGCTAGAAAGCGCTAGAAAGCTTTCAAACATTTTTGAAATTGGGACAGGAGGAAACAAGTCATGGCAAAGGTTTATCACGATACGGATGCGGACCTGTCGTTGATCCGGGGCAAGCGCGTGGCCATCATCGGCTATGGCTCGCAGGGACATGCGCACGCGCTTAATCTGCGCGATAGCGGAGTGAGCGTGCGCGTGGGACTCGCCGCGGGCAGCCGCTCGCGCCAAAAGGCGCAGGCCCACGGACTGACGGTGGGTTCCGTATCTGAAGTGGCCAGCTGGGCGGACGTGATCATGGTGCTGGTGCCGGATACAAGCCAGCCGCGCGTCTATCGCGAGTCGATCCTGCCGCACCTTACCGCGGGCAAGACGTTGATGTTCGCGCACGGGTTCAACGTCCGCTACGCCACGATCACGCTGCCAGCAGGCATCGACGTCAGCATGATTGCGCCGAAGGGGCCAGGCCAGCGCGTGCGTGAAGTGTTTGTGGAGGGCGGCGGCACGCCTTCGCTGCTGGCCGTGCACCAGGACGCAAGCGGTTCAGCGAAGGAGCTGGCGCTTTCTTACGCCAAGGCCATGGGCGCCACGCGTGCCGGAGTGATCGAGACAACCTTCGCGGAGGAAACGGAAACGGATCTGTTCGGCGAACAGGCTGTGCTGTGCGGCGGCGTCTCGGCGCTGGTAAAGGCCGGCTTTGAGACCTTGGTGGAGGCGGGCTACCAGCCGGAGATCGCCTATTTCGAATGCCTGCACGAGCTGAAGCTGATTGTGGACCTGATGTATCGCGGGGGGTTGAACTACATGCGCTATTCGGTCAGCGATACGGCGGAGCATGGCGATTACACGGGGGGCCCGCGCATCGTCACCGCGGAGACCCGCGAGGAGATGCGGCGAATGCTGGCGGAAATCCGCGACGGGCGTTACGCCAAAAAATGGATCGAGGAAAATGAAAACGGCCGGCCGTGGTTCGAAGCTACGCGCCGCAAAGAACAAGATCAACTGCTCGAGGAGGTCGGAGCCAGCCTGCGCGCCATGATGCCTTTTCTCGATCCGGTGGCCATTACTCCCGCGGGCGACGCCGCGGAGTCCGAACCGCAATCGGTGGCGCGGACAGCTTAGGGAAAGCGTTCAGATTTTCGCCAGGGGCGAATGCTCGTCCAGAGCATTTCGACCTTCTGTCAAATTACCTGTGCGCTGGGTTACTGCCCGGCTGATTCAGTTTGCCGCGAAGTATTCTTTCCAGGCGGTTGTTAAGCTCGACAGTGGCGTGCGGGGATAATTCAGGATACTTCAATTAGTGATAAAAACCGCCCTGCGCTGCACAGTTCCAGAGCCGCACCCTCACACTCTTGACCCCCTGAAAAACCGTGGATATAGTCCTGAAAAGAGAGAGTTGTTTGCGCAAAAATACAGCCTGCCCGATTTGAGCAGGTGAATTTGCATCCCGCGGCGGCTGGATTGGCGTGCATGCCTCCATCTTCCGCGAACCGGCGAAGCAGTGTCGGCGAAGCTTCGTGCCGACGCGAGCTTTACGCAATGAATCGCAGATTTTTCAGGTACTGACTTGCTGACTCAAGAGAGCACAATTTCTCTGGCACTTTTCCTTGGCGCAGCGCTCACGGGGGCGTTTTTTGCCTTTTTGTACGTGCTCAAACGCCAGGAGTATCTGCTGCTGTGGACGGCAGGTTGGGTGCTGCTGGGGCTGCACGCCATCCCTCTGATGCTTGAGGAATGGCTGGGTCCGCAAGCCTGGCAGGCGCCGCTTAGCCTGTGGCTGCTGGGCGCGGGAACTTTGCTGTTTCTGTTGTCGGCGCAACTTTACACGCAGTCGCGCATTTGGAAGAGCGAAGCCATCGCGGCTGCGGTGGTCTTGGCGGTATGGGCGGTGGCGTGGCAGGCGGGCCGGTTCGGAATTTCGCCGCGCTTGGGAGTCGCCGCCATCTTGGCGATAGTGGCTTGGGTCTTCTGGCAGGAGGGACGCAAGCAGCAGTCTTATCCTGACCGCATGTTGGCGTGGACGTTTGCCGGGTGGGTGGTGGTACTTCTGGTTACCACGTTTCGAGAAACCTCTGGCCGGCTGGCGCCGGCAGCGCAGTTGCTGGTGCTTATACCTGAGCTGCTAATCGCCGCGTTGATGGTGATGGCGCTCTACGAAGAGGAAAAGAGGCGGGTCGAGCGCAACATGCTGGCGCTCTCCAATCTAAACCTGGCGACCTCGGGCTTCGTCGGCGGCGAGATACAGCGCATGCTGGCCCAGGCGCTTGATCGCGTGCTGAATGTGGCGCGCATTCCTTCGGGCGCTCTCTTTCTGCACCACGGCGATCCACTGGGGCCCAAGTCGGTGGTCGCGTCGGGATTGAGTGACCATTTCTGTGCCGCGGCGCAGGAAGAGAAGCTGGACGACCACCTGGTGAATCTGGTGGCGCGGCTCNNNTTCAAGGAACTCGCCCGCAACTCCTCGTGGACGGCGCTCGAAAACGATCCGGCCTTCCGCCAGTTCCGCGAGCTGGGTATCGCCGAAGGAATTCGCACGGTGGCGGGAATCAGCCTGCACGCCAAAGATCGTGTGTTTGGATTGCTGCTGCTGGGCACACCCGACAGCCGCAGCTTCACGCCGGCGGAATTGCGCCTGCTGCTGGCGCTGGGGCACCAGATCGGCATGGCCGTCGAGAACAGTTATCTGATCCAGCAAAGCGCCCGGCGCACCGAAGAGCTGCACATCCTGAACGAGATTGGACGGGTGTTCAGCTCCACGCTGGAGATGGACGAGCTCTTCGAAAACATTTTTACCGAGATGCGGCGGCTGTTCGACGTCAGCAATTTTTTCATTACGTTATACGAACCGCGGAAAGACGAGATTCGTTACGAAGTGGAGATCATCGACGGCAAGCGGCTTGCAAAACGCAGCCGGCCCGCGGGGAACCTGCTGAGCGAATACTTGATTCGCACGCGCCAGCCGCTGCTGGTGCGCGAGCGTGTCGCTGAAGAATCCAAGCGGCTGGGTTTTGAACCCACCCTCAACATGAACTGTTTCTGCGCCGTCCCGTTGATCCTTTATAACCGCGTGATCGGCGTGATGGGCGTGCATAGCCCGCAGGAACGCGCGTTCGACGAAGGGCACCTGGAGCTGCTGAGAGTGCTGGCCAGCGAAGCTGGCATCGCGCTCGAAAACGCCCGCCTGTTCGGCGAAGAGCAGAAAAAATCGCGCCAGCTTACATTGCTCAACAACATTTCCCGGCACGCCATCACCACGCTCAACCCCGACGAGATGCTGGCGAAGATGGTGGCGGAGATGGAAGGCGCGCTGACTTACGACCATATGGGTGTCGGTCTGCTCGACTATGCCAGCAAAGAGGTGGTGATCCAGGCCGAAGGCGGCAAGCGCCAAGGCGCGCGCGACCGCCGTATTCCGCTGGATGCCGGGCTGCTGGGGCAGGTGGCTCGCACCGGGCAGATCGCGACGGTACGTGAAGCCACCGCGGGCGGGCTGCGCACTGTGCTTGATGATTCCTCTTCCGCCGTGGGTCTCCCGATTGTTTATGCGGATCAACTGCTCGGAGTGCTCTATGTGGAGACGAAGGAACCTTGGGACTTCGCCGAGGAAGAAATCAAGCTGCTGCAAACTTTAACCGACCTGGTGGCCGGAGCGCTGCACAATGCGCTCACTTTCCAGCGCGCCCAGGAGCAGGCTATTACCGACGGGCTCACCGGCGTCAAGACGCACCGGTTCTTTATGGAAGCGCTCTCCGCGGAATGGAAGCGGTCCACGCGCGCGGGCCGGTCGTTCTCGCTGGTGCTGATGGACCTCGACCGCTTCAAGTTCGTCAACGATTTTTATGGCCACCTCGAAGGAGACGTGGTGCTGCAGCGCGTGGGCCAGATTCTCGAGCAGAACTGCCGCCGCTCCGACGTGGTGGCGCGGTATGGCGGCGATGAATTCGTCATCCTCATGCCGGAAACCAATATCGAGCAGGGACGCCAGCTTGCCGGCAAGCTGCGCGCCTGGGTTTCCGGCGATGCGCTGCTTCGCGAAAAAAATGTCTCGGCCAGTTTCGGCATTGCCACGTTTCCGGTGCACGGCTCGACGCCGCAGGAGCTGGTGCAGGTGGCTGACTCCTCGATGTACCTCTCTAAGCATCAGGGAGGCAACGCCGTTTCAACGGCAGACCATTACGATCCCGACGAGGCGCGCAAATGGAAGCGCGACGTCCTGGAGGCGTACCTGGGCGTCACGCTTAAGCGGCAGTTCTCCACCGGACCGGACGCTTTCGAGGAGATCCATCGCCGCCTGGAACATTTCACGCTCTCCATGGGCGCATCGGCCCTCGGCAATATTGGCGACGAATTTACGGCGCAGGAAGCGGAACCCGATGCTGTCCCGCAGACGCCGCTTCCCACAACGATGATTGAGACGCTCACTTCTCTGGCGCTGGCGGTGGACGCCAAGGATCAGTACACGCGCGGCCACTCGCAAAAGGTATCCGCATTTTCGGTGATGCTGGCGCAGGCGCTCAACCTCTCCGAGGAAGAGACCGAGGAGATACGCGTGGCGGCTTTGCTCCACGACGTGGGCAAGGTTGGAATTCCGGCGCCGATCCTGAACAAGGGCGGCCCGCTCGATGCGGAAGAGTGGGAAGTGATGAAAACGCATGCCAGCCTGGGCGGGCAGCTGCTCGACCCGCTGTGCAATCTTCCATCGCCCAACGGCGAGTCTCGCGCCATTCTTTCTACGCGGCACCTGGCCGCGCGATTGCGCGAAATGGTTCGGCACCACCACGAGTTTTACGACGGCACCGGCTACCCCGACGGATTTACCGGGACGACCATTCCACTGGGCGCCCGGGTCATCGCGCTGGCCGACGCCTATGACACGATCACTTCCGACCGCATCTACAAGAAAGGCCGCAGCCCCAAGGAAGCGCGCGCGGAACTGGAACGCTGCGGAGGCGCGCAATTTGATCCGGAAATGTTGCGCGTTTTCCTGGAATTACTGCGGCGCTCGCCGCAACCGCAGTTCGCGGCACCCAGCAGGTAACGCGCTCTTCGGGAACACAGATGGCGGGGCTTCGCGACCTGTGCTAAAAATAATTCATGCCCACTGCAACCATTCGCTGGCAGAGCGGTGAGCGCTTTGCCGCGCAACTGCCCTCGGGCCATGAGCTGCTCCTCGATTCCGACCGCCAGTCGAACACCGGGCCGGGTCCCATGGAGCTCCTGCTGGCCGCACTGGGCGCATGTACGGCTACCGACCTGGTGATTATCCTGGCGAAAAAGCGGCAAAAGCTGGAAATGCTCGAAGTCAGCGTCAGCGGCGAGCGCGCACCATCGCCACCGCAGGTGTGGACCACGATGCAGGTCGTCTTCCGCGTGCGCGGGCGTTCGGAATCCGGAGGTCCCATCGACGAGAAGGCGGTGGCCGACGCCGTGCGCCTGAGCGAGGAAAAATACTGCTCCGTGGCGGCGATGCTCCGCAAGACGGCCGCGCTAACCATGCGCTACGAAATTATTTCTTAAAGCCGCGCGAATTCATCTTCATCGCCTTCGTGTTCCTCGTTCGCTTTTCGAAGAAGCATCGGCTAGGATATTGAGCTTCGACGAAGTTCCAGAACCTCACCGAGGAATATGACCATCTCCGGAAAACCTCGCGTTCGATTTGCGCCTTCGCCCACCGGCTACCTGCACGTGGGCGGGGCGCGCACGGCGCTCTTCAACTGGCTTTACGCGCGGCGCGAAGGCGGCGTTTTTATCCTGCGCGTGGAAGATACGGACGCGGAGCGCAATCGTCCTGAGCTGGTGGAAGGCATTCTGGCCAGCCTGAAATGGCTCGGCCTCGATTGGGACGAGGGGCCTTTCTTCCAATCACAGCGCATGGAGATGTACCGCGCCGCGGCGCAGCGCCTTCTCGAAAGCGGCCATGGCTATTACTGTTATTGCGCGGCTTCTTCCTACGCGGGCGCCGATGCCGCGCAGCACGAAGATGCCGACGCGGCGACGGATCACGCCGCGTCCGGCGAGGTAAAACAGAAACGCCGCGCTGCGTGCCCCTGCCGGAACCTTACCGCTGAAGAGCGCGCTGAAAAAGAACAACAGGAGCTGCCCAAGGCGATCCGTTTCGCGGCGCCGCACACCGGCACCACCAAATTCGAGGATGCCGTCTTCGGTTCGCGGGAAGTAGAAAATGCGGAGATCGAAGATTTTGTACTGTTGCGCTCGAACGGCGCGCCGACATATCAACTGGGAGTGGTGGTGGACGATATCGACATGCGCATTACCCACGTGATGCGCGGCGCCGATCATTTGTCGAACACGCCAAAGCAGGCGCTGCTCTACCGCGCGCTGGGAGCGGAGCCGCCGATTTTTGCGCACGTGCCGCTGATCCTGGGTCCCGATCGCACGCGGCTCTCCAAGCGCCACGGCGCGACCAGCGTGGAGAGCTACGAGGTCGAAGGATTTCTACCTGAAGCGTTCCGGAATTTTCTGGTTTTACTCGGCTGGTCGCCGGGCGATGACACGGAAATGTTCGACACCGCGGCGTTGATTGAAAAGTTCTCGCTTTCCGGCGTCAGCCGCACCAACGCCGTCTTCGACCGCGCCAAACTGGAATGGTTCAATGCGCAGTATCTGCAAAAACTGCCTATCGACGCGCTGCTGCCTTACATCGAAAAAGAGCTGCGCCGCTCCGGGCTGTGGAAAGAAGCATGGGCTAGCACGCAGAAGGAATGGTTTGCCCATACCGTGGACCTGCTGCGGCCGCGCACGCGCTTCTTGAAGGATTTTTCCACCTGGGGCCGCGCGTTCTTCGCCGAAGATTTCGAGTATGAAGCTGCCGCGAAGGACAAATTCTGGAAAGACCCGCGACTCGGAGAGCTGCTCGGAAAACTGGCCGACGGCTACGCCGGCCTTGCCGAATGGAACCACGACAATTGTGAAAAAGTCCTGCGCGACCTGGCCGCGGCGGAAGGTCTCAAGGCCGGACTGCTGATCAACGCCACGCGCGTAGCCATTGTCGGCGTGGCCGTTGCCCCGGCGCTGTTTGAAACCATGCTGGCGCTGGGCAAGGATCGCGTGGTCAGCCGCCTGCGACGCGCGTTGCCTGAGCTTCCGAAAGCCTGACAGAACGGCAACCGGTCGCTTACTTCTTCACGGGAGAGGCGAAGAGCACCAGGTTTCCGCCCGGCTCGCGGACGAGCGTTTCGCGCATATGGTAAAACGTGGTGCGCTCAGGAAAGATTACGTCAGCACCGGCCAGGCGTTTCTTCAGATCTTCGAAGTCGCTGACTTCAACATAGAGGCAGAAAGCCGGCCGCGCGAATTCCATAACCGCCGGTATGTCACTCCCAACGCTGTTGCGAGATTGGATCATGAGTTCTGCGTGGTCTTTTTTCAGGATTACGAAGCCCAGTTTTTTGCCGTCGGGCACCTCCGCAATCTTCTCGAAGCCTAGTCTCTCCATCCAGAACGGCAGCGAGGCTTCAATTTCCTGCACGTAAATCATGGGTGTGATTTTCATCGTCAATTTCTCCTGTGTCTGGGTCTGTGTGGGCGCGACCGGGCGTGAGGCCTGGCCGGCAAGTAACAGAAAGCAGATTGCTGCGAAGATGCGCATCAGAATCTCCGTCGTCAAGAATCAAACGAGGCAAGTTTAGTCGCTGGAGAATTTTGTGGATTGGAAAAATCGGCCATTGTACTAGGGCGGGGCTAGCCCCGCCCCTACAGCGAACCCGGGCGGGAACAACTTGCCTACAGCCGCTGCATCATCTGAGTGGGAGGCGCGCCGGCCATTTCTTGAAATTCGTTGATCAGATGAGCCTGATCATAGAAACCGCATTCCACTGCGAGGCCCGCCCAATCGACCGTCCGCCGGTTCTGCACCAGCGCCACGGTGTGCCGGAAGCGCAGCACGCGCGCCAGGCGTTTAGGCGTGAGGCCGGTGGCGTCAAGGCAAAGCCGCCGAAAGTTCCGGGCGCTGAGGCCGGCGTTTTGCGCGACCTCCGCAATGCTTGCAGCGCCCGCGCGCGCGACCAGCCATGCTGTCGCGCGTTCCACCGGAGCAGCCGGCAGCAGAGCATGGAGGCGAGGAGCCAAGTGCGCCTCCAGCCGTGCGATCGCCTGCCCAACGGACCGCGCTTCGCCGACTTGCTCCTCGAGTTGGCGGGCCGCGCTTCCCCAAAGCGAGTCGAGCGGGATGCGCCGATCAGTCAACGCGGAGATTGGGGATTGAAAAAAACCCCGCGCCATCCCGGGACGGAAGCGCACGCCAAACACAAAGCGTCCCGAGGGGAGTGCGAATTTGCCGGGACGCGTCATCGTGCCCACCGCCTCGCTGCTTAGCAGGCCGCTTCGTTCGCGGGTAAAGAGGATATCCACGCAGCCGTCCGGCAGCACCGGGTAGAGGGCCACGGGGGCCATCACGCGCATGCTCCAGAAACATTCCACGTGCGAGGCAAGCTGAGGCGTTGGAGCGTATTCGCGGTAAATCGTGGAATTCACGGCGAACTCTAGTGAGCCTGCACGATATTGAACGTAGCCAATAGAGGAAGCCTGACTGGGGGCAAACACGCCGCATCGCTGCACGCCTGATAGCGTAGCGACATCGGCAGAATCATTCTGCCCAGCGGCGCGACGGCTCCGGCCTCAAGCTTGAGAGCCAACTCGACTGTGCCTTCGTACACCGCCATTTTTTTAGCGTTGAATGGAAATTTTACCAGTTGAGCCTGGGGATAAGAAGTGCCCGCCAGCTTCAGCCCCTTGGGAAGCTCGGCTTCGACGGTGGTAGGGATCAGGTAATCTTCGAGCACTTTGTTCGCCTGAATGTGGAATCCCTGGCGAACCTCTACTTTCACCAACACTGTGAACGTGCTGCCACGCTTGACCGGGGAACCCGGGACGCTCACCTGCGGCCTGACGATTTCGCTGGCCTTCGGAAATTTGTTTTCCTGCGTCGCGGGCGGCGCGGCAAGAAGGCAAGTTGCAGCGGGAACGAAGAGCAAGAGACCCAATACAAAAATGTACCAGGAAGAAATGAGATTCCTTCTCGAAAGATTAAGAACGGCGCCGCCAGGCATCTGCATCATACTTTTACCGGGCTCCCCAGTTGCGTGCTCAATATGCGGCTCATCACCGCGGGCAGCGTCTCACCGGTTTTTTCCATCTGAAAAGTGCTAACGGCATCGGACCAGGCCAGCTTGAAGCTGGTGGAAAGCGCGGAAATCCAGATCTGGCGCGCCGCGATATTGGGGCTGATGACGAAGCGCACCTCTTCCGGCTCTTCGAAAAGAATTTCCAGCTTTTCGCCGGGGCCTTCGACTTCAAAGCCCAATTCATCGCCTAGTTCGAGCAGCCGCTTGCGCAGGCTGTCCATCGCGGCATCGCACTTCTTGCGAAACTCTTGTTCGTCCATAATCACTTTGCGCGCTTACCGGCAGTTTGCCCGCCCTACAACTGCCCTTCGATTTCCTTGCTCAGCTTGTCGTAGTCC
Source organism: Acidipila sp. (assembly GCA_010365215.1). Classification (GTDB taxonomy): domain Bacteria; phylum Acidobacteriota; class Terriglobia; order Acidiferrales; family UBA7541; genus JAAFGT01. The sequence continues at coordinate 7,558 of JAAFGT010000073.1, read as the reverse complement.
ACCAGGCCGATAAAAGTTTTAATCTTCTTGCCGTCGCGCGAAATCAGCACGGATGTGGGCAGGCCGATTAATCCGCCGAATTTATCGCCCACCGCTTCATTGCCGATCACGATGGGGTAGTTGACGGGAACCCTCTGTCCGGCCACGGAAAAGCGTTCGTCACGTATGAAAGGCTCGACGTCTTTTTTGCCGTCGTCGTCCATGGCCACGCCCAGCACGGTGAACCCGCGCGGGCCGTACTTATTCTGGAATTCAATCATCCAGGGAATTTCAATTCTGCAGGGCCCGCACCACGTGGCCCAAAAATTCACCAGTACCACCTTGCCCTTGTACTGCGCCAGACTGACATCGGCATCGTGCAGGTCCTTCGCGGAGAAGCTGGGTGCCTCGGTAATAGCGGTCGAGGACCGTGGCGCTGCGGCAATGCGCCGGGTGCGCTGGACCACCAGCGTCACGGCCATCAACAGCGCCACAATAATGACCAGCAGGCTTGTCTTTTTCATCAGCGTGTAATCCTAAAATAAAAACCCGGGTGCGAGCCTAAAGCGCGAAGCGATTCAGAAAAGCTAGTTTACCTGATAACCAGGTAAAGCGATTCGTGAATACCAGCGCGCCCACCAGCAGCAGCAGTACCCCGCTCATCACTTCCACTACGTGCAGGTGCTTACGGAAGCGTTGGTAAAAACCAAGGAAGCGGCTTACGCCCAGCGCCGTGAGCAGAAAAGGCACGGCCAGGCCGGCGGAATAGACCGCCAGCAGAAAAACTCCCTGCCACACGGTTTCACGGCCGGCGGCGAGCAGCAGCACCGCGGCCAGAATCGGCCCGATGCACGGCGTCCAGCCAAAGGCGAACGCAAAACCCATCAGGAAACCGCCCACCGCGCCAGGCTGTCCGCCGACGTTGCGCAAGTGAATGTCGCGGCTGAGCCATTGCGATAGAAACGGCCCGGCAAGAAAAATCACCGAGATGGCAAAGAGTTGAATGGGTTGCACCGCGCCCCCCAAAGCTTCGGGCTTGCGCAGAAGAATAAGCCCCGCAATTACCAGTGCGCTGCCGATCGCCAGGCCCACGCGGACAGGGATCTTGGCCAGCCATCCGATGAGATGCAAACCGAACAACATGATCATCGCACCGGCCACCGGAGCGAGCGACGACTTGTTGTGCCGCAGAAACTGGCCTACACCGCTGGCAGAAGCGCCCAGGGTAATAAACACCACCGAAAACCCCGCGACGAAGGCCAGCGCAGAGGAAAAAAGATTGCTCTTCGATCCTTCGCCTTTGCGCAGCTCGTCCACGCCCACGCCGGAAAGCATGGAAATGTATCCCGGCACCAGCGGCAACACGCACGGCGAAAGGAAAGAAGCCAGGCCGGCGATAAATGCGCTCCATAGCGGTACGTCCATTTTACTCCTGCTGCCGTTGTACTTCTTTCGCTACGCAAAATCTTGCCCTCAAGCCCGCTCGATGCGGCTTGGTGACGCAAACCTCACCAGGGTTTGGATGCGCGAGACCGCCCAAAGGCTCGATCTATTGTCCCATAGCCATCACCCGGAGCATCGCTTCGCGGAAATTTACTGCGGCTTCAGACCAGCGGTGGCCGCCGAGTGTGCCAGTCGGTCCGGTGCTGATATGCCGCGCCGAGCTGCAGCAGGTGAGCTTCGTCGAGCGCCCGCCCAATGATTTGCAAGCCAATGGGCATGCCCTCAGCTGTAAATCCACACGGTAGGCTGATCGCCGGCAGGCCGGTGAGATTCGAAGGCCGGTTCAGGCGCACCAGCGCGGTGCGAACGTCTTCCGCCTCGCCGTCGATCACGATGCTTTCTTCTCCGATCTTCGGCGCGCCGACCGGAACCGTGGGAGCGAAAATCGCCGTAACATTTTTGAGCGCGGCGTTGAACTCCTGCTGCAGGGCCGTGCGCGCTTCGAGCGCGTCCAGATAATTCGACGCAGCAATCTTGCTTCCGGTTTCAAGGCGTGCGCGGACCTCCTGGCTATACTCGGCGGCGCGCGCAGGAAAAAAACCTGCCGCTCGATGGAATTGCGCCGCCTCGGCCAGAGCGATCTCCGTAGCCGGCCGCAGCGATTCGCCAACGTGGGGCAGGAGCACTTCAATGAATTGCGCGCCCAGGCTTTCGAACACGCGCCGCGCCGCCTCTACGGAGCTGCGTACGTCATCCGCCACGCGATCGAAGAAAAAATCCCGCGGCCAGCCAATACGCACGCGCCCGAGCGGCTTGCGGACGGCGCTCACAAAATTCTCAAGGGGATTCCGCGCGGAGCTGGGGTCGCGAGGATCGTGGCCGGCCACAACCTTCAGGAGGATTGCCGCGTCGGCGGCGCTTCGCGCGAGAGGACCGGCATGGTCAAGCGACCGCGCCAGTGGAATCACACCGTAGCAGCTCACGCGGCCGAACGTTGGCTTCAAACCCACGACGCCGCACATCGCCGCGGGGATGCGGATGGATCCGCCGGTGTCGGTTCCCATCGCCGCGACGCAAAGCCCAGCGGCCAGCGCCGCGGCTGAGCCACCACTCGAGCCGCCGGGAATGCGCTTGATATCCCAGGGATTGTGCACGGCACCGAAATGCGCATTGGCACAGGTAACGCCGTAGGCGAACTCGTGCAGGTTGGTCTTGCCCAGAACAACAGCGCCCGCCCGGCGGAGAGCGGCGACCACTGAGGCGTCTTCCTGCGGAATAAAATCAGCGAGGATTTTCGATCCTGCGGTGGTGCGTACTTCGCGCGTCCAGATGTTGTCTTTGATAGCGACAGGAATGCCGTGGAGCGGGCCGCGCCAGTCGCCACGCGCCAGCGCGCGGTCGGCGCTGGCCGCTTCCTTGCGCGCCTGATCTTGCAAAACGGTAATGAAGCAGTTGAGGCGCGGATTGAGCCGCTCGATGCGTGAGAGAACCGTCTGCACCAACTCCATCGAGGATATTTTTCTTGCGCGCAGGAGGGGCGCCAGCGTGGCGATAGACGCGAAGGCAAGGTCGTCAGGCAACGAAGGCGGCGCTGCGAAACCGGTAGCGCGGCGGCGCGGTTTGCCAACCGCTTTTTTGGGGAGCGTCAGAAAATTTTCTCCTGGCGCCGCAAATTGCCGAAGGTGCCGATATTGGCGATCAGCAGGGCCAGGCGAAACTGATTTTCCGTACGCACCGAGCCCAGTGCCAGGCGGCGGTATTCGAATGCCAGTCCGCAGCACGAACCATTCAGGCTGACCATGGCGGTTTGATTCTGGAGAAAATTGCGCTGGATGTCGTAGCTGAATCCGAGGATGGCGTTGAGGCCGGGCCGGTTAATGTCGCCGTAGCCGCCCAACACACGCACCTGATTCGAGCGGGGCTGCAGGATTTCCGCCGTGCGCGTGGAAAAATGGGCCAGCGTCAGGAAGGATTCGCGATAGGGGCGAATCTTCAACAAGCTGCCGATGGCGCCGATCTTGCCGCGCACGGGATCATAGTCCAGGCGGAACTGCGCGTCGTAGTGGCCGCGCAAAGTGAAGCGCAGGTCACTGACAATAGGAGAAAATTTTCGAAAGCCATCCGCGAACGCGAAAGGCGTCAGCGAATCGAGGGCTTGAAACACATTGCGCTGGCCCGGCACCAGAGCGCCGCCAAAGGTCGGGTCGAAGAAATATTTCTGGGTAATCTTCCAACTTACGATCTCGTCAGCGCTGCCCGTCCCGGCGCGATGGTAAAGCCGCTGGGTAAGCGAGTATTCCATCTCGTTGGTGTCGGTGAGCGTGTCATTTTCGTCGAAGCGCAGAAAGCGCCCGAAATCGTTTACGCCGGTGACGTAGCGGTAGACCGCGCGGGGCTCGATAACGTGTTTCCACTTTGCCGCGCCGCTGGTCCATTCCCGCGCAAATGATGCCGGACGCAGGTCCACGGTAACCTCGCCGGTGGTGCGGCGCACGGAATCGTTCACCACGGCGCCGGCCAGAAGTTGTTGTCCGTAACGTGTCACGCGAAGCGCAAATGTGGGAGTCACGCCCAGCCACGGCCCCCAGTGCAGCGGGATGGTGACGCGCGGAGCGATCTCGCCGCGCTGCACCACCGCCGACGTGGCAATCAAGGGATCTTCGCGATGCACTCCGTCGGCATACATCAAGAATCCAAAATAAACCGGCCAACGCTTCCAGGGAGCCTGCTCCACGGAGCTGAACAGCGCACCGGGAGAGGAGCGCAGCAGAATGGCAGTCTCCGGCTTGAGCGTAAGAAAGTTCTTGTACTTGTTGGCGAAAAAATTCAGGCTGAAGCCGCGAAAGTTGTTGGTGGCAAATGCTGTGCTGCGCACTTCGGAATTCACCGCTGCCGCAAATGTTGGCGCGAAAGCCAGGCGGAAAGTGAGCGAGGTAAGCGTGTTCACGTCGGCCACGGTGCGCCAACCCCCGGGCAGGCGCGCGTCAAGGCTGAATTGCGATTCATGGCCGCCCTGCGGCTGGCGCACGTCATTCGCATCCGGCAGACCGCGGTCGTTGACTCCAAAAAATGTGTAGGATGCCCGGATATTTTCCGTGGGGCGCGCGCGCAGCTCAACGTTTTGCGCCCAGCCGCGCCGGCTGTAAAGCTGCAGCCCTACGGTTGCGTCAGCCCATGTGGTGGGGGCCCAATAAAATGCGTCGCCGAGGACAAATCCCTTGTGCGTCGAATTACCAAGTTCGGGCAGCAGGAATCCTGTTTGGCGCAGGCGCTTGGCCAGCGGAACGGTGGCATAAGGAAGGTAAAGCACGGGCATTCCGAAAAGGCGGAAGGTAGTTCCAGCGAGCCGCGCTCGTCGGCCGATATACAGAGTGGCTCGAGCGGTATAAAACTTCCAGATGGGATGATCCGGGGGGCATACCGTCACCCAGGCGCGCCGGATCACGTAAGTGCGGTCGTCGAGGCGTTCTATTTCCTCAGCCTCGAAGATGAACGGGTTCTGGCTCACCAGCACGCTACGATTCGAAAGTCGCGCGGTGCGGACCGTGCCACGTGCGGCGGTAAACTTGCCACGACCGGTGCGCAAATTGAAGCGGGCCTCCGCACCCTCCAGCGTTTGTGAGTCCGAATCAAAGCGTATATGGCCTCGCGCGGTTACCTCGGACGTGCTCGCGTTGTACTGCACGTAATCCGCGCGGAAGCGGATATTCGCATACTGGATGGTCACGTCGCCATCAGCGATGAACAGATTCCCTTCGCGGCGTTGCTCCCTGGCCTCGAGCTGCACCATGCCCCGCCCCGCAGGCACGCGAATCTGGCCGTGCAGGCCCGGCGTCAGCACCATCAAAATAGTTGCTGCGACGGGGACGAGCGCACTGGGAATAGAGCGGCAGTCACGGAGGATCCGCGCGTGCGCGCCCCTGGAGAAGGAGCCTGTGAGGAATGGATTGCGGAAAAAGATGAGCCGTCCCCCGGGACTTCGCGGTTCAGATGCGAAGAAGCGCTAGCCTAGCATGCGCTTCCGGCGCGAGCAACGCAGGGGGTTTCAGATAAATGCCGGAAAGCTGGGTGCGTAAGTGGAACGGCGAAACAGTTTTTACGGCGGGTGGACTGAACGGAGGCGGGGGAGGCGATCGAGGAAACATTGGCGCGCGGCGGATTCCCAAAGGAAATATGCCGCGCGCCTGTAACGGTAAAGTTAGACTACTTCTACCATCTGGGCCTGCAGGATTTCGCCCGGCAGGCGGGCCATTCTGGAAAGTGAAGAAGCAGCCGTGTAAACCTTTTCCTTGCGCGTATGCATCACCGATTTGCCTACATCCGCCGACATCCTTTCCATCTTGATTCCCAGCGTGCGCTCCAACTGGATCAGTTCCGAGCGCTGCTCTCTGACAAATAGAGTGGAGGCCACGCCACGCTCACCGGCACGTCCAGTGCGCCCGACACGATGGATGAAATTCTCGGCCACCTCGGGAAGATCGTAGTTGATGACGTGAGCGATGTCCTTGACGTGAATCCCGCGGGAAGCCAGATCGGTAGCTACCAGAACACGGTAGCGACCCTGCTGGAACCCGGTCAGCGCAGCAGTGCGCTGGGCCTGGCTGCGATCCCCATGGATCATGGCCGCGGCAAATCCGTCGCGCGTCAGGTTCCTGGTGACTCGCTCGGTTCCCCGTTTCGTGCGTGTGAAAACCAGGCAGAGCCCGGTCTCCCGCGCCAGCAGGCGCTGCAGCACTTCCTGCTTGCGATCAGTGGCGACTTCGAAGGCCTGGACGCGGATATTTTCCGCGGGTTTGAGAATGGAACCGAAGGCCAGCCGCACCGGATTCTTCATGTAGTCGTTAACCAGGTGCGCTACCGAGGTTTCCAAGGTTGCGGAAAAACACATGGTCTGGCGTTTCTGCGGCAGAACCTTGGCAATTCTGCGAATCGCCGGGAGAAACCCCATGTCCAGCATGCGGTCTGCCTCGTCAAGAACGAGAATGTGCAGCCCGCTAAACGTGAACAGCCTGCGATTCAGGAAGTCTTCCAATCGCCCGGGTGTGGCAACCACCAGGCGCGCTCCCTTGCGTATGGCGGTGAGCTGCTGTCCTTCGGACAAGCCGCCTACCACCAGGGCCGCGGGCGAAAGCAATTTGCCGCGCAATGCGTTGTATTGTTCGACCACCTGCATGGCCAGTTCCCGTGTGGGAACCAGCACAAGTCCGGCGATGCCGGGGCTCTTGTGCTGAAGCAGGTGTTCAATGATCGGAATAAGGAATGCCAGCGTCTTGCCGGTTCCCGTCTGCGCGGTGGCCAGCACATCCTTACCGGCAAGCGCCTGCGGAATGGCTGCGGCCTGCACCGGCGTAGGAATCAAGAAGCGCGCGGCGAGCAGCCGTTCCTTCGTGTAAGCGGATATCTGTAACTCTGTAAAACTGTTCATCGGTCTATGTTCTCTCTCTGGCGGCAGCGCGCGCGGTGTTCCCGCAAATAAAGCGAGCGAACACGGCGAGCACTGGCATGGCCAGTCCTGTTTTGAATTACGCTGAAGACTAACGGAGGATACTGAAGGTGGGTGTTCTCAGATCAGGTACTGAACCAGAGGGACCACAGTCACAACCGCGGAATTAAGCGCAGACGCAGTATAACACAGCCGCAGGCAAATGCGGCGCATTTTACCGGTGTGTTCCAAGACCAACTATGGTTAGTTGTCCGCACGGCAGTGACGGGTTAGCGACAATGCCACGCGAGAGGTGTTTTATAGATCAAGCGTGGTGGTAGAATTTCGTTGGTTCTGTGCGGAACCTGCCGCAGCGCAAAACAGACCAGTGAAAATCATCTGCCCGAAGTGTGGCATCATCCACGACGAGAATTTCGCGCCGTGCAAGTCAAGCATCTCCCTGCCAGCAGCCATAGCAACGCCGCGTGAGGTGGCCGGGGAACGAGTCCTCGCTGCCGCAGCCGGCGCGGGGTCTGGACGTTCCTCCGAAGGACACACCTTCCAAGGGCACGCCCAGGCGGAGCGCGCGCCGATTCTAATGGCCGCTCCAACGGGCGCTGCGGAATCGCCGGGGAGTTCCTCCGCCGAGCCTGCCTGGCGGCTTGAGGTGGCCGAGCGGCTTGAGTCTTACCGCGCCCGCCGCCGCAACTACCG
>JAAFGT010000015.1 GCA_010365215.1 Acidipila sp. | reverse complement strand
AGCTTCCCAACGCCTGGCTCTTCATGCTCGTCTGGGTTGTCGGCGGACTCTACGCCCTGCTCGGCGCCATCGCCGTCGCCGAGCTTGGCACCATGCTCCCGCAGTCCGGCGGTCAATACGTCTTCACCCGCCACGCCCTCGGCGACTACGCCGGCTTCATCGTCGGCTGGAGCGACTGGCTATCCACCTGCGGCACTGTCGCCGCTGTGGCCATTGTCGTCGGCGAATATTCCAGCGCGCTTTTCCCCGCCATGATGCGCTGGACCTCCGCCACTTTCGGCGGCCTGGCCTCCAGCATGCCGCTCGCCGAGTTCCAGACCAACGCCATCGCCGTCTTCATCGCCTTGTTCTTCGGCCTGCTGCAGTGGCGCGGCCTGCGCTGGGGCAGCGGCACGCAAAATATCACCAGCCTCGCCAAGACCATCGCGCTCTTCGCCCTGGTCGGCGCCTGCTTCGTTCTCGGCGGCAAACATCAAGAGGTCGCCATCCCCACCGCCGCCGCGACTCTCCCCTCCGGCATGGCATTCTTTTTCGCCATGGTGTTCTCTCTCCAGGCCGTCATCTACACCTACGACGGCTGGACCGGCGTGGTCTACTTCTCCGAAGAAGTGCGCAACCCCGGCCGCGACGTCCCCCGCGCGCTCTTCGGCAGCATCCTGCTCATCATGGTCATCTACCTGCTCCTCAATCTCGCGCTGCTCTACCTGCTTCCCATCTCTCGCATCGCCGGTGACGAATTCCCCGCCGGCACCGCCTCCAATCTCATCTTCGGCCGCTACGGCGACACCGTCATCCGCTCCATCATGATCATCTCCATGCTCAGCTGCGTAAACGCCTGCCACATGATGGCCACGCGCGTCATGTTCGCCATGGGCCGCGACCGCCTGTTCACCGAGCGCGCCGCCACCGTCAACAGAGGCGGCACTCCTACCGTCGCGCTGGCCGCCAGCGTTTTCGTCGCCGTGCTTTTTATTGTTTTGGGAAAGCAGTTCGGAAAAGTAATCGAGGCGCTGGCATTTTTCTTCGTGGCAAACTACACGCTCACATTCACTTCCGTCTTCGTCCTGCGTCGCACCGAACCCGATGTTCCCCGCCCCTACCGCTCCTGGGGCCATCCCTGGACCACCGGCCTCGCACTCCTGGGCTCCATCGCTTTTCTATTCGGCGCCATCTGGGGCGATCTCCACGACCACAAATTCAGCAGCCTCTACGCCCTCGGCCTCCTGGTCGCCAGCTACCCCGTCTACCGCATCTCCAAATACCTCTCCGCTAGACCGTAGCCTAAGGCATCGCCACTCACTTCACGTCCACAGGCGTAGGGGTAGCCGGCCCTTCCCCAACAATCTCCAGCACCGCATCTTCATCCTTGGCCCCATCAAAATGCACATGCTTCCCAAAGTGCGTCACAAACGACCCTGCCGGCATCGCCACCGTACTCTCCGGATCGAACTTCGCTCCCGTCCCCACCCACCACGTCCCCGAAATCACCGTAATAAACCGGTCATTCGGATGAAAATGCGGCCGGCTCATGTGGTGCGCCTTCCACCTCACCAGCACCACATAAATCCCCGGCTTCGACGGGTCCCCCGCCAGCGTCGCCCTCATCGACCCCGCAGCCGCGTCATTCGTCCACACAATCTGCTCCGGCAACTTATAATTCAACACCAACGGATCCAAAGTGACCGGCGCTTGACCGCTAACTGCAACTTGTCGAACCAGAGCAGACGCTCGTAGGGGCACGGCATGCCGTGCCCGTCCTGCCTGCGCCGCACCCACCACCGACACCATCAGCGCCATCATCAAATACCGTCCCAGCCTCGCAAAAATCCCGCGCCACCGGCTGGTCCCTTCCAAGACTGCTTCTCTCATGTTTTGTGCTCTCCCCCGCAGCGCCAGCTTCCAGCCGGCTCTTTTTAAAAATTTCCCCATCACGCCAACGCGCGATGCTAACACTATCATCGCCGCGAGTCAGCGCTACACCTTCCGATATTCACCCCGCCTTCCGTCATTCCGAGGTTGCCTGCGTCACATACCCCGCGCACCGCACCACCGGCAATTGCGGATACTTTGCAAACGCCGCATCACTGACCGACCGCTCGCACAAAATAAACACCGACCCGCGCTCCGACTCCACTCGCCGCGCATACCTACACTCCGCGCACAAACCCATCCGGGAACGATCAATTTGGGGATCCTCTCCTGGTGTCACCCCATCAGAATAACATCGCGCTTTTGGGAAGGTCCTGCGGTTCTCTCGCGGCAATTCGGTAAGGCGAGAGTACTAAGCGGCAATTATCTGCGTCATCCAGGAGTGACCGAGAATTTCAGGGCAATTGGCGTGCATCATGAGTTGCTCTCAGCTAGTCGTGAGGGCGCAGTCCTTCAACCGCGATGGGCTCGCCGTTGAGAAAAGTCGTCTCTATCAAGTCATAGGCCGAAACAGTCACGAGCGGATTGTCCTTGAGCATCAGCAAGTCAGCCCTCTTGCCAACTTCGATGGATCCTAATTCGTGCGACAGGCCGAGGGCCGTTGCATTGTCGAGCGTCGCGCTTCGCAAGATCAGAGCTAACGGAGCACCGGCGTCGGCCCAATTTTGCAATTCAAGTCGCCCGTTCAGCCCCGGCGGATTGCCGAAGCTATCGACGCCAGGTGTATCGCTGCCGAAAACCAGAGAAACATGGTCCTGCAACATGATTTTGAAGGTCGCTCGGGTCCTTTCCATTGCGGCTTTCAGCAATGGTTCGAAGCCGGGCGATGGGGAGGCTTTGCGATACTCGTTCAGCAGAGCGGTGCGGGCCTTCACTCCTTCAGCCGACCGTAGGTAAGCTATGATCGCCTTCGGCAGTGCCATGGCGAGTCTGGGATCGTCGAGCAGGCTTGGATCGATCATCGCACGCTCACCCGCAACGGTCTGCAGCGTCGGCTGCACATGCGTGCCGGCGCGCGCGGCGAGAGCTATCACATTGCTCGCGCCTGGAGATGGTACGGAATTGCCGAAATCACCCGGCCAAACCCAGAGACCGTGCGCAATGATGTCGGCATGGGCATTGAGCGCCGACTGCCAACTGTCCACGCTGTTGGCATGAACCATGAGCACTAACTTGCGTTCTCGAGCGGCGGCCCGGATCTTTTGCAGCGTCTCGGTGTGCAAATAGGGCCAGTTGAACGTGCCGAATCCGGATTCCACGAAGGCCTTCACGCAAATGGCTCCGGTGTCCGCCGCGCGTGACACCGCGCGTTCCGGCGTGTAGTCTCCAATTTCCAGCGACTTGGGCCAATGATCCATTTCCTTCGGTTCATAGACCAAGTTGGGAAAATTCGGCGATGAGGTCGGAGGAACATTGAATGCCATATATCCCCCAGCGACCTTTATCCCTCTGCCACACGAGTAGAAGCGGGGATGCAACGGCGTGCCTTCAAACCATGCCTGGTCTATTGGCGCGACGTCGAGATCAACGATGGAAGTAAAGCCGAAGGCCAGATAGGCGCGGGGAACCTGCGCACGATAAGCAGCCCAGAGTTCTGGATGGGCGTAGATCGCGTCGTCATCCAGCGCCGCAGAGTGACCCGCATGAACGTGAGAATCGATCAGTCCAGGAATCAGAAATCGTCCACTGCCGTCGATCCGCCGCGCATGCGGACCGGCAACCAGGTTTGTGCCGATTTCGGCGATCCGGCCATCGCGGAGAACAACATCAGCATGAAGCAGCGGAGCGGGGCGTTCCGGCGAAATCAGGGTGACATTTTCAATTACGACGCCCTGATCAACAATACGCTGATCAACAATGCGCTGAGCGTTCGCAGCGGTCCCGACATTCAGAACGACGAACGCAATCGATGTCGCCAAAACCCGGTTGCTCATGAACATGCCCTAACCTTGCAAACAAATGTCGCTGCTTCGAGTCTGACCCATCTAGCCCGACACTCATTTGACATGAGATTGTACGAACCTTGCAGGTTAGAAGTTCCAAGCCATGCGAGCTAGTCGCTTCCCGGCATCGAGTTGGTAAATGCGCGCGCCGAGGTCATTGCCAGCCGGAGTGCTAGGGTTAGACGGATGGCGGACCGCCTGATTGCTCTGTCCAATTCCGCGTTAGTATTCTTTGCTTCGTGGCAGACAATACGATTGTGAGGCAACATAACGGCCCAGTGAAAGGAGACACTGCTCACTCACTGGTTGCCGGAGATTTACTGAAACACAGCTTAAGGGTGAAGAAGGATCAGACCGATGAAAAAATTCCACGATGTAGACGACTACGTGTCCGCGTTGCCGAAAACGGCCAGGACCGCTTTACAGAAGTTGAGGAAGACAATCCGTCAAGCAGTTCCACAGGCCGAAGAAGTGATCCACTACAACATGCCCGCGTTCAAATTCAACGGAATGCTGGTGTGGTATGCCGCTTTCAAGGGGCACATCGGGTTTTTTCCGAGAGCGTCCGCGATTGCAGCCTTTAAGGACGAATTAGCAGGTTATAAAACCTCAAAAGGCGCGATTCAGTTTCCGATCGAAAAGGGCATTCCGGAAGGTCTGATCAAAAAGATTGTTAAGTTCCGGGTGAAAGAGAATAAAGAGGAGAGCAAGGAGCGAGGCAAGAAGAGTTAGTTAGCGACTGGCATCGACGACCAAATGGTCCCGAACGGGAATTCACGAGATATGGCAGGCTCGAATTGCACGTCCCCTTTGCCGAGGTCGCCCGCCGTTCCGAGCTGACGAGTAATCAACTTCAGTCGATAATCGCTTGATAGGCCAGCGCGTTGACTTGCCGGTCGAGGCTCAAATCTCCCGTCGGATGCAGCTGTGCCATAAAGATCACGATTATCTGTTCTTTCGGATCAATGCTGAATGCGGTGTAGAAGAAGCCTCCCCAATTGTATTCTCCCGGCGACCCAAGTTCGGAGAGCGGTGCTTTCACGCCCTCGACACCGAAGCCAAGACCAAAGCCCTGATCGGAACTGATCTTTCCCAGTTGATCTTGAGTCATAAGCTCGATGGATTTGCGTCCCAGGAGGCGCGTGTTGCCCACTTTGCCGTTATCCAGCATCATCTGGCAGAAGCGCGCGTAGTCTGTAGCCGTGGAGGTAAGCCCAGCGCCGCCTGCAAAAAGCTTCTTAGGACCCCGGTAGGGGTAGTCAGCGGAATAGACGAAAGATCCTTCCGTGATCGGAGTGTCGGGAAAGCGATTGAGACCTTTCTCCGCATAGTAGGTGTACGCCGCAGCCAGCCGCTCCAGCTTGCTTTCAGGCGGGTAGAAGTATGTGTCCTTCATCCCGAGTGGTTCGAAGATGCGGGTACGGAAGAATTCGTCCAGGGGTTTACCGGAGACGACTTCCACAAGACGTCCCAGCACATCTACGCCTAAGCTGTATTCCCAACGGTCACCCGGATTAAAGAGCAGCGGCACGCCCGCCAGGCGTTTTACGCTGTCCTCGACGGTGCCGTCGTACGCCAGTAGCCCGTGTGCCACGTTCGCCGCTTTATACCTGGGACCGAGGCTGTCATTCCAGTGGTAGGTGAGTCCCGAGGTGTGCCTCAAGAGGTCGCGAATCGTGATCTCTCTCGTGGCCGGGATCGAGTAGGGGTCGCCCGATGCAGGCTTGACCAGCACCTTCGGATTCTTGAACTCCGGCAGGTATTTCGAGATAGGGTCGTCAAGCAGGAAGTGGCCCTCTTCGTACAGCATCATCACAGCTACGCTGGTGATGGGCTTGGTCATCGAGCAGATTCTGAACATTGTGTCGGCACGGATCGCCTTGCCAGCCTCGCGGTCCATCATCCCCTGAGGTTTGAACCAGACCACACGGCCTCGGCGTGCCACCAGCGTGACTGCGCCTGCAATTCGCTTGTCATCGATGCTGTGCTGGACAGCCGTGCCGATCCGCTCCAGCCGTTCCGAAGACATGCCAACGGATTCGGGCTTGGCGGTAGGCAGGTCTTGCGCATACGCGGCGGCAGCCACGATCAGCACGCAGATGAAGACTGAAGTTTCTATCTTACGGTTCATCATCTTTGGCACCTCTCTATGCAAGCGGGTCCGTTAAGAGAAGTTGTCGGAGAAATCAGGTTTTGGACGAGTGGTCGGCAATTCGGAAGTGATAGGAGCCACGCCCTGGCGCTCAAATTACTTCTGGTTTGCCCGTTCACTCGGGGCAATTCCATCAGGCTCTTATGCTGTGGCGGCGTCACTTCGATTAGCACCCGACTCCAGAGTTGTCGACCAGACCTGCAATCTACAACAGCAGTCTGTTAATGGTCATGCCCTTGACGGTTTGCCACAACTGTTCTGCTGCTTGGCGATCGCCCGCAACGATCTCGATTCCAAGTATTAAGTCTCGCCGGTACGTCACTAATCTAATCTGATATACGTCGCCACCTGCCAATTTCCCCCAACGATCTGCCCGATAGAACCTGATGCCGTTTATCTCAATCGGCTCCGGTCCCCTCGTACCATCGGCAGTCTTGTCGCGTAAGAAATTCGAATTGGCGAAATACTGGTCGGCCCCGCCGAACGGCTGTTTCTCGGCCCAAATCCGGACGGAGGGACCACTACCCTCAATTGGCCCAGCAGTTCGCGCAAAAAACAGCAAATGCGTTGGGAACGGCGAAAAGTCGACATTGGGTGACATCGGCGAATGATTATTTACTGTACCTTCTCTCGAAATCAAATACATCGCATCCAGCGTGGCTCGGTCCGCTGTCTGCCAGCCGGATGGAAATGTAAGGGAGATCCCGAAATATCTATTCCTATACGATCCGGGGTTGGTCTCGCCGGCCTCAATATCGCTTGATTGCGCTCCTGTCCATGGCTGTTCGGATTTGCACGCTGGTGAGCTTGTGGGTCTTGCAATTGCCTTGGTGATTGTTCGGGGTTCGGAATTGCGAAAATCCGGAATGCCGGGATCGCCGAAATCGTCCGCAAGTATCGCGGCAGTCAGATCGATCACAGTTGTACCATCAGCGTTGAAACGCACGAGCGCACGCACGCGGGACCAGGCACCCGCTGGTTTTGAGAGTTGATCCGGCAAGAATTTCCACTGAAGGATAGCGCCGATGGCTGCCTGAACCAATAACGGGGGTCCCGTAAGCACGCGATGATTCGCTATCTCGCCCTCTGGTGAAATGCCCAGGGCAATATCCACAGTTCCAGCTATTTTAGAATTTAACGCTAGGCCCGGGTAGGTCGGAAATACACATTGCGTGACTCGTTTCCACATTTCCTCGGGTGTGACGTTTCGAATCTTTGGTTGCGAAATCGCCGGGAGTTGAGTATCGGGCTTCGTTACTTGGGAGCTGGCGGTGATGGAAAATCCGAGTGAGGAGATAACTGCAAAGAAGCGAAACACGTCATTTCTCACGCCTCACCTCCGCAGAAGGCGGATTCTATCAGACGAAGACAGATTTCCGCTCCTCGCGAGCTGTATAGGCAGAGCAAAACCAGGCCTGCAATATTAGGAGGACCAGTGACCACAGGTGCTCCATTCTTGCCCAGGGTGGGAGGAGGTATCGGAACTTCCTGAACCTTAGCTTGGCTTATCTGGGCTACTTCCCATTTCCCGATTGACATTTTATTACTGATATGTTACGATACCTCTGTATGATCGTCCGAGGCCGCTCAACATCGGGCACGCAAAGAATCTCTCCGACTCTTCCGCCCTTTCAGGAATCAGTCCTATCTCCTTTGCAATGCGCACTTGCAGACTCTGCAGACGCAACTCCTTTCGAATACGCACCTACAAGCACTGGTCAGCAGAGTTTTCCATATGTCACATGGAATGAACACTTACAAAAGAGGGGGGAGGGGGGAGGCCCTGCCTTTGGATTCACCGACGCTAGTGGCAGCCCCCGCAAGCAGCATTTGTTTTTGGAAAAACCCCGGCTACCTCAGACTTTCTCTGCCACGCACTTCGCCTGGAGGAACAGCAGCAGATAATCTTTTCCGCCCGTCTTCGAATCCGTTCCGCTCATATTAAACCCGCCAAACGGATGCGCTCCGACCATCGCGCCAGTGCACTTGCGATTCAAGTAGAGGTTGCCCACGTGGAACTGTTCGCTAGCCTGCTCGAGCTTCTTGGGATTCTTCGAGTACACCGCGCCGGTCAAGCCAAACTCGCTGTCGTTGGCGATTTCCATGGCGTGCTGAAAGTCTTTCGCGGGTATTACCCCCAGCACGGGACCAAAGATCTCCTCCTGCGCGATCCGCGACTTCGGGCTGAGGTCCACGATCACCGTCGGTTGCAGGAAGTAGCCATCCACGCCAGCCTGCGCGCCGCCCGTCAGCAGCCGCCCTTCCTTCTTTCCCACCTCGATATAATCCTGAATGGACTTCATCGACGACTTGTTAATCACCGGTCCCATGAAGTTTGCCGGATCTTCCGCAGGCCCCACGGTGATCTTCTCCACCCGCGCCTTGAGTTTCGCCACAAACGTGTCGTAGACCTTCTCCGTCACGATGGCCCGCGAGCACGCCGAGCACTTCTGCCCCTGATACCCAAACGCTGCGAGCGCCACGCCTTCCACGGCCGCGTCGATGTCCGCCTCATCGTCCACGATGATCGCGTCCTTGCCGCCCATCTCCAACATCGTGCGCTTGATCCACATCTGCCCCGGTTGCGGCTTGGCCGCCACCTCCTGGATGCGCAGCCCCGCTTCCTTCGACCCGGTGAACGCGATGTAGCGCGTCTTGGGATGCCGGCACACCGCCTCCCCCGTCGTCCCCCCCGGCCCCACAATAAAATTCACCACGCCCTTCGGCAGCCCCGCCTGGATCAGAAATTCCAGGAATTTGTAAGCCGTCGTCGGCGAGTCGCTCGAAGGTTTCAGCACCACGGTGTTTCCGGTGACGATCGACGCCACCGTCAGCCCGGCCATGATCGCCGCCGGGAAATTCCATGGCGGAATAATTGCGCCCACGCCCAGCGGAATGTACACCAGGTAATTCTTTTCGCCGCGCATCGGCGTCAGCGGCTGCGGGCCGGCCAGACGCAGCATTTCGCGTCCATAAAATTCGCAGAAATCGATCGTCTCGGCGATGTCGCCATCCGCCTCGGCCCAGTTCTTGCCCACTTCGTAGCACATCCATGCAGCCATCTCGAGTTTGTGTTCGCGCAGCAGGTCGGCCGTGCGGAAAAGCAGCTCCACGCGCTCCGCAGCGGGCACGCGCTTCCAGGTGTGAAAAGCCTTGTTGGCTTCCTCCACCGCGCGGTTGCCGTGCTCCACCGAAGCCTTTTGGAAAATTCCCACCACCTCGTCGGGACGCGAAGGATTGGTGGAAGTGGTCTTTTCCGGGGTGGTGATGTGCTCGCCGCCGATCACCATCGGGTACTCGCGCCCGAATTCCGACTTCACCTTGGCCAGCGCTGCCAGCATGGCTGCGCGATTTTCCGGCTTCGAAAAGTCGGTAAACGGCTCGTTAATGAATTCCCCTCGTTGAACTTTGATTTCGGCTGTGGCCATGGTGTTTCTCCTTCTGCTCCGGCCGGTTTGTACGACGGGCTCTTACTGCGGGAGCGCTACAGGCAAACTACTATCTTACTTGGTCCTGGAATGGCGAACAAGCGCGGCACTCCGGAACCACTAGCCCCGCTGATTTCGCCGGAATTCCAGCTTACTTACGGAGGTCTTTCAGAATCTCGCGCGCGGCATTGGCCCCGGAAGCGCCGGTAACTCCGGTTCCCGGATGCGTACCCGAGCCGCACAAAAACAGATTCTTGATCGGCGCGCGGTAGCGGCCAAACTCCAGAACCGGTCGCATGGTGAACAGTTGATCGAGCGCCAGCTCGCCGTGATACGGGTGGCCGCCGGTGAGGCCGTATTTTTCTTCAAGATCGAGTGGCGTGATGATCTGCTTGCCCAGAATCATTTCCGGAAGCCGCGGCGCATAAATCGCCAGCGTGCGAATAATCGCGTCCGCAAGATTCCCACGCTGCGTGTTCCAGTCGCCATCTTTCAACTTGTACGGCGCATACTGGGCGCAGATGGACATCACGTGTTTCCCCACCGGCGCGAGGGTGGAATCGGATAGCGAGGGAATGGAAATATCCAGATAAGGATGCGGAGAAAACTCGCCGTACTTCGAGGCGTCAAACGCGCGCTCCAGATAATCGATGCCCGGCCCGATGTGGATGCGCCCCGACATCGCCTGGTTGCGATCCGCGCCCGACCCGTAACTCCCGAGTGCCGAGAACTCCGGCACGCCGTCCAACGCAAGATTCACCTTGGCAATCGTGCCCGCGCTACGGTAGTTCCGCATCTTCACCACGAACGCCGGCTCGAAATGCACCGGGTCCACCAGCTTCAGGTAGGTGCGGCGCGGATCGGCCCCGGAAACCACAGCCCTCGCCTGGATCTCTTCGCCGCTCGTCAGCGTTACCCCGGTGGCCACTCCGTTCTTCACGCCGATTTGCCGGACTTCTGCGCCGGTGCGAATCTCGGCCCCAGCGGCGCGCGCCGCCGCGGCCATCGCCGCGGTCAAGGCTCCCATGCCGCCACGCGGAAACGCAGACACGCCGCCGGGATGGGGATCCGCGGCGGCGCGCAGCAGCATTACGGCGGTGCTCCCCGCCGACCACGGTCCCATCGCCGTGCCGAAAATTCCGCGCGCGGCTATGGCCGCCCGCAGCAAGTCCGTTTCAAACCACTCAGCAACAAAGTCCGCGACGGCCATCGGGCCCCAGCGCAATACCTGGAACATCTGCTGCCGTCCAAGTTTGCGGAAGCCTCTACCGGTCTTGAGAAGTTTCCACGCATCTTCGCGTGAGGGCGCGCCATCGATCGACGGCGGCGTAAGGGAAAGCAGGTGCCGGGTCACGCCGCTGATTTTCTTCAGAGTCTTGTCCAGCTCGCCGTAGCGCTGCGCATCTTTCGGAGATAAGCGCGCGATGGATTCCACGGAACGAGCCAGGTCGGAATACAGAGCGAACCAGCTGCCGTCAGGCGCGGGCGCGAATACGCGCGCGACCGGCTCGATCATCTCCAGGCCGTTGCGCTCCAGCCGCATGTCGTGCGCAATCTCCGCCAGCACCGGGCCGGCCGCGTGCGCGAGAGTGGAGCACTTGAAACCGCGATAAAATTCGTCGGTGACGGCGGCCCCTCCAACGCTCGCGCTGCGCTCCAGCACCAGCGGCTTGAGTCCCGCCTTGGCCAGATAAAAGGCGGTGACCAGCGCGTTGTGCCCGGCGCCGATGATGAGAACGTCCGGCACGACTAAGCCACCACTCCCTTTTTCCAGTCCGCCAGCATTTTCAGGGCGGCCAAACGTCCCGGAGCCCCCATGATGCCCCCGCCGGGATGCGTCGCCGAGCCGCAAAGATAAAGGTTTTTGATCGGGGTGTTGTACCGCGCCCAGCCGGCCACTGGCCGCAGAAAAAAGAGCTGCTCGAGAGAAAGCTCGCCTTGAAAAATATTTCCTTCGGTCAATCCGAATTCGCGCTCGATATCAAGCGGTGTGAGAACTTGACGGCCGACGATGAGGCTTTTCAGATTGGGCGCATGTTCGGAAATGGTTTCCACAACGGTGTCGCCAAACGCTTCACGCTTTTCATCCCAAGTGCCTTCGCTTAGCTCGTACGGTGCATACTGCACGAAGCACGACATGGTGTGCTTGCCCGGTGGCGCTACCGAAGGATCCGTCAAGCTGGGAAAGACAATATCAATGTAGGGGCGGCGCGAGAAGCGCCCATACTTGGCATCGTCGTAAGCGCGCTCCATGTATTCCATGCTCGGCGAAATGGAAACCGCGCCGCGCAGATGGCGGCCCACGCCGGGCAGGGCCTTGAAGTCGGGCAGACCGTCGAGCGCCATATTGACCTTGCCCGACGACCCGCGGTATTTGTAACGCATCACTTCGGTGACGAAATCGTCCGGCAGATTTTCGCGACCCACAAATTTAAGAAATGTCAGATTCGGATCGCAGCAGGAGGAAATTACCTGCGCGTGAAACTCATCGCCGTTTTCCAGCGCTACACCGGTGGCTTTGCCATTCTTAACCAGAATTTTTGCCACCGGAGTTTCCGTGCGAATTTCGACGCCGGCCTCGCGCGCCGCAGCCGCTATCGAATTGGAGATCGCGCCGGTGCCGCCACGCGGCAAACCCCAGGCGCGAAACGCGCCGTCAATTTCGCCCATGTAATGGTGCAGCAGAACGTAGGCCGTTCCCGGCGAACGGATCCCCAGGAAAGTGCCGATAATTCCCGAGGCGCTCATGGTCGCCTTAAGCACGTCCGTCTCAAACCACTGATCGAGAAAATCGGCCGCGCTCATGGTCATCAACTGAACGATGTTGTAACGGTCCTCACGCGGCAGCTGCTGGAAGCGCTTCCCCAGAAAAAGCAGTTTCGACCAGTCTTTGGGGTTGAGGGAAGTCGGGTCAGGGGGCACCATGTTCATGATCGGCTTCACGAACTTGCAAAGCTGGTGCATGGCTTTGCCGAATTCTTCGTAGGCCTCGGCGTCAAGCTTGGAATGACGGGCGATCTCACGCCGTGACTTGCCGTGATCGTCCATGCGCCAGAGGTAATCGCCGCTGTGCATGGGCGTGAAAGTGCCGTCGAGGGGAAGAATCTCGAGGCCGTGCCGCGGCAGATCCAACTCGCGGATGATCTCCGGCCGCAGCAGCGACACTACGTAAGAGCAAACCGAGAACTTGAATCCCGGGATGATCTCTTCGGTGACCGCGGCGCCGCCGAGAACATAACGCCGCTCAAGCACCAGAACCTTTTTTCCGGCGCGGGCCAAGTACGCGGCCGCTACCAGGCCGTTGTGGCCGCCGCCGATGATGATGGCGTCGTACTTACCGTTGCTATTTGTGTTTAAGGTCATGAAAGCGGTGGCGTGCGCGCAGCAGAAAATCGCCTACACAAAACAAACGAGTATTGTATAGAGGCGAGCCGCGCGCTACAAGCGGGCTTTTGCGCGACGCCGGGCGCAACTCATGGCCATGCTTGCGGGTTGGGAGAGACGCCCGCTATACTGCTTCTTTCGTCCGCGTATTTGCAACTCTGGAGGGTGCGTGCCAGTAGGAACGCCGTTTCACGAGCGCGAGCTCGCGCTTTGCGAGAGCTTGAATTATCGCGAATGGTCGGGGTATTGGGCCCCCAGCGTCTATGAGACGCATCACGAGCACGAATACAATGCCATTCGCCAGTCCGCCGCGCTGATCGACGTCACGCCACTCTACAAATATCTGCTCACCGGCCAGGACGCCGCCAAGCTTATCAATCGCGTGATTACGCGCGACATCAATAAGGTTTCGGTAGGTGGCGTAATTTATTGCTGCTGGTGCGACGAGCAAGGCAAAATTATTGATGACGGCACGATCTCGCGGCTGGCCGAGAATACTTATCGCTGGACTGCGGCCGATGCCAGCCTTCGCTGGCTTCGCCAGAATGCCCTCGGCCTCGACGTGAATATCGATGATGTGTCGGAGCAAGTTGCTTCACTGGCGCTGCAAGGACCGACCTCGGGCCGGCTGCTGGCAACTTTGGCCGAAGCGCCTATCGAGAATTTGAAGTATTTCCGCGTGACCTCGGGCAAGATTGCCGGAGTGCCCGTGGAAATCTCGCGGACCGGCTATACCGGCGACCTGGGCTACGAAATCTGGATGCCATGGAAGGAAGCGCCGCAAGTGTGGGATGCGCTGATGGAGCACGGCAAGCGCTTTGATATCCAACCCGCGGGAATGATTGCGCTGGACATTGCGCGTATCGAGGCCGGTCTGTTGCTGATCGAAGTGGATTTTATCAGCAGCAAGAAGGCGTTGATCGATGCGCAGCGTTACTCGCCTTACGAGCTTGGATTGGGCCGCCTGGTGCATCTCGACAAGGAACATTTCGTCGGCCGCGGCGCTCTTGAAGCGGAAAACAAGCGCGGCGCGACGCGACAGCTGGTGGGCCTGAATATTGAATGGAACGATGTGGACGCGCTTTACAGCGAAGCGGGCCTGGCGCCGCAGACCCCCAGCACGGCCTCGCGCGTGCACGTGCCGCTTTATCGCGGCAACAATCAGATTGGAAAAGTGACCTCATCCACATGGTCGCCGACGTTGAAACGGCTCATCGCGCTGGGCAGTGTTTCGAGCGAGAACGCCAAAGTAGGCACGGCTTTACAGATGGAGTACACCGTGGAAGCTGTGCGCCACAAGGTGACCGCAACAGTCGCGCCGTTGCCATTCTTCAATCCGCCACGCAAAACTGCCACCCCCATCTAGCGACAGTAGAAGACCAAGATTGAAGCGTAAAGCCATTATTGGAGCGTGAAGCCATGTCTCAATCGAGCGCGTCGCAGGTGCCATCGTTGGAGTTGATTTTTGAAAGTATCCATGGATTTCAAAGAACAGGAGCAATCAAAGCCGCTTTGGAACTCGATGTCTTCACGGGCATGGCGGAGGAAGCAAAAACCGCCGCAGCGCTGGCTGCTCGCTCGCATGCTTCCGAACGAGGCATGCGTATTTTGTGCGACTACCTTGCACTCATCGGTTTGTTGACGAAAACCGGTGATCGATATGCGTTGACGCCCGACTCGGGCGTTTTCCTCAGTAAGAAATCTCCTGGTTACATGGGCACGGCCGTGGAATTTCTCCTCTCACCGCCGCAGGTGGATCCGTTTCAGGACGTCGCATCAGCGGTGCGAAGCGGCAGAGGAGTGGCGGGGCAGGGCGTGGTTGCACCTGAGCATCCTATCTGGGTGAACTTTGCGCGCGCCATGGCGCCCCTCATGACGTTTCCGGCGGAGTTGCTGGCCGGATTGCTCACAACCGACACAGGCGCAAAAGTTAAAGTCCTGGACATCGCGGCGGGACATGGCCTTTACGGCATCGCCGTGGCCAAGCGAAACCCGAATGCCGAGATTACTGCGGTGGACTGGCCCAATGTTCTGGAAGTGGCGCTCGAGAATGCTCGCGCGGCTGAAATCAGTAACCGTTTCCACACTATCGCCGGGAGTGCTTTCGACGTGGACTTTGGCAACGGCTATGACCTCGTGCTGCTGGTCAATTTTCTGCATCACTTCGCTCCGGCCACTGTAGAAAACGTGCTGCGTAAAGTTTGGAAGGCATTGGCCAAAGGCGGCCGAACGGCGATCCTAGAGTTTATCCCCAACGAGGATCGCGTCTCTCCGCGAGTCCCCGCTGCGTTCAGCATGATGATGCTGGTCACAACGCCGGGCGGAAATGCGTACACCTTCGCGGAATATGAACGGATGTTGCGGGCTGCGGGATTTGCTTCCAGCGAACTGCATGATCTCGCCCCTACCTATTTTCGCGCCGTGCTGGCGCGAAAATGATGGCGTGGACGGGGCTGGAGAGCTGGCAGCCTCGCGCCAACGATGCAGACTCTTACTGTTTTCCGCGGGCCGCCACGCGTGCTTTGATTTCGTCGAGTTGCCAGCGATCGAGCAGCCGGCCGTTCAGCATTACGGCAAAAATCTTGCGCGTGTTGCGAATATCTTCCAGCGGATTGCCGTCGAGCAGCACCAGATCCGCGAGCTTTCCTGTCTCTACCGCGCCGAGTTTATCCTCCATCCCCAGGTAGAGCGCCGGATTTACTGTCGCTGAAGCCAGCGCCTCGGCAGGCGTGAATCCCGCTTGCACGAACAACTCGAGTTCTTCGTGCAGGCTCGATCCCGGAAACACATAAGGGGCAGCGGTGTCCGTTCCGGCAAGGAATTCTACGCCTGCACGTCGCATCGCGCCGGTTACGGCGATCTGTTTCTCCAAGAAGGCGCGTCGTAGAGCGAGAGCTTCCGGTGATCGTCCGGCCAGCCTCGCCTCGCGATTGCGAGTCCAGTTCTTGCGCACGGCTTCAGGGACGTAAGCTAAACGCGGGTCGGTCAATAGCTCTTCGTTCGCGGTAGCCAGGCCCATGTTTCGAATCATAATTAACGTCGGACTCTGCCAAGTGCGGTTACGCAGGAAGACCGCGAACAGTGCGGCGGCCTTTTTTGAATCGAAGCCGGACAGCAGCATCTGCTCCCATTGCCTTTCGTGCTTGGCTTCGGCGCTTTCCGCGCCGGGGTCTGACTCATTCCCCACCGGAATGTTTTTCAGTATGCCGCAGCCGAGCAAAACATTAGTCAGATGCTCAATGCTCTTTTGGCCTGCGTCGGAAGCCTCCGCAGCACCAACCGTTTCGGGCACGTGTCCGGCGAACGGCATTTTCAGACGTCGCGCCTCTTCCGCAATGGCGAAGTACGCGTCGCGAGGAAGAAGCGATTGCACCTTTATGAAATCCACGCCGCGCTCAGAAAGCCACTGCACAGCCAGCCGGGCGGCAGGCGCATCCGAAAGTGGGATCGAAGGCTGGAATGCCGGGTGCGGGCCATCGAGATACGGGCCTGAGAGCGCAATGCGCGGGCCTATTACTTTGGCGCTCCAGATTTCCTGGCGAATTGCGAGGAGCGCATCGAGCGGGCCGCCCATGTCGCGAACGCCGGTGATGCCGTTGACAACCAGCAGCGGCACAATAAACTGACGGCTGCCGGTTGGCTCTCCCGCGCCAGTCAAGTGGACGTGCATATCCCAGAGGCCGGGGATCAAATATTTCCCCGTGGCGTCCACCACCCGCGCGCCCGCAGGAATGGCAATGTCGCGGCTGGGCCGTACGGCCGTTATGCGCTCACCCACCACGACGACGGTGAAGTCACGCCGCAGTGTGCCGATTGTTGTGCGCTTTGGTGTGAGCTCAGTGGCGGGTGCAGGTGCAGGATCTGGCGCGAGGTCGACCACGGCGACATGGGTGATGGCCACGACGCGCACTGCAGGCTGCCTGCCACGCCACAGGAAGTAAGCCGCGAAGAGAACAAGCAGCGCCAGTATCGCCAGGACTCGCTTCAGCAGATCGACACCTTTGCGTAGCTCTTTACTTGGCGAGGCGATTGTATTTCTTCAGGACTTCGCGCAACTTCTCGTGCGGCAGCGCAATAACGGTGTGGTTGTCCGCGCCAGTCATGGTCTCGGCAGCGATCATGGCGTTGACGATGGCTTCTTCAGTGGCCTGCACAGTGCCTTCGAACAGTGACTCCATCCGGTCGTTGGGGAGCATTTGAATAGAGCGCACACCGGTGGGCTGCCACGCGCCTGGATTTGCCGTGGAAAACGCGATGAAGATATCGCCCGAGCCGTTGCCGGAGATGCTGCCGACGCGGCCCAGGCCAAGAGCGGCGCGACGCGCCAGACGCTTGAGTTGATTCGACAGCAACGGCGCATCGGTGGCGATCACAATAATTATGGAGCCTTTTTCATCGCTAGAGGGTCCGGCGGCGGAGGCGTATGCGGGGTGCTCCGAAATTTCTTTTCCAACGGGCACGCCGGCGATCACCAGCCGCCCCCGCAATCCGAAGTTGCATTGCACCAGCACGCCGACGGTATAGCCGCCGCCCTTCGCGTCGAGCTTGCGCGAGGCCGTGCCGATTCCACCTTTGAATTCGTTGCAGATCATTCCGGTGCCGCCGCCGACGTTTCCTTCCACGACCCGCCCGCCGCGCGCGGAATTGAGAGCTTCAAAAGCGTTTTCTGATTTCACATGCAGCCCGTTGACGTCGTTGAGGTGGCCATCATAAGTTTCAGCGACAACCGGAAGCGACCACCAATAACCGGACTGATCGGCCGGGCCGTGCTGAATGCGCCACGCCACGACGGCATCGCGCACTACGCCAACGCTGTGCGTGTTGGTAATCATCACCGGCCCTTCCAGAAAGCCGGACTCCTCCACCCAGGTAGTGCCGGTCATCTCGCCGTTGCCGTTGAGTGAATACCACCCGGCGAATACGGGATCCATCAGCTCGCGGCCACGCGGCAGAATTGCGGTCACGCCGGTGCGTACCGGGCCTTTGCCCACGATCAGTTTTCCCTCGCCGGAAATAATTGTGCTGTGACCCACTTCCACGCCGGCGACATCTGTAATCGCGTTGAGCGGGCCCGGCGTGCCGTCAAAGGGAACGCCAATATCTCGCGCGCGCGGCTTCTGCTGGGCGGGCGATTGAGCGGCAACAACGATTACCAGCGCCAGGGCCGGCAAAGCGATTCTCAACCATTGGTGTTTCAAGCTGTTCTCCTCCGCAAACTGAGCCGCATCACCGCGGCTCGAAATCCGGCGCAAGTTTTCCGCCATAGTGGCGCGCCACCAGCGCGGCCACGCGGGCGATTGCGTCGTGCAGCGCCGAAGTTTCCAGGCGATCGTGGTCGGTGAACACGACCAGCACAATGGGCTGGTTATTTACCCATAAGATTCCGGCGTCGTTGGCCACCCAGGGCTGGCCGTCACCGGTCTTGTGCGCCACGGTGATGCCGCGCAGGTAGCGCGGGAAGCGGTTGTTTACTTGCTGCTTTTTCAAAATTTCGAGCATGAAATCGCTGGCCTTCTTGGAGACCAGCTCACCTCGCGCCATTTTTTCAAAAAGGCGGCCCATCTCTCGCGCTGTGCTACGCCCAAAATACATATCGGTATCTTCGATCACATGGCGGAAGGCTTCGTCCACTTGCGCGTCGCTAAACTTTTCAAAGGGAAAGCGCATCACCTCTTCCACCGGGGCGGAGCGGAAGTGTGGGTCAAGAGTGCCGAGCCAGGTGCGGTCCCAATCGAGGTCGGAATGCTCGACAGTCGTTTTCTCAAAGCCCAGCGCGCGCATCGTTTTTGTGACGTTGGCGCGGCCTACTTTGTCACCGAGCAGGTCCGTGGCGGCGTTGTCGCTGATGATGATCATCAGCGTCAGCAGATCCTTGACGGTTGGGCGCAGGCCGGGATCGAGAGCGTAGAGAACGCCCGACGGCCAGCGCGCATCGGCGGCCTTCAGCTCGATGCGGTCGGAGAGGGAAAAAGCGCCGCTCTCGGCCTGGCGCAAAACCTCGACCATGATGGGCACTTTGATGATGCTAAAAGTTTCATGCACGCGATCGGCGTCGAGCGCGATTTCGTCGCCGGTAGTAAGGTTTTTCATGTACACGGCCATGCGGCCGTGGAAACCGGTGCGTACGCGTTCGACCTGCGCCTCGAGCTGTTTTACGTCCGCGGCACGGGCCGGCAGGGCCAGTACAGAGAGCATTCCTAGCAAACCGAGCAAGACAGCATAACTTTTGAACTTCAAGATTCCTCCGAGCGGCGGCTATTTCTCCGCGCTGATTCCTTTTGCCAGTATGGCGATGGCTTCGCGAAGCAGCGCAGTGTTTTTGATTACGGCCTGATCAATCAGTTGGGCTTGTTCGCCTGCCAGTTTCCAATTTTTTGCCTCGGCGGCCTCGGTGAGGCCGGGCACTTCCAGGTGCGCGTAGGTAAAGCGTGACGCATAGAGCATGTGCTTAAACCACGGCCTGCCGGGAATGCCCTCAGGGTTGAGCCAGTTTCGTTCCACTTCCATGATGCGGCGATTAATCTCATTCGCTGTTGGAACGTCGAGGTGACCGGCGGCCAGCGCGCTTTCCGTGCCTCGCGCCAGCGCCTGCCCGGCGTCTTCAAATTCCGCCAGATGCGCATAGAGAGAACTTAAATCCACGCGGCCGCGCAACTTATTGCGCTGGTCGACTTCCTGAACGAACTGGCGAAGACTCGATGCGTATGCGCCAAAATCGAATGGCAGAGCCTGGGCATTTGCCAGCCGCAAAGCCAGCACGCCCCACAACGTGCTCATCAGCGTGTGGTAACGGTATCCGGGATCGCCGAAATGGTTCATCCAGTAAAAATTATCGTATTGCGAATGATAGACGCCGTAGGGGCCTTCAAAACCCAGAAGGATGCTGGGAACGCCGTCGAAATTGAGGAACACAGTGTGGTCAGAGCCGCTGCCAATGCGCGTGTTGACCAGGTCGCTGTCCGGGAGCGATGTTTTGCCGGCGCTATGCGCGGCGGAAAGCTTCCACGCTTCGTAAAGTGATTTCCCGGATGGATCCGTCACCGCGCGGCTGACCTCGATCAACAATGGCGCGAGCGAAGGCACAGCGTTGGGATCAAAACTGGGGCCGGAAGTGGAGGAGTCCACATTGATGTAGGCGACTCCCTTTTCTTTCAGATCATCGGCGAACTGCTCGCCCCATTCGGTGGAACCGGTGAGAGCAAATTCTTCGCCATCCCAGCTGCAGACGATCATCGTGCGGCGCGGGCGCCAGCCCTGCTGCTTGAGCGAACCTAACGCGCGAGTAACCTCCATCATCGAAGCGGTACCGCTCGAAGGATCGACGCCGCCGAATTCCCATGCGTCGCGATGATTGCCCATCACGATCCATTCGTCCGGCCGTTCGCCCCCGCGCAGGCGCGCCTCGACCACGTAATAAGGCTCGATGCTGGTTTTCATATCTACTTTTACGTGGGCAAGCACGCGCCCGCTCAGTCGATATTTGATGGGCAGCGCGCCCCGCCAATTTTTCGGCGCCGCGGGACCGTCCATGTTTTCGAGCAGCGGCTTGGCGTCGCGCCACGACAGCGGCACGGCCATAATCTTCGGCAAGGATTGCGCCTGTTCAACAGGTATGCGTTTTGCGCCGGGCACCGAAGCCCAGCCTGGCGTCTGCGGATCGCCCGGCACAATGAAGTCGTAGGGAATCCCGCCGCGCTGAATGTGGCTCTCCGGGCCCCACGGCCCTTCCGGGAAAACTTTACCGCGCTTGAAACCGTCCTCTTGCGGGTCGGAATAGATCAGCAGAGCGGCTGCGCCCATGCGCTCCGCGGTGAGAGCTTTAAAGCCGCGATAGCTGTAGGGATTTGAATAGCGGACCAGCACGATCTTGCCGCGAACATCGATTCCAGCTTTTCGCAAGACATCGTAGTCTTCGGGATTACCGCTGTGCGCGTAGACGACGGGCGCGGTGACTTCGCCCGACGCCGAATATGCGAGATAAGCAGAGCTGACGCGGGGATTGCTGGTGTCGGGATCAACTGCGTAGGAATCTTCGCGCAAGGACGCACGGTAGTTCACGGGTGCGGTCATTTCCACGCTGATTTCGCGCGGTGCGGAGTGCCAAACGTCGTACTGGCGGATGACCACGTCTTCCCAACCCTGCTTTTTCCATTCGGCTGCGATGTAGCCGGCGAGTTCGTTGTTGCGCGCCGAGGCCGCGGGATGCGGCTCAGCGGTGAAATAGCGGTGCCAATCGCGCGCGCGTTCAGGCGAGGGGATGGTTTTGAATTCGGTTTCGAGTTTAGATTGGGCGAGCGAGCCGGCGGACGTGAAGCCGCGAAGGCGCGGCGGGGTGGTGTCGGATTGCGCGGAACCGGCGAGGACGAGCAGCGGTATGAGGAGGAAGCCGCAGAAAACGCGACACGACAGGCTCCTTGTAACTGGCACATTCGAAAAGAGATACCTCTGCTTGGTTAACATATTAAAAATTACACAAGATTTTTTGGTAAAAATAAATTGCCTGTTAAACATAAAATAATCCGCAATTTTCTGGCGATGATTACCAACGAGTTACTAGTTGCCGCCGGGCTGTCTGAATATCTCATGGGGTGAGTGCCATTCCTTCGGCGACACGGGTTACGGCGTATTGCAGAGCCTGGGCGATTTCCTGGATCTCGTGATTGCTCAGAATAAACGGCGGGGCGAGCAGGATGTGATCGCCTGCGCGACCGTCCACGCAACCCTGTGTGGGGTAGACGGCCACGCCCCGTTCGAGGGCGGCGAGGCGGATGCGTTCGGCCACATTGGCCTCGGACGGAAAGGGCTCGCGCGTGGCGGCGTTGCGCACAAATTCAATTCCAATCAACAGACCCATGCCGCGAAGGTCGCCGACGATGGGCGATGCACGCAGAGGCGCAAGCGCTTCGAGCAGGGCTGCTCCCATGGGGGCGACGCGCTCGAATAAACGGCGCTCCTCGAGCACATCGAGCACCGCGTGGCTTGCGGCCATTGAAACGGGATGCATCTGGTAAGTGAATCCGTGATCGAAGGCCGCGGAGCCGTTGGCAATAGCATCGACTACATGCGGGGCAACAATCACCGCGCCGAGCGGGGCGTAACCGCTGGCAATTCCCTTCCCCACCAGGATGATGTCCGGCGTTACTCCCCAGTGTTCCACGGCGAAGGGGATTCCTGTGCGCCCCATGCCGCTCATCACTTCATCGGCAATCAGCAGAATTCCATGGCGGCGGCAGATGTCGGCGAGGCGCTGGACATAGTTTGGCGTACCAAGAGGCGGAGCTACCGCGCCGAGCGTCGCGCCCACAACCGGCTCGAAGAGAAATGCGGCAACCGTTTCGGGAGCAACACCGGCTACGAATTTCTCCAACTCGTCAGCGCAGGCCACGTCGCACTCCGGGTATTTCAGTCCAAGAGGACAGCGATAGCAGTAACAGGGAGCGATATGTCCCCAGTCGGGGAGCATGGGAAGAAATTTCTCGCGGCGGCGGGTGTTTCCGGAAACGGCCATGGCGCCGAGCGTAGAGCCGTGATAACTCTGCCAGCGCGCCACCATGCGCACGCGCTGGGGCTGGCCACGCTCCACGAAATATTGGCGTGCAAGTTTCAGAGCGGTTTCCGCGGCTTCCGAACCTCCCGAAGTGAAATAGACGCGGCCGCCCTTGCGGAACGCGGGCGGCGCCAGCGCCAGCACACGAGCAGCGAGGCGTTCGGCAATGGCCGTCTGGAATTGAGAGGTGTGGGCGAAGGCAAGGTGTTGCGCTTGCCCGGCCATGGCCTGGCCTACTGCCGCGACACCGTGGCCGATGGAAACGACCGCGGCGCTGCCGGCCGCGTCGAGAATGCGCCGGCCGTCGGCGGTAACGATGTAGCACCCGTCGCCCCGAACCGCTTCGGGATAGGTCTTGCGGAAATTACGCGGAAAAAGAGCGGAGGTCACGCGGCACCGCGCGAAGTAACAGCCGACACGCCGGAGAATAGTGAATCTTGAGAAGGCAACCTGCGACTCCTGACGAAGGCGAGATTCTAGCAGATTTTTGCGTGAGAGTTGGCCAGCCACCGACCAAGGGCAAGAGTGCCAGTGCAATTACGAATGGTTGACAAGATAGCGGCGACGACGTAGCGTCACGGCGCAGTTTTTGTATTTCTGGAAAAAACAATGTCAGCGCCGCCGCAATCCGGGAGCACGTTGGTCCGCGCCATTGGGCGCTGGGGCTTGATTGCGCTCATGGTGAACGCGGTGGTGGGAAGCGGAATCTTCGGCTTGCCCTCGAAGGTTACCGCTCTGCTGGGAAGTTACGGCCCCTGGGCCTACGTGGCGGCCGCGTTAGGAATGGGCATTATCATGGCCTGTTTCGCGGAAGTGGCCTCACAATTCTCCGAAGCCGGTGGACCTTATCTTTACGCGCGCGAGGCCTATGGCCGGTTGACGGGCATTCAAATTGCATGGCTGACCTGGCTGGTGCGGCTGGCCTCGGGCGCGGCAAACGCCAATATTTTTGTGCAGTATCTGGCGGAATTTGTACCGGGCGCGAACATGGGGCTGGCGCGCGCGCTGGTATTAGCGGTGATCATTGGCGTGCTGGCGGCCGTGAACATACGCGGAGTGAAGGACGGAGTTAACGTCAGCAGTTTTTTCGCGGTGGCAAAGTTACTGCCGCTCAGCATATTCATCGTTTTAGGTCTGGCGCTGGTGCATGGTCCAGGACCGGCGCCGCTCACGGCGCTGACCGGCGCGGCATCGCCCTCCGGAAGCAACTGGCTGAGCGCGATACTTTTGCTGGTCTTTGCTTACGGAGGATTTGAAGGGGCGCTGCTGCCCATGGGCGAAGCGCGCAACGCGCGGCGCGATGTTCCCTTCGCGCTTTTTACTTCACTGGGCATTTGCACGATCATTTACACGCTCATTCAGGTGGTGGTATTGCGTACGCTGGGACCGGCGTCGACCACGGATCGCCCGCTGGCCGAAGCTGCCAGGCTTTTTATGGGTCCCGCGGGAGCCGCGTTTCTTTCCGCGGGCGCGCTGGTTTCGGTTTACGGCAACGTCAGCTCGCAGATGCTCAACGCGCCGCGGCTTACATTTGCGCTGGCGGAACGTGGAGATTTTCCGCCGGTGTTCGCGGCGGTGGCGCGAAAGTTCCGCACACCTTATGTTTCCATCCTGGCGGTTGCGGTGATTATGTACGCGCTAGCTGTTGCGGGCAGCTTTACGTGGAACGCGGTTCTCTCGGCGGTGGCGCGGCTGTTGACCTACGGAGTGGTTTGCACCTCGGTGCTGACGCTGCGACGCAAGCGGCCGGATGCGGATGCGTTTCGATTACCGGCGGCACCGGTATGGGCCGGATTGGGAGTTCTATTCGCGCTGGTGCTGGCGCTGCGCATGGGACGCGGCGAGCTGATCGCTATTCTCGCGACGATGAGTGTGGCGCTGGTCAACTGGCTGTGGGCACGGCGGCGCGCGAGCGCTGCCGCCGGCGAAGTCTAGCTGCGCGCCGGGGACGCAGCCGAGGATGATGGTGGGACAAAAGGTGAGTTAATGTTTGCGAATATGAGACCAGTATCGCGACGAGCGTTGCTCTTCAGCCTTATGGGTGTTGTCGCCGCCACTTTCGGTTCCGGAACGATTGCACCCGCGGCGGAGGAAAACTTCACGATTGAGCGCAACGTGGATATTCCCATGCGCGACGGGGTACTCCTGCGCGCAGACATCTTGCGGCCACGCGGCGCGGACCGTTTCCCTGTGCTGGTTTATCGCACGCCGTACGGGAAGGACGAAGCGCAGACGGAATACACGACATTTGTGAAGGCGGTGGGGCGCGGCTACGCCGTGGTGGTCCAGGATGTGCGCGGGCGCTTCCATTCGCAGGGCGAGTTCCAGGCCTACCGCAACGAAGGGCGCGATGGCTACGACACGATCGAATGGGCCGCGAAGCAGTCGTGGTCGAATGGCGCCGTGGGCACTTTCGGGCTTTCTTATCCCGGCGCAGTACAGTGGCTTGCGGCGATGGAACAGCCGCCCCATTTGAAAGCCATGGTGCCGGCCATGACGTTCTCGACGCCGCGAAATTTTTTCTATTCTGGTGGAGTCTTCGATCTCTCCTGGCAATCCTGGATCTGGAACAACATTGCGCCTGACGTGCGCGTGAAAAAGAATCTTCCCGGCCCGCGAACTGAAGCCGAGGCAGAGGCCGGCTGGGAGCGCGAACACACGCGAATCGAAAGTCACCTTCCGCTTGGCACGCTGCCTGATTTGAAGGAACTCGCTCCGTGGTATTACGAATGGCTGGAACACCAGCCCACGGATCCGTGGTGGGACTGGGCAGAGCTGCGCGGCAAGTACGCTCGCGTCACCGCAGCCGTCCTAAATCTCTCCGGCTGGCATGATGAAACGTACGGGCCTGAAGGCGCGACGACCAACTTCCAAGGGCTGGTGGCGGCGCGACGCGGAAAAAAAGATCCCGCGACGCACCTGTTGCTGGGGCCGTGGATGCACGGCGTGGCCAACACCGGGCGCACAAAATTCGGCGAGCGCGAGTTCGGGCCGTCCGCGGCGATCGATTACGACGAAACGGTGCTGCGCTGGCTGGACTACTACGTCCGAGGCGTGGCCAACGGCGTGGAGCGCGACAATGCGGTGCGTTACTTTGTTATGGGTGAGAATGCCTGGCACGAACGGGAATCCTGGCCGCCACCCACCACGCCGGTAAATTTAAATCTAGGGGGAGCTGTGGGTGGAGCCGTGGGCGGAGCCGTGGAGCGTGGAAAAACGGGGGTGCTGCGTGCGAAGCCATCGTGGGATGCAAATGCGAAGAGCAGTTTTATCTCCGACCCGGCGCATCCGCTGCGTGATCCGTTTGGCGACGTCCTGGGCGCGCACGACTACCGGGCGCTCGAGGGGCGTGACGGAGTATTGGTATTCGATTCCGCGCCGGTGACAAGCGACGTGGAAGTCACCGGGAAAATCCGCGCGGAGATTTTTCTTTCGAGCGACGCGCCGGATCTGGACCTGTGGGTGCGTCTTCTCGACGTAGCGCCGGATGGCACGGCCTTTAATTTGATGAGCCCGGGCCCCGATGTGCAGCGCGCAAGCTACCGGAGCGGAACGAAGCGGGAGTTACTGAAGCCGGGCGCCGTGTATACGGTCAAGCTCGAAAACCTTATCACCAGCAATTTATTCCGCAGTGGTCACCGCGTGCGCGTGCAGGTCTCTGGAGCGTTTGCTCCGCACTTTTCTGTGAACCTGCAGACCGGCAAGCTGGAAATGGATTCGGCGGAAGCTCGCGCCGCTACGATCACGATCTATCATGACCGCAGGCATGGCTCGCGCGTGATACTTCCGGTGGTGGGACCGGCAGACGGGATTGCGGATTCGCTGCCGTAGCGAGGTAGCGCTGCACAGCTTGCGCGAACTTCTCGGGATCCAGCCACCGATCGCTGGGCGCGCCGCTCAGTTGATGCATCCAGAACGGGGGGACGGGCGGCTGGTCGTCCTGCTGAGTTCCCCAGAGAGTTCCCGCGGGGAAAATGAAGTAGACGTCCCAGGCCGGAAGGCTTGCGGGGAGATGGAAACGCGCCGGAAGATTCAAGCGCGCGGCATACTGGCGGCCGAGCGACGCGTCCGGATTCCAGAAGTGCTCGACGCGCGCGCCGGAAAGCGTGCGCGCCTCGCGCTGGGCGTCGGCATAGGCTGCGCGACCACCAGCGAAAACGGGCAGCCAAACAACGTAGACCTTCAGCTTCGCATCCGGATTTGCCTTCAGGACAGTGCGCTGGACTTCGGAGGCCCCCCGAAGGCAGACGCTTCAAGTGGGATCGAGCAGCAGGAGAAGGCGCACGCTCTGGGCATCGCGGTTGAATGCCTCACGAAGCTGCTGGTTGCTGGAATCCAGCTGGGTTACCGGAAGCGTACTGTGGCCGGCACTCTGCCAGACCAGCAGTGCGGCCAGCAGAGCGAGCAAAGCTGCGGCTGGCGCGGAGGCGCGCAACATATCTCTGCTGGTCATAATTTCCCGCCCTGATTCGTCGCGGGCCGGCACGCGGGTAGTCTACTTGGAAATGCGTCTGGAAAGTGTAATGATGCGGCGCGGTTATAAACCCCGGATTCAGGCGCGCAGGAGAGCTTTTATGAAACGCTGGATGCTGAGCTTGGTGGGAGCGCTGTTCATTTTCGGCCTGTCCGTGGGAGCGCCGTGCGTGGCCGGGGCGCAGTCCAAGCGCGCCATTTCGTTTGGAGACCTGGTGACGATGCACCGCGTGGCGGAGTCGCAGGTCTCTCCCGACGGCAAGCTGGTGGCCTATACCGTGGCTACGCCCGACATGGAGGCGAACCGCCTGGCGCGCGACTTGTGGGTGGTGGCGGTGGCGGGCGGCGAGCCCAAGCAGCTTACGCGGAGCGGGCACGAGAGCGGGCCGCGCTGGTCGCCGGATTCGAAGCGTATTGCATTTCTCTCCAGCCGCGACGGCGCTGCGCAGATTTATGTGATTGCGGAGGAGGGAGGCGAGGCTGCAAAAATCGCGGGAATTTCCACCGGCGCCGACAATCTGTTGTGGTCGCCGGACGGCAAAACGTTTGCGTTTACCAGCGAAGTTTATCTGGATTGCAAAGACGACGCCTGCAACCAGAAGCGCGATGCCGAACGCGAAAAAAGCAAAGTGAAGGCGCGGATTTACGAGCATCTGCTGTACCGGCACTGGACGCATTTCAGCGAGGGGAAGCGCAGCCACCTGTTCGCCGTGGCGGCCACGGGAGGCGCCGCGCGTGACCTGACTCCAGAGGCGGATTACGACGTGCCGCCATTCTCGCTGGGTGGGCCGGACGAGCTGGCGTTTTCGCCGGACGGCAAGGAGATCTGCTTCACCGCCAACGCGGACAAAGAGGCGGCCATCAGCACGAACGGAGATCTTTTTGTGGTGCCGGTAGACGGCAGCGCGGCGCCCAAGCGCATTACCACGAATCCCGGCTTCGATGGCGGCGCGGTGTATTCACCGGATGGAAAGACGATTGCGTATCACGCGCAACTCATCGCCGCGTATGAGGCGGACCGCTGGCGCTTGATGCTTTACGACCGCGCCAGCGGCAAGCACACGAATCTCAGCGAAAACTTCGATCGCAGCGTGGATACCATTGCCTGGGCGCCCGACGGCAAGTCACTCTATTTCACAGCCGAGGATCGCGGCGTGGTGGCCATCTTCAATATGGCCGCGGCGGCCGGGAGCGAGCCGAAGGGCGTAGTGCGGCTGTTTACCGTGGAGGGATTTGGGCTCACGCCTGACGGCAAGACGCTGATTTTCACGCAATCGAGCCTCCAAGCGCCGGCGGAAGTTTTTGCCGCCGCGGCGGAAAACGGCAGCGGGGTGCGGCAACTCACGCGGCACAACGCCGAGCGACTGGCGCAACTCGACTTGCCGGCCGCAGAACATTTCTGGTTCGACGCCTCGGACAAAACGAAAATCCACGCGATGCTGGTGCGGCCGCCGGCGTTCGACGCGGCTAAAAAATATCCGCTTTTGCTGATCGCCCATGGAGGCCCGCAGACCATGTGGCACGATGGCTGGAGCTACCGCTGGAATCCGGAGGTTTTGGCGTCGCCGGGTTATGTAGTGCTACTGATCAATCGACGTGGTTCGACCGGGTTTGGCCAGAAATTTACCGATGAGATTCAGGATGACTGGGGCGGCAAGGCGTACACGGATCTGATCCACGGAACAGATTTCGCTCTTAAGAAGTACCCGTTCATCGATGGGAACCGGATGGCTGCAGCAGGGGCTTCCTACGGCGGCTTCATGATGGACTGGTTCGAATCGCAAACCAAAGGGCGTTTCAAATCGATCATCTCGCACGCCGGAGTCTACAACCAGGAGAGCGAATACGGGGCCACGGAGGAGCTGTGGTTTCCCGAGCACGAAATGCGCGGGACGCCGTGGAGCAATCCAGCTGCGTATGAAAAATGGTCCCCGAAGAAATATGCCGCGGAGTTCGGAAAGTACAAGACGCCGACGCTGGTGATTTGCGGTGAGCTGGACTACCGCGTGCCTTATACGCAGAGCCTGGAATTTTTTACCGCGCTGCAACGCCAAGGCGTGCCCTCAAAACTGCTGATTTTCCCCGATGAAGGGCACTGGATCTTGAAGCCGCAAAACAGCGAGTTGTGGCATAAGACGGTGCTCGATTGGCTGGCAATTTATCTGAAGTAGGGTTGGACGGAAAACCGCGCAACAGAACCGGTTGAAAGATAATCGTGGCGACTCCATTTCCCAAATTGCGGGGGATCGCACTGCTTTGGCTGAGCGTATGGATACCGCTGTATTGGTACTACTGGGGCGGGGAGACATTTCTACAGCTCTGCGATATGGCGCTGGTGCTGGGCTGTGTGGGAATTTTCAGTGGAAATGCGCTGCTGATTTCGACGCAGGCTGTGGCCACACCGGTCATTGGCATGGCCTGGGGACTCGACATCGCCTGGCACTTTTTTCTGGGCCGCCATCTGCTGCGCGGTACCGAGTATATGTGGGACGCGCGCGTTCCGCTGTGGGTGAGGCTGCTTTCGCTATTCCACGTGCTGCTTCCCATCCTGCTGATCTGGGCGTTAGGGCATACCGGATATGATCGCCGGGCTTGGTGGATCCAGCTCGTATTCGCCGCCGCGCTGCTGGTGGCGTCGCGCTTCATCGCGCCGGAACGCAATCTGAACTTCGCGTTTCGGGATCCCCTTTTTCATCGTTCGCTTGGCCCCGCCCCGATACACTTGATGATTATTTTGCTGGGGCAGGCGCTGCTGCTTTACGCGCCCGCGCATCGGGCGCTGGAACGGATTTTCCCGCCACCGAAAACATCGCGAGAATGATGCGCGTACGTACGCATGGCGCATCGCACGCTGTACAAGACGTTGACTTGCACGGTGGGCGATGAAAAAATCCCGCATGAATGCCCTCCCCGAATCCTAAAACGGAGTTAGCTGAAGAGCGTGCCGCATTCCGCTCACGCATGGAAAACGCCGGGGCGGAAAGCATCTGGGCTAAATTTCCGGGGCGTATTGCCATCGCACTGGCCGGCGGCGGCACGCGCGGCGCGTACGAAGCGGGAGCGCTGCTGGCATTCCAGGACGCGCGGCTGCCCTCGCACATCGTGACGGCAACGTCGGTGGGCAGCATCAACGCGGCCGGATATGCAGCGCATTCCAGCACGCTGGTGGGGAACGCCGAACCTGTGGTGGAAGGCTGGCTGGCAGTCACGCCAGCTTCGGTGGGAATCGAGTGGACGCGGTACGCCTGGGTACTTGGCGGGTTGATGGCCGCTTCGGCCGGCTTCGGCAATTTAATCGGGATTATTCTCGCGCGGCACGGCATGAGCCTCAACCTGCCGAGCCCGGCGCTGACGTGGCTCTGGCTGGGCCTTACCGGCCTCACGGTAATGCTTCTTTATGACCGTATGACCTACATCGGCTACGTAGCGCGCGGATTTTTTACCGCTCATTCGTGGAAGGTGGATGTCGGGAAGGCGGCACTCTCTCTGGGAGCGAACCTGGTGGTGTGGGGATTCCTGATCGGGGTGCTGCGCTCGGTGCATTTTGTTTCGCGCTTTCTTGCGCTGCTGCAGATCTACCCTCAGAAAGCAGGACTGCTGGCGGCGGGAGTAGCGCTGGTGGCGCTGACGCTGCGATGGTGGCGTGACACGCTCAGCGAATCGCTGCACCGGGTGCTGCGCCTGCCGCTGCGCCCGGGCTTGTTCCCGAATTTCGATCGCGCCAGCTACCTGCGCCACCGCGTCAGCGAGGAGCAGCTCCGCGCCTCGCCCATGCGCGTGATATTTACGGCCACCGACTTGGAACACGGCACCCCGCATTTCTTCTCCAATACGCCGCCGGAAGTTCTGGCGAAAGACCCAGGGGCCGACGCGGAGTTTGTGGCGGAGCAGGTGGAGGTGCCCGCCGATCTGATCAGCGCGGTGGTGGCTTCCTCAGCGATGCCGCTGGTGTTTGAACCGATACGCGTGGGAGGGCGGCTGCTGGCGGATGGCGGACTATGCACCAACCAGCCGCTGCGCCCGGCTATGGCGCTGGGCGCGGACGTGGTTTTCATGGTGATGATGGACACGTTGGGCGGCCGCCGGCCCCACCTGGATACTTTTCTGGACGTGGGTCTGCGCGCCCTGGATATTCTGATGCGCCAGAATCTGCTGACCGATCTGCGGATGTCAGGGAATGTGAATGCCGCGTGCGAGCGCGCCGCGGAGGCGCTGGGAATTTGTCCCGAGGAGGTGGAGCTCTCGTTGGGGCCGCGGCGCTACCGTTACTTGAAAGCGATCGCCATCTGCCCACCGGAGGCTTTGCCCGGCGCGATGCTGGATTTCAGTCCGGCCATGACGGAGGCGGCGATTCTTCAAGGCTACCGTGACGCGAGCGGGCAGGTGGCCAGCTTTCTGGCGTACGCACGAAACGCGAATTTTCAACGGCCCAGGCGCGTGCTGGAGTGGGATCTGCGCTGATCGGGAATCGAGAGGTGCGCGCGAACGAACCGTGATGCACCGTTTTAAAAAACCAGCATCGGTCAAGTTTGCGGAGCGCTGTCAGCGGTGGAAGATAGAAGGCGCTTCGACTTTTCCCTTGTTGGAGAGGCGGAAGAAGGGTTCCACTTCTCCGCCTTCGATTAGCTTGGCGGCCACATAGGCGCCCAGTGCCGGACCGTGCTTGAATCCATGCCCTGACCCGCCGCCCACCAGCCAGACGTTTTCGAGCGCCGGGTGACGGTCGATGAGGAAGTCCTCGTTAGTGGTGTTCTCATACTGGCAGACGCGATTCTCGAGAAGCGGGGCGTTTCGCAAGCCGGGAAACCGGCGCGCCAGGAATTCGCGCGCGAACTTGAGCGAATCCTCATTCACCGTTCGCGAATCGCGGTCGGGATCGAATGACGGTCCGTGCAGGTCAATTCCCACTTTGAAACCGCGGCCTTCTATGTCTGGAGTGCCGAAGGTTTCCGTGGTGTTATCAATCCAGGTAGGCATGGCCGGCGTCGCGTATCGAGAGTCTCCGCCGGGAAGGCCGAAGAAAAACTCCTCGCCGCGAGTGGGCACAATTTTTCCGCCTAGAAGTTCCGGAAAGATTCTGGGCAGCCAGGGGCCGCAGGCAAAAACAAATTTTGCAGCGGTTACAGCGCTGCCGTCCCCGAGAGCGATGCTTTCAAGCCGCCGCTCGCCAGCCGGCGGAACGACAGCGGGCGGAACGACAGCGGCCACGCGATAATCGACTCCATTCTTTATGGCATCGGCGACAACGGCCTGCACGGCGCGACGCGCGAGCAGCGCGCCGCTTTCCGGCTCGAACAGGCCGACCATTGACGGCTCCGCGCCGATTTGAGGAAAACGTTTTTGCAGGTCGGCGTGTGAGAGCAATTCGAAGGGAATGCCGACCTTGGTGAGTGTGGCCGAGGTTTTGGCAATGCTTGGATCTCCCGCGTCCGCCATCCATAACACGCCGGTGTTCTGAAACAGCGGCTGAGCCGTGCGCGCGAAGAACTCTTTCCAGGCCGCCAGCGAGCGCCAGGACCAGCGCGTGTAAAACTCCTTGGCGCCATAGCCCATGCGGATGATGCGCGTCTCGCCACCGGAGCTGGAGCGGCTGTTGGCGGGGCCGTACTGATCGAGAAGAATTACTTTCTTGCCGGAGCGCCCCAGCTCGTGGGCCGTCCAGGCACCGAAGACGCCGGCGCCGATAACCGCAACGTCGTAGGATTTTTGACTTTTTTCCGCGAAGCGTCCCTCGGCGGCGAAGCTTTGCGGAATATCCGACGCCAGAACGACGCCGGCGACGCCCAGTGTCTTTACGAATTGTCGCCGTCCGATGGTCAATTTAGCAGCTCCAAAAGCGGAGTGTACTACGGGGCCGATCAGATTCGCTCTATCATTTCGAGGAACGGCGAATGCGCCTGGCGCCGAATTGCGAATCGCGATTTACATGCAACCTGAAATGCCGCAATATGCCGACCCATGAGCGCCCGCAAGGAACCGGGACCGCGGATCGACCAGCGATTCGCCGGCTTCCGGCTGCGTTTGGGTGGTTCGCGGATTCACCGGCTGGGCGTATTCGCCGCGGAGAGCATTCCTCCGCGGCGCAAAGTGATCGAGTACACCGGAGAACGAATCACCTGGAAGGAATCTCTGCGAAGATTTACCAAGGCGATGGAGCGCCGCAGTAAGCCGCTGCTCTACCTATTCCGAATCGACGCGCGGTGGGTGCTGGACGGCTCGGTGGGCGGCAGCGGAGCCGAATACATAAACCATTGCTGCGAGCCGAATCTTCGCGCGTTCGTGGAGAACGGGCACATCCTTTATAAGAGCTGCAGGAGAATTGCCGCGGGTGAAGAACTGACCGTCGATTACCAGTTTCCACGAAACGGGCCGCGGATGATCTGCCGTTGTGCGGCAAAAAACTGCCGCGGGACCATTAATTTGAAATGATTGCGGCCAACGCGGCTGTTCAAGCCTGGACATCCTGCGTGGCGCAAACGGCGGCCCCGATGAGCGGGCAGTCTTCATTCAGAATTACGTAGATGGGAATCTGCGCGAGCATCGCGCGAAACCGCCATTTGTCGCAGAACGCCTCAAAAAAAGTTCCGTCCTTCAGTTTATCGACGATTTTTGGAGCGATGCCGCCAGCCACAAAAACGCCGCCGCGCGCCAGCGTATTGAGGGCCATATTCCCGCCTTCCGAGCCGTAAAGGGAAACCCACAGATGGAGGGCGCGGACACAGACCGGGCATTTTTTCTCGAGCGCATTGCGGGTGATTTCTTCGGCATCCTCGCCGTCCTGGCCGGCAAAGCTGGGATGGGCCATACCGGGATCGAAGAAATCGTGCAACAGGCGGAATCCACGGCCGGAGAGAATCATCTCCTGGCTGACCGGGCCGGGGAACCAGCGCTTGAGAAAGCGCAAGAGCTCGATCTCGGTTTCGTCCCGCGCTGTAAAATCACTCTGCCCACCTTCCGTGGCGGAGACGCGGTGCCTCTTTCCATCCCAGAAAAGAATGGCTTCGCCGAGTCCCGTGCCCGCGGCAAGGACCAACTGATTGGCGGCGGGCGCTGGCGTGCCGCGGTTGAGCTCAAAAAAATCGGCGGATTCGAGCTGTTGCAGCCCGTAGCCGGTGGTTTCCAGATCGTTATAAAGATTGACCTGCGGGAGAGCGAGCTGCGCGGCGAGCGCGTGGCCATCCACGGTCCAGGGGCGATTGGTGAAGCGCGCTTGATTGTCGACGACTGGTCCGGCCACGCCGAAGGCCGCTGCGGTGGGGCGCTCGTGCGTGGCGCCGAGAAATTCGCTGACGATCTGGTCGATGCCGGAATATTCGCGGCACAGGAATCGACGTTGGGCCACGCGCAGCAGTTTGCCGTCCTGGCGCTCGTAAAGCGCCAGATTGCATTTGGTGGCTCCAATATCTCCTGCGAAAATCATAAGGCCAAGCGCGACCGTCGCAGCGCGCGAGGGCGTATTATAGGCGAATTATCCCCGGCTGCGGGGAGTGACGCGGGAAAGAGTTTCGCATTTAAGAACAGGGTGCGAGAGGTTCCCGGGTGCTGCCGGGCCGCGGCAGCATTACGCCGGACCTTGACGCTCTCTAGGAATTCCCCGGGAATTCGCGTATCTTGATTCTTCTGGTATTCTCTGGCGCGGAGGCTTCATGGCAGACGAAAAATCCTCGAATGCAGCGGCGGGCTCGCCTGGGGTCCCGGCAAACGCGGGACCGCATACGGTGAAGTGCGTAAAGTTTGGCAAGGAGATGCCTGGCCTGGACTATGTGCCCTGGAATGGGCCGCTGGGGCAACGGGTGTATGACAACGTCTCACAAGAAGCCTGGAAACTTTGGATCGAGCACTCGAAGATGGTCATGAACGAGTACCGGCTGAATCCGCTGGACCCCAAAGCGCACCAGTTGATGGAAGAGCAAATGGAACAATTCTTTTTTGGAGAGGGAGCGCGCTTGCCGGAAGGATATGTTGCGCCGCGCGCTAAGGCCTGACCATTCGCGGCCAGGTCGTTTTTTGGCCATACTTCGCTGGGCAATTGTTCGCTCTATTCCACTGAATTTCCCGCAGTGATTCTATTCCGACACGCGACCCATCCCGGCGGGGAGATGCCCTGTAACGGGATGGCTGACGGGCAATCGTGGTGAAAGTTTGAACCGCAGCTGCAGGTGGGCCGCGCGCAGCGCTGCCTCGACATCCGCCGGTTCCTCGCCTCGCGCGAAAATAAATCCCAGGTAACTTGATCCTTCGGGCCACGCGGCAACGTAGTCGTGCAGCCGCGCGGTGATTTCTACGCTCTCGATTCCGGGAACATTCTGGGCGGTTTCCATTCCTTCCACACCGTCCAGAATTCCGCTTTGCGGGATGGGAATCATCATCACGCCGGCGGCGGCCTCTTCGCGAAGCAGAGCGCTGGTGGCGAGACCCAACGCGTGACGCACTAGAAGTTCTTCCAGAGGCATTTTCTCCGGGCCGAATCGGAGGACGCGCGCGCATAGGCCGCCTATCGGGCGC
Organism: Acidipila sp.; assembly: GCA_010365215.1. Classification (GTDB taxonomy): domain Bacteria; phylum Acidobacteriota; class Terriglobia; order Acidiferrales; family UBA7541; genus JAAFGT01. The sequence continues at coordinate 65,164 of JAAFGT010000015.1, read as the reverse complement.
GGCTGGGCTTCCAGGAGCCATGGACCGCCGGACGCGGATACAGAGGACGTGAGAACAGATGCCGCCGGAGCAGGTGACGCGAGAGCAGGTGACGCGAGACCTGAGTGATCGACGCGGAACTCAGCGTGGAAAGGGCCGCAGGTCAGACCCAAAGCCGTTGCTGTCCGCTGGGCGCATGCGGCGATGTTTTGCTGGATCTGCGCTGGCAAGCGGGAAGGCGTGACGTAGATGGATTCTTCGAAATAGGGGCCCTCGAGCGCGTCAGGCTTGTCAAAAATGGCGAGGATGCGCAGCCGGCCGCCGTCGAGCAGGCCTTCGACGGCGACCTCGTCGCCCGGGATGTAACTCTCGACCAGCAGGCGATCGAGGTCCGGCTCGCGCGTCACCTGCAGCTCCGGCGAATTGAGCAGCGCGCTGATGCGACCGACGGCCGCGGTAAACTCGGCGGCATTGTTCGCGCGGATCACTCCCTGACTCGCGGAAAGAGACAATGGCTTGATGACACAAGGAAAGCACACCTGCGGCAGAACCTCGGTCAGATTCGCGGCGAGCGGAAATGAGAAAAAATAAGGGACCGGCAAGCCGCTGGCCTGAAGGACCTCGCGTTGGTGAAGCTTGGTGCGACATGCTTCCACCGACTGCGGCGAATTGTAGACAATTCCGAGAGCGCGAGCGGCGAGTGCCGCGGTGATGGTGGGCCGGTCGCCAAGCGCGAGAATTGCGTGGATCGGATGGTCGAAGGCGAAACTTAAAATAGATTCCACCGCGGCCTCGGGCTGTTCGAATTGCAAAGGCAAGGCCCCATCGCGCCAGGGATCGTCTAGCTGGTGGCAGCGGTCCGTGCCGAAGACCACGGCCGCGCCAATACGCTCGGCGGCCTGCGCAAAGCTTCGGGCCTGGTAGCCCAGCTTGCTGCTGAGAATCAGCAGGCGACTTTTTTCAGTGCGCATGATCTGGCGACGGTCAGACAAAAGATTCCGCGTGGCGCACAGCGTCTCTGGCTTTGGCGATGGGGACCAACTGGTCCCGCGTGGGCTCCGCTCAACAATACCAGGGCTCGGTGAGATAGGGGACGGCAGCGCGGGCTACCAGCACGGGCTGCGGCGGCATCACTTCGTCCAGGGCGGCGGCACGATGCGCGGCTTGCCATATCTGCTTAAAACTTTTCGCGCGCGAGCGGCCGAGTTTTTCCGCGCGGCCGACAATCTCGTGAATTTCTTCCGCCAGCCGGTCTACGCGCGGGTCCGGGTTGCGCCAGGGATAGGCCAGCGCGGCTTCGTCGAAGGATGCGACGATCTCCCGCACTTCCGACAACTCGAGCAGGCGTGACCCGGAAGGAATCAGCAGGCGAATGGCCAGCTGGATGGGAGTGACGTTTTCGATGAGGCTGTTTTTCGCGATTACGCCGAGCAAATCGCAATAGCCATCGAGCGTGGTCCACGGGGTGAAGGCCACGAAGGTGGGCTGGAGCGGCAGGCCTACAGCGCGACACTGCGCCAAGGCGGCAAGAAAATCTGCGCGAGTGTGACCCTTGTCGAGGCGCAACAGAATGGAATCGTCCACGGATTCAACGGCGCTGATTACGAACGCGCAGCCGGTGTCGCGCAATTCGCGCAGATAAGTGGAGTGCTGCAATAGATGCTCTATCTTAATGGTGACGTCGTAGCTGACTTGAGGAAACTCGTTGTGCAGCGCGCGGACGATAGCCATCGCGTGCGAAGGGCCATTGAAGAAATCGGGATCGCCGAAGGTGATGTGCTGGGCGCCGGCCGCTACCTGTGCGCGGATGTCGCTCAAGACGACGTCGCGATCGACCACTCGGAACGCGCCATTGTAAACGGGGACGATGGGACAGTGCCGGCACAGATGCTTACAGCCGCGCGTCGCTTCGGTGTATCCGACGATGCGGCGAGTGCCGTCGGGCATCAGCAAGCGGGCGTAGTTTTTCAGATGCGGGAGGCCGGAGCGATCGGGAGTGATGAATTGCTGCCGGGCGAGAGATACGACCGGCTCGGATTGTTCCTGTTCGGACGGGGCGCTGCCGCTGCCGCCGTTGGTATTGCGCAACCGGTTCAACAGGTGAGTGAGACCCTCTTCAAATTCGCCGCCGAGAATCGTCTGGACGCCGAGCTTGCGCAAGTGCGATTCATTGACGGGCGCATAAAGACCGTAAAAACAAAGATGGGCGCGGGGATTTAACTGACGCACGGCCGGGAGCATTTCGATGGCGAGCCGCGTGGCGGTGTGCATGGGAACATAAAACGCCAGCAGGTCTGCGTCTCGGAAAGGCTCCTCGCGGAACTCTTCACGCGAGAGATCGATGCAGGTAACTTGTGCTCCGGCGCGGCGCAGCCAGGCTGCAGGCGATGCCAGGCCGAAGGGCTGCCGCCCCAGCTCGTAAGTCGAAATCAGCAGGACATTCAATGGATTCTCGCGCAGAGATTTAATTATCGCATGTGACGAGCAGGTGAGCCAATCGCGCCGTAAACGAACGGCGCAAAATGTGCCGAGGGCGCAAACGGAATGCGCTAGAATAGGCGCTGACCAAATCACAAGAGGACATCACTCCATGCCCCCCGACTCCCAGAACAGCTTTGGCACGCGCAGCACGCTCGCGGCCGGCGGCCGCAGTTATGAAATTTTCCGCCTGGCGGAGCTGGAGAAGCAAGGCATCGGCACTGCTTCGCGGCTTCCCTTTTCGCTGAAGGTGCTGCTGGAAAATCTTCTGCGCAATGAAGACGGACGCTTCGTCAAGCGCGGCGATATTGAAACGCTGGCGAACTGGAATCCGGCTGAGCCGCTGCGAAAGGAAGTGGCCTTCATGCCGGCGCGCGTGCTGATGCAGGATTTCACGGGCGTGCCGGCGGTGGTCGACCTTGCGGCGATGCGCGACGCGATGAAGCGGCTGGGCGGCGATCCCAGGAAAATCAATCCGCTGCTTCCGGCTGACCTGGTGATCGATCATTCCGTGCAGGTGGATAATTTCGGCACAGGACAATCGTTTCTGCTGAACGCGGAAATCGAGATGCAGCGCAATCTGGAGCGGTACGCGTTCCTGCGTTGGGGCCAGAAAGCGTTTCTCGATTTCAAGGTGGTGCCTCCGGATACGGGCATCTGCCACCAGATCAACCTGGAATACCTTGGCCGAGTGGTTTTCACCAAGCAGCGAGGCGCGGTCACCGTGGCTTTTCCGGATTCGCTGGTGGGCACGGACTCGCACACCACGATGATCAACGCGCTGGGCGTATTCGGCTGGGGCGTGGGCGGCATCGAGGCCGAAGCGGCCATGCTGGGCCAGCCGTTTTCCATGCTGATTCCGGAAGTGGTGGGTTTCAAGCTGCACGGGCGGCTGCCGGAGGGCGCCACGGCCACCGACCTGGTGCTTACGGTTACGCAGATGCTGCGCAAGAAAGGCGTGGTTGGAAAATTCGTGGAGTTCTACGGCACGGGACTCAGCAGCCTAAGTCTTCCCGACCGCGCGGTGATCGCCAATATGTCTCCGGAATATGGCGCGACCATGGGTTTCTTCCCGGTGGACGCGGAGACGCTGGCTTATCTGCGCTTCAGTGGACGCGACGAATTTTTGGTGACACTGGTGGAGGCCTACACCAAAGAGCAGGGCATTTTTCGCACCGATCAAACGCCCGATCCGGTGTTCACCGATACCCTGGAACTGAATCTTGCCGAGGTGGAACCGACCATCGCCGGGCCCAAGCGTCCGCAAGACCGCGTGCCGCTGCGGACAGCGAAGGCCGCGTTTTTGACTTCCATGGAAGGCAAGCCGGCAGTGCACGTGGCGGTGAAATCAAACGGCGATCACTACGAGATCGGCCATGGCAGCGTCGTGATTGCGGCAATCACCAGCTGCACGAACACGTCGAACCCCACGCTGATGATCGGCGCGGGGCTGGTGGCGAAAAAGGCCGTGGAGCGCGGGCTCACCAGCAAGCCGTGGGTAAAGACCAGCCTCGCGCCCGGCTCGAAAGTGGTTACCGATTATCTCGATGCCGCCGGATTGACTCCCTATTTAAACGCGTTGCGATTTAATTTAGTGGCCTACGGATGCACCACGTGCATCGGCAACAGCGGACCGCTGCCGGAGCCGATCGCCGAGGCCATCAAGGACAACCACCTGGTGGCCGTCTCGGTGCTGAGTGGGAATCGAAATTTCGAGGGCCGCATCAATCCGCTGGTGCGCGCGAATTATCTGGCTTCGCCGCTGCTGGTGGTGGCGTACGCCCTCGCCGGGCGTATGGACATGGATATGGCTACTGAGCCGCTGGGCAATGACCAAGCCGGCAAGCCTGTGTTCTTGCGGGAAATCTGGCCTACGCCGCAGGAGATTGCCGGGGTGGTGCGAGCGGCGGTAACTTCCGCCATGTTTCAAAAAGAATACGCCGACGTGTTTACCGGCAACGAGCAGTGGCGGAAACTGCCGATCCCGGAAGGCGATCTTTACGCGTGGGACGAGAAATCGACGTACATCAAGAATCCGCCGTTCTTCGAAGACATGACGCGAGTTCCGGCCACGGTGGAAGACGTACGAGGAGCGCGCGTGCTGGCGGTGCTGGGCGACAGCGTGACCACAGACCACATTTCGCCGGCGGGCAACATCGCCGCGGACGGGCCCGCGGGAAAATACCTGATGGAGCTGGGCGTAAAACCGGTGGATTTTAATTCCTACGGAGCGCGGCGCGGAAATCACGAAGTGATGATGCGCGGCACGTTTGCCAACGTCCGGCTGCGCAACCAGATGGCGCCGGAGACCGAAGGCGGCTGGACGGTATGGCTGCCCGGGCACCAGAAGATGACCATCTACGACGCGGCGATGAAATATAAACGCGCGAAAACGCCGCTGCTGGTGATTGGCGGCAAAGAGTATGGCTCCGGCTCCTCACGCGATTGGGCGGCCAAGGGCACGCTGCTGCTGGGAGTTCGCGCCGTGCTGGCGGAGAGCTTTGAACGTATCCATCGCTCGAACCTGGTGGGCATGGGCGTGCTGCCGCTGGAATTTCAGAATGGCGAGTCGCGGGAAACGCTGGGGCTCACGGGCTTCGAGCAGTACGACATCAGCGGATTCGCGTCCGGGCTGGCGCCGCGCAAACTGGTGACCGTGCGCGCGGTAGACGACGCCGGTGGGGCAAAAACTTTCCAAGCGACGGCGCGAATCGACACGCCCGAGGAAGTAGAGTATTTCCGTCACGGCGGCATTCTGCCGTACGTGCTGCGGCAGATGCTGTAACACTCCGGGGGGGCGGACGGAAGTCGCGGGAAACGCGGGGATTCTTAGGGTGCGGCATTTAGCGTGCGCTCGCCACCATGTCGAGGAGCGGCTTATGCCATGATGCCCACGTGTCCGCACTGCGAAGTGGCAATACCGTATCTTCGAATCAGCTTTGCTGATTCGTTCCGATGCCCTGGATGTGGACAGTGGCTTCGTGTTCGGCGCGCCTACCTCTACCTTCTAACCGAGTACTGGGGAGCGTTAGCAATCTCCGTGGCCGCTTCGCTGCTTATCGGTTTTCGAGGAGATGTTCTGTTCTGGCTAAGCTTGCTGGGATGGGTCCCGGCCTGGATATTAGTCACTCTGTTCGGCATGCTCTTATTTCCGCCCCGTCTGAAGGTATCCAAAAACGATTCAGACACACGGACATTCACGAGCCTCGTTCCGTAATCCGAGATCGGATGGGGGGTGGCCGAGCCTTGAGGCCTCATAGAACGACCAACCGCCCTGCTGCCAATCCCACGGATGCTTCACCGGCTTCCAGAAAGAACCGCACCCTTTAAAAACCAAAGGGTGCGGCACCCACCTCTTCACTCGGAGGTACGTAGCGCGGTGATACACTCTTCCCGTGCGCCGTTCTCAAGAAACAAAAGAAAATTTAGTGGGCCACCCGCCTATCGCGTGTCACCAATGACATCAGGGCTAACAGACTTCGGTATAATGACCGGACTTGCGCTGATTTTCCTAGCTCTCCTGTGGTCATACATGCGCTCGCTCAATTTAGGCCGTCCGCTCAGGCCCTCCCAAAACAAGATCCTCCTCTACAGCTTCATCTTCGCGCTAGGGATGTGCTACGTAATGCTACTTGCGGGAGACATGCACTGGCCAAAGCCTCTGTTGTTTTCAATGATCAGCGTCTGGGCAATGGTGTAGGGTTCGTAGCCTGGTGGCGATACCGACAGAGCAAGAGGGCGGGTGGCACAGAGATGAACCATTAGGACATCCCTTTGGTCACCCTGAAGGGGGGCTAAGTTTTTGGGTGCCGCAGCCCTTTGCGGTTTAGATTTATGCAAAGGGTGCGGTTCTTCGGCTCTTTTTCAATAAAGCCGCAACGAGATGTGTTTCCTGTTCGCCAGCCCGCCACTACAGCTCCAACTGTCCTACTCCACCGGATCAATCGCCACCAGCCCCGCCTCTCCCCGTCATAGAACGACCAACTGGCGGGTGGGGCATCCTTAAGCGGCAATAGCAGCGACAATTATTGGGGCACCTTTGGTCGAACCTTCGTGAGGCGTTCTCCACGGCGGGTGCCGCATCCCTTTGCGGTTTAGATTTATGCAAAGGGTGCGGTTCTTCGGCTCTCTTGGTTTGACTCTTTCCGAACCAGGCTCCTAGTCCACCGGGTCAATCTTCACGAGCCCCGCCTTCCCCGGCTTCATAGAACGACCAACTGCTCCACTGCCAATCCCACGGATGCTTCACCGGTTTCCAGAAAGAACCGCACCCTTTAAAAACCAAAGCGTGCGGCACCCACCTCATCACAGGTACGTACCGCGGTGATACACTCTTCCCGTGCGCCGTTCTCAAGAAACAAAAGAAAATTTAGTGGGCCACCCGCCAGGTTTATCAATACGAAAATTTCAGATGATATTGTGGACATCAACTGTTAACTTGCTAGGACGATTTGCCAGGAATAAATCTCAGCTATTTCGCCGTGGCCAAACCATTTCTCTGCTCGTTCTTACCATTGCCTCTCTTTCGGCAGTATCCATCCGAACGCCCGCAGAAACCTCGCCACAAGCTGGTGCCACGCCTACAGGAACGGAAATCCAAGGCCTGGACGCACTCGCGACTCTCATAGTGGAAAAACTCAATAACTCCAGCGTGAAAATCGTTGCAGTGAACCACTTCGCAGGACAAAAACTATTTGAGTCACACAATCTCAGTTTGGAGTTGTCCAAGGCATTCGCTCTGGCCTTGACCAAATCTGCAGCCAATATTCAGGTCTACGAAAACGCTCGCCTCGTTAAAGCGTTGCAAGACAAAAACTGGATGGCCATCGACATCGAAGACCCGGATGCTTTCAGGGCCATTGCGTATGCCTCGGGGGTTCAAGCAATAGTGAACGGAATATTTAAGATATCTGGGGATTCTGTTGAATTATCGCTGATGGTAATAAAAGTCTCCGGTGAGAAAATAGCGACATTCAAAACCAAGATTGCGGTTCCGCACGTTGTGCAGACGTTACAGGACTCTCCGGTTCGTGATCCCCAAACCGGCGTCTATCTCGCCGGAGTTGGAGGAGTGACATCGCCCAGCTGCCAATTCTGTCCATACCCGCAGTTTCCTCCGGAGGCGGAACGGGAAAAGATTACTTACGCCAACGTCAAGCTTCGCGTCACCGTGCGCACCGACGGCCGCGTTGCCGATCTATGTCTCATCAAGTCTGGCGGATACAGCTTGGATGAAAACTCCGCCGAACTGATACAAAGATGGCGGCTGCTCCCTGCGCATCTCCCCGACGGGACCCCTATATCGTCCCGCCTGACCATAGAGGTCATTTTTAAGCGCAGCGCGTCACCTTAACGAACAGACCCAGACCCTTCGGTTTTAAGGTGCGGTTCTTCGGCTCTCTTGGTTAAAGAAAGAAAATAGAGGAATTTCAGCGGGCCACGCGGGCTATCTGCGGTCGAGTGCGGGGTGGCGCACATCGCGGCCGGCGACGATGTAGATGACGTCTTCGGCGATGTTGGTGGCGTGGTCGGCGATGCGCTCGAGATTCTTGGCCACCAGAATCAACTCGAAAGCCGGATAGACGACGGCGGAATTTTCCATCATGTAGGTGAGCAGCTCGCGGAAGACCTGGTCGCGGAGCGAATCGACGATATCGTCGCGGTCGAGCACCCTGCGGGCCAGCTCGACGTCCTTGTGGACCACGGCGTTCAGACTGTCGCGGACCATCTCTTCGGCGATCTCGCTCATTCTGGGCAGATCGACGTAGGGCTTCACACGCGGATGGCGAAGAACACGCTGCGCGGACTGCGCGATGTTGACGGCCTGGTCGCCGATGCGCTCGAGGTCGCTATTGATGCGCGCCACACCGAGCATAAAGCGCAGGTCGCCGGCGGTGAGCTGCTGCAGAGCGAGCATCTTCATGACCTGCTCGTCGATCTCGATCTGCATTTCATTGATGGCATTTTCTTCGTCGAGCACGCGCTGAGCGATTTCCGCGTTGCTGTCGAGAACCGCTTGCACCGCCTGATGGACGGCGCGCTCCGCCAGGCTGCCCATCCAGACCAGCCGCTCCTTGACTTGCTCGAGACCTTTTTCGAAATGACGCTCCATTGCTGTGCTCCTAACCGAAACGCCCGGTGAGATAAGCCTCGGTGCGCGGATCGGAGGGATTGGTAAAGAGTCGCGCCGTGGGCTGGTATTCCACCACGCGGCCATCCAGCATAAAAGCGGTGAAGTCGCTGGAACGAGCGGCCTGCTGCATATTATGCGTGACGATGACCATGGTGCAATATTCTTTGAGGTTGAAGAGCAGCTCCTCGATCTTGGCGGTGGTGACCGGATCGAGGGCCGAGCAGGGCTCATCGAGCAGCAGCACCTCGGGATCGACGGCCAAGGCGCGCGCAATGCACAGCCGCTGCTGCTGGCCGCCGGAAAGCTCGTAGGCGGACTTGTGCAGCTTGTCCTTCACCTCATCCCATAAAGCGGCGCGGCGCAAGCTGCGCTCCACGGCCTCGGAGAGAGAACCTTTGAAGCCATTCACGCGCAGGCCGAAGGCTACATTTTCGAATATGGACTTGGGAAACGGATTGGGGCGCTGGAAGACCATGCCCACGCGCCGGCGCAAGCGCACGACGTCGAGGCGAAAGATATCCTCGTTATCCAGCAGAATGGTGCCCTCGGCGCGGGCGATGCGCACGGTTTCGTGCATGCGATTGATGGTGCGAATCAGCGTGGACTTACCGCAGCCCGAAGGACCGATTAAGGCAGTGATACGGTTGGCCGGAATCACCAGGCTGATGTTGTGCAGCGCCTGCATTTTTCCGTAGAAGAAATTAAGCCCCTCGATCTGGATGCGCGCAGGCGTTTGCGGTTCCGGATTTTGAGCGGGGATGCCCATATCGATTTTCACTCGAGCCGTTGCGGCGGCGTTCGCGGGTATTTCCACGGTCGGGCTTACCTCGGTACCGCTATGCCGCGCGAAAGAACGGTGCGCGCGATAATATTGGCCGCCAGCACCAGCCCGAGCAGTACGACTCCCGCGGCCCAGGCCTGGCGGTGCCAGTCTTCGTACGGTGCAATCGCGTAAGTATAAATCATTACCGGAAGGGAGGCGGTGGGCTGATTCCAGCCAGGACTCCAGTAGCGATTGCTGAAAGCGGTAAAGAGCAGCGGGGCCGTTTCGCCGGAAACGCGGGCGAGAGCCAGCAGCACAGCGGTCAGTATTCCCCGATAGGCCGCCGGAATCACCACCGAAGTGATGGTCTTCCATTTACTGGCGCCGAGGGCCATGGCGCCTTCACGAAGGGTGCGCGGGACGGCGAGCAAGAAATCCTCGGTGCTGCGGAGAGTGATGGGGATCATCATAACGCCCAGGGCAAAGCCCCCGGCCAGCGTCGAGAAATGCTTGGTGTGCAGAACGATCAGGCTGTAAGCGAAGATGCCGACGACAATGGAGGGCACTCCATTCAGCAGGTCGGTGGTGTAACGCACGATGAAGCCAAAGACCCGGCCGCCGTATTCCGAAAGATAGATGCCTCCAATGACTCCGATGGGAATGCCCATCAGCGAGGCAATGAGCAGAAGCTTGAGCGTGCCTACGATGGCATTGGCCATCCCGCCGCCGGCCTCGCCCACGGGCGCCGGTAGCCTGGTAAAAAAATCCCAACTGAGCGATTTGCCGCCGTTCCACACCAAATAGCCGAGAATAAAAAACAGGATGGAAATAATCAACAGAGCGCAGAGGCCGGTCAAGGAAAGCATGACCACGCTCACGGCTTTCCTCCAGCGCAAGCGAAGGGTCATCGTTGGATGACTTATCGGGGGATGACTGATCGGGGGATGCCCGATGGGCGGATGACTGTTGGGCGGATGACTCATGGATTAGCCGCGCCCCTCTGGGTGGTGGCGTAAATGAGCAGCCGCGCGAGCCCGTTGAGGATAAAGGTGAGCAGGAACAACACCAGGCCAAGCTCGACCAGCGCACTGAAGTAGAGATTGCCGGCAGCCTCGGAAAATTCATTGGCGATGACGGCGGCGATGGTGTAGCCGGGAGCGAGCAGGGATAGATCCACTTTGGGCACGTTGCCGATGACCATGGTGACGGCCATGGTTTCACCCAGCGCGCGGGCCAGCGCAAGAAAGATAGAACCCAGGATTCCGGTGCGCGCGTATGGCACCACCACTTTCCAGGTGGCTTCCCAGCGCGTGGACCCGAGAGAAAGCGCAGCTTCGCGCTGATCGTTGGGGACGGCCATCAGCACCTCGCGCGAAACGCTGATTATGTAAGGCGCGACCATGATAGCCAGGACCAGGCCGGCGGTCAGGTAGCTGACGCCGTAGACCGGTCCAGTGAAAAGCGGAGTGAAGCCGAAGGTTTTTTTCAGCGCGGGGCCGAGAATTTCCCGTACAAACGGCACCACCAGGAAGATTCCCAGCAGGCCGTAGATAACGCTGGGAACCGCCGCCAGCAACTCAATGACAAACGTGAGGGCATCCGAGATTTTTGCGGGAGCCAACTCGGCAAGAAAGATGGCCGCTCCCAAACCGAACGGGACGGCGATCAGAAGCGCGAGCGCCGAAGTGACCAGGGTGCCGTAAATAAACGGCCGGGCGCCGAACTGTTCGAAGATGGGATCCCAGTTTTGCGTATAGAAAAACGCCCACCCAAACTTCGCACGCGACAACGCCGAATTGATCCACAACTCGTAGAACAGCAGGCTGGTGATGAGGATCACGCTGGCAGCGAAGATCAGCGTGAACAGGTGCGCCACTTGATCGCCGCTCACGAGCCTGCGCGCCAGGGACCGCGAGGCCAGAGCAGGGCCAGCGCTGTCCGGTGCGATTGGGATAGTAGCCATAGTAAGACTAGTTGATCAGGCTGATCGCCTGGATTTCCTTCTCCGCGACTTCATGGGGAATGCGCGCGTACCCCAGCGGCTCGGCAAACTCCTGACCCTCGGTAGCCATCCACTTGATAAATTCCTTCACCGTGGTTCTTTTGGCGGCGTCGGGAATGTTGGACGGAATCAGCAGCCAGGTGAAACTGCAAATGGGATAGGAATTGTTGCCGGGCGCGTTGGTGATGGATACGCGAAAATCGTCCGGCATATTCTTTGCTGCGCCCGCGGCCGCGGCGGTGGTGCCGGCCAGGTCCGCTTTGACAAACGCGCCTGAGGAGTTGCGCACGCGTCCATAGGCCAGCTTGTTCTGAAGAGCGTAAACGAGCTCAACGTAGCCGAGCGAGTAGGGAGTCTGCTTGACCAGGCCGGAAACGCCTTCGTTGCCCTTTCCGCCGAGCCCCACGGGCCATTTCGGAGAAGCACCCTGACCTACGGTGGTTTTCCATTCCGGGCTGACTTTGGAGAGATAGTCGGTCCAGATGTAGGTGGTGCCGCTGCCGTCCGAGCGGTGGATGACGACAATGTCGTTGGAAGGGAGATTGACGCCGGGGTTTGCTTTGGTGAGCTCCGCGTCGTTCCACTTGGTAATTTTGCCCAGGAAAATTCCGGCTAGTGCTTGCGGAGAGAAGTTTATCTCTTGATTGGCGCCGGGAAGATTGTAGGTGGCGACATCGGCGCCCAGCACGGTGGGAAAATGGAGAATTTTTGACTTGGACTGAGCGAGCTGCTCGTCGCTCATCGGTCCGTCGGATGCGCCGAAATCCACGGTGCCGGCAAGCAGCTGCCGGATGCCGCCACCCGAGCCGATGGATTGGTAATTAATCTGTACGTTAGGATTGTGCTTGCGGTACTCGTCGAACCACTTCGAATAGATTGGGTAGGGAAACGTCGCGCCAGCGCCGTTCAGAAGCACACTTCGCGAATCCGAAACCTGGGCCACGTGACTACAACCCGGAGATAGAACCAACAGCAGAAAAATGGCAACTTTTCGATTCATGTTCCCCTCATGGGCAGGTGGTATTCGCGGGCGCATTCACCGTGAATCGCGTTAAGGATATCTGCGCCGTCGTGACTGCCCTATGACCTCAATGTGAATATTGTGTTACAGGCTAAATTATTCATTCAGGGAGGTTTAGGACACTTCTAGGCGCGAAGGCTGCGATGGTTCAGGCTTCCCACTGCGGAACAGCCACGAAGAAGCGCGAGCCTTGGCCAACTTCGCTTTCCACCCAGAGCCGCCCGCCGTGAATTTCGATGATGTGGCGGGCGATGGAGAGTCCCAGCCCGGTTCCGCCCGCCTCGCGCGAACGCGCTTCGTCCACTCGATAGAAGCGCTCGAAAATACGCTCCTGCTCGCCATGGGGAATCCCAATGCCGGTGTCTTCGACGCAGATCACCACATCGCGAGCGTCTTGCCAGGCTCGCAAGGTGATGCGGCCTCCGGGCGCGGTGTATAAGACGGCATTGTCCAAAAGATTTTGCAGCACTTCCTGCATGCGCATCAGGTCGCCGCGCATGGCCGGAACTGCGGAGACGTGCTTCGTGGAAAGTACGATATTTTTGGCGGAAGCGGCCTGATGGGCAGTCTCGAGGCAGATTTCAAAAAGGTTGGCGACGCTTACGGCACGAATCTGAAGTGTCAGCTTGCCCGCTTCGATGGCAGAAAGCTTCAGCAGATCGTCGGTGAGACGGCCCAGGCGCGCGGCGTGGTCACGAATGATCTGCAGAAAGCGCCGGCTGGTGTCGCGATCGTCCATGGCGCCGCTCAAGAGAGTCTCGGCGAAGCCTTGCACAGCGGTGAGCGGCGTGCGCAGTTCATGGGAAACGTTGGCGACAAAGTCGCGGCGCACGCGCTCCAGGCGGCGGATGTCGGTAACGTCGTGCAGCACCAGCACGGCGCCATGCGCGGCGTCCGCCTCAATGCGCGCCGCCGTAACGATGAAATTGCGCGGCCGGCCGGCGCCGAATTCGATCTCGCTGCGCACGACGGCGCCTTCACGCAGCGCGCGCTGCACGCCTGCCACCAGGTCGGGCTGGCGGGCCACTTCGAGCAGCGGCCGGCCGGTGCACTCGTCCAATGGAGTGCCGACCACAACGGCGAAGGCCTGATTGGCGAAAACGATGCGAGCACCGGCATCGACGACAGCAACGCCCTCAGCCATGCTGCCCAGTACAGCACTGGAGAAATTGCGTTCGTCGGTGAGGATGCGAACGGTGCGCTCAAGGCGCGCGGCGGTCTCGCTGAGGGCGCGACCGAGCTCGGAGAGCTCATCGTCGGAGGAGTCGGCGGGAAGGGCGCGGAAATCGCCGTCGGCCACTTGTTGCGAATATCGCTTCAATCTTTCGACGCGCTGCGCCAACCTCTGCGAGAAGCTGAAGGACACGGCGGCGACAAAAATCAGGATCAACAGAGAGGCGACCCAAAGATTGTTGCGGACTTGCGACTTGGCCCCTTGTGCTTCGGCAAGCGGCAAAGCCAGGCAGAGGATGCGCGGGCCACCTTGCGGCGGAGGGTAGCGAACCGCGTAGTAGACCACTTCGCGCCCCAGGGTGGAATCACGGCGAACCGCGCGCCCGCTGCCGCGAGCCAGCGCGTCTCGAAACTCGGGAGTATTCGAGACGGTTTCTGTGCGTCCGCGATCCGGCTCGGTCTCCGCCAAAACTTTGCCATCCGCGCCAATCACAGCCACGCGGACGCCGCTCGCTGCGGCCCACTTCATCCAAGCGTCGAGCTCCGGCGGCGCTTCCGGAGGCGGATTGGATGTAAACAGGCGGGCGAGACCTTCGAGCTGGAGAAATGCGCTGTCGACGGCCTCCTGCCGCAGCGCCCGCGCGGCGAGAAAGCCCACGGCAAACATAACCAGGCAGAAAAGCAGAAGGTAGAGAAGCCCGATTTTCCAGAACAGTCGATTAGGCACGGATTTCAAACAGGTAACCAGCGCCGCGCACCGTCTTCAGATATTCAGGCTGCTCGGCATCGGTTTCTATTTTCTCACGGAGGCGGCGAATGTACACGTCCACACTGCGGGGAGTTACAAAGCGCTCCGCGCCCCACACCGCGTCGAGCAGTTGATCGCGCGAAAAGACGCGATTGGGGCGGCGCGCCAAGTAGTACAGCAGCCGGAATTCGAGCGTGCTCAGGGTGAGCGGCGTGCCGCCACGTGAAACGCGGTAGGCCGCGGGGTCGATGAACAGCGCTCCCACCTCGAGAGGTTTTTCCACGTCGCCGCCCGGCTCGGTGCGCCGCAGCAGCGCCTTCACGCGGGCCACCAGCTCGCGCGGGCTGAAAGGCTTGGTCACATAGTCGTCGGCGCCCATCTCCAGACCAACGACCCGGTCCGCTTCATCGCCACGCGCGGTGAGCATCAGGATGGGCAAGCGATTCAGGGCTACGTCCCGGCGCACCTCGCGGCATACTTCGAGACCGGAAAGCTTCGGCAACATGAGATCGAGGATCACCAGGTCCGGCGCGGATTTTTTTACGTGCGCCAGCGCGCCGAGACCGTCGGCTGCCGAGGCGACCTGGTAGCCTTCCTTCTCTAAATTGTAACGAACCAGTTCGACGATATCTTTATCGTCTTCGACGATGAGAACGCGTTTCACTTGATCAATCCTTGGTTCCCTGGTGTGTCGATGCTCTTGTTACGCTGAATGCTTCGCCTATAGACTCTCACAATTCAACTGCCTCTGGCGGCCGTTTACGGAACTTTCACTCCTGAGTCACACGGTGTTCACATTCTTATATTTCCGAGCGACGGGAGTGCGCAGGAATCGTTGAAAAAACCGCGTGACCAGATTGTCCCTTGCGTCAGGGAACGACCAGCACGCTGTTGAGGCCGCCGCGGCCGTCGTGAAGCTTGCGGGGATTCGCCGGGTCATCCAGCCAGCGCCAGCCATCGAGCAGGAATTTGTAGGAATATTCTCCCGAGGCGAAAGTGCGCGGCTCGGTTTGCCACAGACCGGGTTCAGCCGGCGTGGCTGCCCATCCGGGCGCCTGCCAGTCATTCCAACTCCCGTAAACGCTCACGTCCTTGGAATCGTGGTCGTGGAGCGCCAAAATTACTCCCTCCGGCGTGAGCCGCGGCGAGAACGGCCAAGCGAAAGATTTACCGTGACGCTCCGCCAGTGCGCGAGCCACCGCACGTCCGGCGTCGAGCGCTCCGGCGCCCTGCCTTTCGCGAGGCGCATTGGAAACAGAATGTGCGGTGGCCATCAGCACATCCCGGATCAGCAAGGGAGTGAGCGACGGGTTGGCTTCGAGCATGCATGCGACCGTGCTGGCCACCAGTGGCGCGGCGAAGCTGGTTCCTTCCACGTGCTGGTAATGCGGCGTGATCAGCTTGAGCTCGGCCATGCGGCCTTCGGCAGCGCGCTCCTCTCCGGTGCGCCGCGTGAAAAGCGCTTGCGCCTCAACTGCGACGGCGCTGCCGGGAAGCACGGGAGCCGCCACCCAGATACTGGGGGCCACCAGCTCCGGCTTGGGCATGGAGTTCGAGGCCTCGCCGTAATTGCTGTGCCAGATGGCGATTTCATCGTGCGTGAAAATGTTACGGTCGTCGATGCCGCCAACGGTAAGCACGGAAGGCGCAGTGGCGGGAGGCAAGAGGCGGCGCTGGCCGTCGTTGCCTGCGGCCACTACAACGGTGATGCCGGACTCCACCAGCGCCTCCGCGGCCTCGTCTACAGGATTGCCTCGCAGCGTGGCCACAGGATCGCCGCCCACCGAAGCGCTGACCACGCGCACTCCGAGGTCGCGCCCGTAACGCAGCAGCCAGCGAAATGCGCGTGCGATGGTGCGGTTGGTTACGCGACCATCCGTATCGCGCACCTGGATCAGCACAACTTCGGCTTCACTGGCGAGGCCGCGATAAAGGCCGTGGCTCAGGAAGCCGTTACCCGCAGCGACCACGCTGGTCATTAACCCATGCCATTGCCAGTCCCGCGCGGCGTCCCAGTCGGGCCAACGCGGCGTTCGGCCGGCAGGAAATCTGCGCGCCAGCACGGGCGAGCGTGTGGCGTCCACCCACGCACGGATGCGATTGCGCGGCTGAATAAGGTCGGGATGGGGGTAGAAACCGGAATCGAGCAGCGCCAGAGTAATTCCGCGGCCCGCGAAGCGCGAATCGGCATGCAGCCGCAGAGGCGTCGGCAATGCGCCGAAAGCGGACTTGGCATCGAGCGGCCACGCGGATTGCACCTGTTCCTGGAGTCCCGCTTCGCCATGTTCGAGCAGCGTACATAAAAGATTGCGCTGCACACAGGCCGGGCAGGCGCCTCCCTCGAATTCCCAGAAGGGATACCAGTGCGCTTCGGCGAGCAGCGCAGCGTCGAAAGGCTTCCCGCACACGGAGCAGAGTGCCGGGTCGCTCAAATGAGAGAATCCTTCATTGGATTGAAAACGCTGAGATCGCTCGGTTCAAGAAAAATAGGGATGAGTACGATGTTCCGATGCGCGTCCGGTCATCGCGGCGCGGACAAAGCCGGCGGTGGATATTCGGGCAGCTTGTCCTTGGTGAGGTCCGCACGCCGGACGCCGAGCTCGTCAAAAAGCAAGGAGGGATTGACCACGGAGACCGGCAGGGCGCCCCAGCGGTTGCTCACCAGAAAATCATCGCCCACGGCGACCAGGTCGTTACGCAGCTCGCGGGTGTCGAGATCCTCGAACGTCGCGCCGCGCACCAGCTCCTCGTGGCCGTCATTCTCCCAGACGCGATAAAGAAGCCGCGGCTCCAGGGACTGGCCGAACGTCTTTACCAAGTAGCCGTAAGGCTTGCTCTGCTGGCGGCAGAGGTCGAGCATTTTCTTTTTCAGCTGGTCCGGCGAAAAAGACTGCGTGGTCTTCAGGATCAGATTTCCCACGCTCGGCCCGGGAGGAGTAGAAGGCGCGGCGCGCCCGTGGCCGTTGGACTCAGGAACATCGCGGATCGGTTCCCTGCCCAGTAGAAAAGTTTTCAATATGCCTTTTTCGATGGCCAGGACAGGCATGGCACGCACGCCTTCCTCATCCACCGCATAACTTCCCACCAGAGTGTGTCCCGCAAAGGTGCGCTGCGTGGGATCGTCCAGCACGCTGAGAAAGTCCGGCAGTACACGATTTTTGTAGCTCCCTCCATAACTTCCGGTGGTGCGCCCGGGTTTTTCCGGCGGCGGCTTTTGCCCCAGAAGATTTGCGCCCACCACGTTCTCGAGAATATCGCTGGCGGGGTCGGCCTCAAAGAGAACAGGGCCGCGATACTCCTCTTCCACCAGCGGCGCTTCGCGCAGTTTTTTCAGCGAATCCATCATCTCCGCGGTGAGCGCGCTGAATTGCGCGGCGGTGGGAAGCTCCGCGATGCTGCCCACCAGAAAATCGGGGGAGCGCTGCAGGCGCATGCCATCCGCGGCCTGCGTGGACCCGTTCACCACCATCTGATAGACCGAGTGGCCCGAGCGTGTCACGGTACCCTCGGAGTTCACAAAATAGACATTGGAGGCTTCGAATTTCATCTCCGCAGAAAGCGATTCCAATTGAGGATCGAGCCGGAATTGGGCGGTTGCGCTCACCAGCATCTCGCGCCATGGCGCGGGATCGACATCCAGGCGTACCAGCGGTCCAATTTGCTGGATGGCCGCGGCGCGCGAAAAATCGTCGACCGGCGGATCGGTGGAGAACTGCTTCAGCAGCGCCTGTTTGGCGGTGAGCGCTTCGGTGGCGGCTTTGTAGGCACGGTCGGTGGCCAGCCACAGGGTCTGGCGAAGAGCGAGCGGGTCGTCGTCGAGGGACAGGATGTCCACCATTCCCAGCCCCTGACGAAAATAACTGTCGCGGTGGTAATCGCCGACGCGCACGACGGCGCGAAGGATGCGAACTTTCTGCCGGGTTTCGAAACGCAGCGAACCAAAGAGAGCTTCGGCGTCGTAGTGGTCCAGGTCGGTCACGCGATATTCCACGTAATACGGAGCGGAAGTATTTTCCAATTTGAGTTGGGACTTGGAGCGTTCAAGTTCGACCAGCATGGCGCGAAGCACGGGATCTTCCTGGGCGCCCGCGGTCGAGGGGGTGGCCTGATTCCCTTGCGCCCGTGCGGGAGGCACCGCGACAAGGACTAGCACTGCAACAACGACTAGTGCCGCAGCAATCACCAGACGCAACGTGGAATAAGCGTTCATGGTTTCACCGGGGGTTCCACCGGGGGTTCCACAGAAGGCTTCACCGGAGGCATCGCTGAACCGTCAGGTATTTTTGCCGCCCCGGTATCGAAGCCGGGTGGCGGAAGGATGGGGGGGCGCGAATGGGACTGCGCGCGCTTCTGCACTTCCATTTCGGAAAACAGCATGGCCGGCGCCACGGCCGAGACCGGGACTTGGCCGGACTCCGCGCCGCAAATTCCGTTGAACACCTGAGGGGCATTGTCGGTCAACAGGATACGAGTAACCGCCGCCAGCGGAGTGCCGACTATATCCACGCCGCGCACCAGCTCGTCGGGCCGGCCGTCGGGATAGACGCGCCAGACAATGACCGGCAAAACTTGAAAGGCTTGCGGCAGCGCCCTGGTGGTCAGCGTGAATCCACCCTGCACGTCTTCAAAATAGAGCCCGTAGGGCTTGCCCTGTTTCTTGATTTCTTCGATGAATTTTTCGCGGAGCTCAGGCGCTTTCACGGATCTTGCGGACGACACGATCAGGTTGCCCTGCCGCGCCGTGGGCATGCGGCCTGCCTGCCCGCGCCCGTGGCCGTTGGAGTGGTTGAAATTCTTTATAGGCATGCGCGAGAGCAGAAAGCTTTTCAGGACTCCGTCTTTAATGATCTCCACACGCGAGGCGGGAACTCCCTCCTCATCGTAGGAGTAGGCGCCGCTGAGCGGCATGCCATTCAACTGCTTCAAAGTGGGATCGTCCACGACGCTTACAAAATCCGGCATGACCAGTTGATTCACTTTCTTGGTGAAGGTTTGACCTTCCTGATCGCCGCGCTGGCGTTGCCCTTCCATGCGATGGCCCAGCACTTCGTGGAAAAATACCGCCGCAGCGCGCCCGGATAGCATCGCCGGCCCGTCAAAAGGCTCGGCGATCGGCGCCGCTCGCAGCGCTTTCAGGTCCGCCGCCATTTTCTCGATCTTTTTGGCGATCTCCGGCTCGGCGGGAAATCCTTCCGGTGTGGCCGCCTGGAATGTTTCCACGCGGAGCAGCTCCATGCCGTCTTCGGCGCGCGTCTCCGCCTGGATCACCAGACGGGCCATGGCTCCGCCGGTGGTGATCTTTGTGCCTTCGCTGGAAATGAAACGAAACTTGTTGCTGTCCATCTGCAGAAAGACGCCCGAGGAATAGACCTCCGGGTATTTGCGAAAGTAAGCGGAATAGCGGCGAATCTTGTCGTTCCAGCCCGCCTCGTCGAATTTAAAGGAAATCGCGGAATTGTCGGCCGCACTTTGCGGAGGTTCAGTGGAAAAATCCGGCGAGAGATCTTCTTCGGCGGAGCGCACCGTGGCACTGGTCTTTACATTCAGAAATGCGGGCGCGGCGCGGCGGTATTCCAGGTTGGTGAGCCGCCAAAGTTCGCGGGCGATGGCATCGCGGTCGTCTCCCAGCGGAAGCGCGCCTGAGGTCAACGCCGAGCCGCGACTTTCATTGTGCGTGTTGTCGAGCGCCGGAGCGCCCACGCGCATGATCACGTCCGCCGACCGGCGGCGACCGCCGAACGAACGCAACAGGCCTCCGTAGCTGGCCACCACCACCGCGCTTTCGTCGTCGTAAACTGAATAACTGAGGAAGTACGGGGGCGGATCGGACTTCGCCAGGCTTCCCGTGGCCCGTAGCAGCTCCTGCTGCATGGTCAGCAGCAGCACGTCGGAAGTCTTGTCCGCAGGAGCCGCGTCGAGCGGCGGTGCTCCCTGGCTCAACAGGCCGAGCGCTACCGAAAGTCTAATGGCGTTCGGAAAGAGCTGGCGCAGGCGTGCGGGCAGACCTGCGCAGAAATGAGAAGACGCGGGAAGAGCCATCTAAGAGGTCGTCCGGATGAGTTCAATCATGCAGAAAGAATTATCATCCCAACAGGCCAATAGAGCAAATCCGATGTGCCGCCGTCGGCGAGCACCATCGCGCTGGGTTGCGGGACGTTAACGCTTCGGTCTTCGCCGCCCTGCGCCTGAGCCCGGGGTGCTATTCTAGTGCCCGCTGATTTAGACGGGCGTGGAGGATTCCGGATGGGCTCGATGTTCATGCGTCGCAGTGACCGTGTCTCGCTGACTCTGCCGATTCACGCGTCGGGGCTGGACTCTGACGGACAGGAGTTTGCCGAGGCGGCGCGCACGGCGGTAATCAACCGGCATGGCGGGGTTATCGTCCTGCACCGCAAGCTCGTCGCGGCGCAAGAGCTGCTGATCCGCCGCACCAGCGGTGCAAACCAGATCGAAGGACGGTTTCGCGTTCTGGGAGAGATTGGCGCGCAGGATGACGGTTACGTCTACGCCGTGGCGCTGCTCGATGCCGAGTCCAACTTTTGGAATATTGATTTTCCTTCACCGGCGCAGTCAGGCCAGGCTCTGGCCCGCGTGTTGGTGGAATGCAGCCACTGCCGCCGGCGGGAAGTGGCCTATGTGAATGAAGTGGAATTGAAAGGCTATGAGGTATTTCACGGCATCGCCCGAAATTGCGGCACGTGCGCCAACCCCACGATCTGGACGCCGGTGCACCAGGAAAATGCGGCGCCACAAGCGGTAGTCCCGCCTCCCGCGCCCGAATCGCTGCAGCCTTCGGTAACCGATTCCGAGGGACGCGAAAAGAATCTCTTCAGGACCCGGCTGACCGGCTACCTCCGCCAGGCGGGATACGGGGAAGAACGCGTGGTTTGTGAAAATGCTTCACCCGAAGGGCTCTGCTTCCGAAGCAAAAAACCTTACGTGGAAGGAACGCGCGTAGAAGTGGCATTTCCGTATGCGGAAGGTAACGCGAACATTTTTATTCCTGCGCGAATCACCTCTTCGGAGAAGCTGCCCTCGGCAGGCCTGTTCCGGCACGGGCTCGAATACATCCGCTATCCCAACTAGCGGGAGCAACGCCGAACCATCAGGCGATTTCCACGGCAGCGCGCTCCTCCTTGCGCCGGCGGTTATAACGCATGGCGATATTCAAGTAGATGTCTCCGCTCGGCGTCTCGAAGCACATCACCAGAGCTTCGGTGTCGTCGCTGCCGGCAAAGCCCTGCGCTTCGACGTGCGCTTCCGGCGGCAAAACTTTGAAGTGGTGACCTTCGTTATTGAGCAGAGTCACGGCGTTGCCAATGACCATGTTGGCCAGCTCGTTCACCGTTTCCCGCACGATGTCTTCCGATTCCTCCACCGGCGCCCCGCAGAGCTGGCTGGCGACATGGATCGCGGTTTTTGGATCAAGATCGAGAATCACGCGGCCTTCGATGTCGCCATGGATGGCAACTACCGAGGCCGTGCCCTTACGCCTGTAGGCCTCCTGCTCCATGCTCACATCGCCGATCTTCGTCGAGCAGTGCATGACCTGCGCCAGGATGGCGTCCGCGGAATTGATGAACGGCTGGATCAGCTCCATCTTCATAAACGCGCTTCCCCGGCCAGAGTGGTGACGGCCGGCGCGGCCTCGGCGTCATCGCCCAGCACGTAGCGGATGATCTCGTAGAGCACGTCGGGCCTGACCGGTTTCTGCACGAAATGCTTGGCGCCCTTTTGCAGCGCCGCCAGGATATTTTCCTGGTACCCCACCGACGACACCATAATGATGCGCGCGTCGGCGTGCTGGCGCACGATGCGCTCCACGGCTTCGATGCCCTCCATCTGCGGCATGGTGATATCCATCAGCACGATGTCGGGCAGCGTGCGATTGTATTCGGTGATGGCGGTGCAACCATCACCCGCTTCACCGGCCAGCTCGCCGCCGAAAACGTCGATCATTTTGGTCAGGTTTTTGCGCGCGAAGATGGAGTCGTCCACCACCAGAAACCGGATGGGCTGTTTGTCCTTCTTCCTGATCAGGGGCACGTACTGGTCCATGTGATTCTCCTCACCGCTATGGTGCTGCCTGCTCCGGAAGTTACCGGAGAAGGGATACAAACTCGGATTTCAAAGCCGGCGCGGCCGCGCACTCCGCCTGTAACGTTCCGGCCAGCGCCTCGAGCGCGATCACTCGCGAAGCGTGGCCTCTATCGATGGCGGCGCGGGGCATGGTGTCCACCACGCAACTCTCAGGGCTTTGCGCCAGCGTCAGCCCTCCCGCGGACTTCACTACGCCCATTCCCTCGGCGCCATCTGCGCCCATGCCGGTCATCAACACCGCCAGGGCACTGCTGCCAAACTCCTGTGCCAGAGAACGAAACAGCACATCCACCGAGGGGCGGTGGCCGTTGACGCGTTCCTGGTCGGAGAGCACTACTACGAATCCCGCAGGGGAGCGGTGAATCTTCATGTGTTTGTCACCCGGACAGATCAGCACGCGCCCGGCCAGCAGAAGATCACCCGACTGCGCTTCTTTTACGTGCAACAAAGTGTGCTGATCGAGGCGGCGCGCAAACATTTCCGTAAATCCGGCGGGCATATGCTGCACCACCAGGATCGTTCCCAGGAACTCTTGCGGGATCTGCGCCAGAACATACTGCAGCGTATTCGGTCCGCCGGTGGAAATGCCGATGCCGATCACGCGTGTGGGCGCCACAACAGGCCGCCAGAGTGGTTTATCCCGCTTGCGTGCGAGGGCCGGAGCCGGCAGTGTGATTTTTCGCAACCCGACCTGCGCCGCCACTTTGATCTTTGCAGCGAGCTCACCGGCGATCTCCTGCAGGTTCCCGGAAGACGCGTCGCCGGGCTTGCTTACAAAATCGAAGGCTCCCAGCGCCAGGGCGTTAAAGGCTGCTGAGGCTGCGTTGCGCGTGTGGGCGCTGACGATAATCACGGGGATTTCGAACCGGCGCGTGATCTCGCGCAAAGTATCGAGTCCGTCCATGCGCGGCATTTCCAGATCCAGGGTCACCACGTCGGGCTGCAGCTCGGCAATTTTCTTTAACGCGAACGCTCCGTCCATAGCCGTGCCTACCACCTGTATGGCACGGTCCGCGGCGAGAATCTGCGGGATGAGCTTGCGCATCAGCGCGGAATCGTCCACCACCAGCACGCGTACGGGCTTGCTCATGCCGTGGCCTCAAGGGGCTGCGCCTTCCCCAGGCGCGCGGTAACCGCGGGAAGATTAAGAATCAGCACCACGGTGCCATCTCCCAGAATCGACGCGCCGCTCACCATCTCCGCGTCAAACAGGCAGCCATCCAGCGATTTCATCACCAGCTCTTCTTCGCCCACCATCCGGTCCACAAGCAGCGCGAACTTGCGATCGGCCACGGCAACGACGACCACATACAGCCGCCGCGCTACGGCTACTGGACGCGTCCTGGCCAGCCGGTCGAGGCGCACCACGGTCAGCACCTGATCGCGCAGCCGCAGGACTTCGCGATTGTCGACGCGATGAATTTCGTCTTCGGTGGCGCGGGTGATTTCCAGCACCATGGTCAGCGGAACGGCGTAAAGCTGATCGCCGGCGCGGAACAACAGCGCCTGGATGCTGGCCAGGGTGAGCGGTACCATTAACAGAAAGGTCGTGCCAACGCCCGGCTTGCTCTCGATTCTCACCGAGCCCTTCATATGTTCGAGGGCGGTACGCACGACGTCCATGCCCACTCCGCGCCCTGAAATTTCCGTGACTTGCGAGGCGGTGCTCAGCCCGGGCTGAAAAACAAGGTTCAAAGATTCTGCCGGGCTGAGGCGTGCAGCCTCCTCCCGCGTAATAATTCCGCGCTCGATAGCCTTGGACAGCAGACTCGCGCTATCGATGCCGCGGCCATCATCGCCAACCTCGATGACCACCTGATTGCCCTGGTGATAGGCCTTGAGCCGCACCATTCCGCGCGCCGGCTTTCCGGCGGCAATGCGCTCCTCGGAAGGCTCGATGCCGTGCCCAACCGCATTGCGCACCAGATGGGCCATCGGTTCGGCCAGGGCGTCGAGGATGCTCTTGTCGAGATCGGTTTGCTGACCAGAGACGGTGAGCGCTACATCCTTTCCGCACGATTTAGCGACGTCGCGTACGACGCGCGGGAAGCGCCGGAACAGTTGCTCCACCGGCACCATGCGAATTTTCATCACGGACTTCTGCAAATCGCCCAGCACGCGCGACTGAAATGCCAGGGCATCCACAAACCGGCTGCGCAACGGGTCCCGCGGGAGGCGTTTTTCAAACTCCGAAACGATCTGCTGCAAGGCCGACTTTCCAATAATCAGCTCACCCACCAGATTCATCACCGCATCGATGCGCGCGGTATCGACGCGCAAACTGTTTTCAACGGTATGCAGCGCGGCAACGCTTGAGGGCGGCACAGCCTGCGGGACGAGATGCGCCTGACCTGATTCCACGATTTTCATTTCCGAGTCTTCAATTTTTTCAATCAGGATCGCGGAAACCACCGAAGGGATGGCGCACTTCTGCTCGATCCAGTCCCGCGAGCGAGAGCTGGCCACGGCCGCTTCGATGACTTTGACGTCTTCCACGACTACATTGTCGTCGGGACGCAGCGCCAAAATGCTGCCGCAGGCGTGCAGCACGTTGCGCACGAGCTGCAGCGCCGCGGCACGCAAGGGAGAGTCCGGGACGATCTCCAGAGCCACGTTATAGACGGCTTCACCGCGTGCAACAGCCTCCTCGATCATCATTTGCTCGTACTCGCTCCAGCCAAACTGCGCACCACGACTCGCGGAGTGCTCCGCGGGCGGGAGGGTGCTGGGACCTCCCCCGGGATGCTGCGCGGAATGTGGCGCGGAATGCTGCGCGGGATGCTGCCCGGGATGCTGCCCGAGATACTGCTGAAGGCACGCGCGCACTGCCTCGCTGGGAGGCGGCAAAATATTTTCCCGGTAAGCGGAAAGCATGGCGTGAAAAGTATCCGCCGCGGTCAGGACCAACTCGGCCAGGGCGCCGGTTTTCCCGGCGGGCAGCTCCGCGCTAAAGGCATCTTCCAGGTCATGAGCCAGTTTGCTCATGTCCAGATAGCCGCAGGCCGCCGCGTCCCCTTTGAGGGTATGCAACGCGCGCCGCACGCGCCGAAGGATGGCGGGATCATCCGCATGCTTTTCCAGCGCAAGCCCGCATTCGTTCAAGCCCTGCAGGATTTCCTGCGAGCTCTCGAAGAAGACTTCGCGCAGCTCGGCGGCGCGCTCCTCGGAAAAAAAGGTCATGCCGGCACCTCGATGCGCTGGTAGGCGGTGCCGTTATTTTCGTGAATCATGCGAAACCTGCTGGAGAGTCCGAAGAGGCTCTCGGCGTGGCCCACGAACAGGTAGCCGCCGGGGTTGAGGCAGCGATAGAACTTTTCCACCAGGCGTTTCTGCTCGGCTTCGTCGAAGTAGATCATCACGTTGCGGCAGAAAATAATGTCGTTACGCTGCGGCAGGTATTCCGTTTTCAAATTGTGGAAATCGAACTGCACA
The DNA here is from genome assembly GCA_010365215.1 of Acidipila sp. Taxonomy (GTDB): domain Bacteria; phylum Acidobacteriota; class Terriglobia; order Acidiferrales; family UBA7541; genus JAAFGT01. The sequence continues at coordinate 39,335 of JAAFGT010000015.1, read as the reverse complement.
AGTTCTTTGAGACTCTTCTTCACGGCATAGCGGTCGCCGAGTTTCTCGAAGTAGCGCAGGCGGCAGGTGTAATCCACCGGCTCCATCTGGCTTTCCGGATAGCTGCCTTCCTGCGCCGCGCGCAGCGCCGCATAGCTGATGTCGGAAGCCAATAAATCCAGGCGCCACGGCGGGGGAATCAGCGGCCTGGGCGAGGGCATCTCGAACGGCAGCGGGTTCCGCAGGTAGTAATAGGCCAGCGCGTCGCAGATCATCATGGCCAGCGTGTAGGGCTCCTGCCCGGTGGAGCAGCCTGCGCTCCAGAGCTTGAGCGTCCATTCGCGGTGCGCCTGCTTGCGATGCAGCAGATCCTCGAGGATCTTTTTCTGGAACAGGTCGAGCTGCGGACGGTTGCGAAAAAAACTGGTCTCGTTGACGGTGAGGTTCTCGAGCAGCGCGCTGATTTCCTTTTTGCCTTCCCGGCTGGTCAGCAACTGGTAATAACTGTGGAAGGAATCCATCTGGCAGGCTTTCAGACGGCGCTGCAGGCGGTCCTGCAAAAAGTGCGCGCGACGCTCGTCGAAGAACATGCCGCATTCCTGGTAAACAAGGGTTTGCAGCAGCTTCAATTCAGGTTCGGTAAAGAGCACCGGCAATGTGGTGGTCGCCATGATCTCCGCTACTTTCTTTCTGACCGTCGCCGCGGGCATCGATACGGCGCCATGAACCTAGGCCTTGGCCAACGCCGGCTGCTCGAGACCGTTCAAACCGTTCAGCTCGCCGCGCTGGAGAACTTTATTCAGATCCAGGAGCAGGATCAGGCGCCCGTGCAGCTTGCCCACGCCGATTACAAAGTTATTTTGATTTTCCTGAAGCAGGGTGTCGGGCGCTTCCATATCCGCGGCAGGAATCTTCAGCACCTCGGAAGCGGAGTGCACGATGAGTCCCACAATTTTGTCCGCCAGGTCCACCACCAGGATGCGATTGGTTTTCGATTTCTGGACTTCCGGCTGGCCGAACCTGCGGCGCAGATCCACTACGGGCACGATCTTGCCGCGCAAATTGATGACCCCTTCGACGTGGTCCGGAGCGTTGGGCACCGCAGTGATTTCGGGCACGCGCACGATTTCGCGGACCATAGCGATGGGCACGCCGAAAGTCTCGCGCCCGACCCGAAAACCGACCAGATGCAGATCTTTCTTCATATTTTTTTTCGCCGGCTTTAGGAGCGAGCCATTTCGGCATACTCCGCGGCGGAGTGCCCATTGCTGGACTCGCGCTTGGGGCCGCGGACTTTCTTGCGCTGGCCATTCTGGCCCTCGCCGGTGTGACCATCGAGCTCGAAGCGCCCCATGGTGTCGAGAAGCGCGCGGGACATTTTGGTCATCTGGTCGGCGGCGGCGGCGAGCTCCGTGGCGCCCGATGAAGACTGCTGCACCAGCTCGCGCATCTTTTCCATGGCCCGCACCACGGCTTGCACGCCGGAGGCCTGCTCTTCCACCGAGGAATTAATTTCCTGAGAAATTTCGTTCAGGCGCGTGGTGGCTTTGGAGATCTGCGTAGAACCGTTGGCCTGTTCGTGGGTGGCCGCGCCAATCTCCTGCGCGTATTGGTAGACTTCGGTGACGACATTGGAGATTTTGCCCAGCGCGGAGTTGAGTTCGCTGCCCAGAGTCAGCCCTTCCTCCACGATCTTGGTGCTGTCGGCCATGTTCTTGACGGCTTCGCGTGCTTCCTTTTGAATGCTCCCGATCAGCTCGGCGATCTCCTTGGTGGATTGCGTGGATTTTTCGGCCAGCTTGCGCACTTCATCCGCGACCACGGCGAAACCCAGTCCGTGCTCGCCGGCGCGCGCGGCCTCGATAGCTGCGTTCAGCGCCAGCAGGTTGGTCTGTTCGGCAAGGTCATCGATGACTTCAATGATTTTGCCGATGGAGTCGGCACGCTCGCCCAGCGCGGAAATCATTCCTGCCGACGTCTGAATGACCTTGTTAGTTTTGTTCAACCCCAGGGTTGTTTTCTCCATGCTCAACAAGCCGGTGCGGACTTCCTCGCGGGAACGCTGCGAAATATCCAGAAGCGCCTTGGAAGTATCCGCGACACGCTGAATGGAGGCGACCATCTGGTCGATGGATGCCGAAGTTTGTGTGACGCTGGAGGCTTGGAACTGGGTGTTCTTGACCACATTCTGCACGTTGATGCTCATCTCGTGCATGGTGCTGGTGACTTCGTCGATGGCCGCGGCGGCCTGCACGCTTACCTTGGCGGAATCGTCGGAGGCGTTGGCCACTTCATTGGAACCAGCGGCCACCTGGGAAGCGCTCTCGCGCACGCGCCTGACCAGCTCTTGCAGGCCCAGCGCCATGCGGGCAAAGGCATGGGCAAGGGTGTCGCGGTCCGAGCGGGGCGTAATCTCCACCATCAGGTCGCCCTCGGCCACTGCGGCGGAGACCACGGACATCTCCTTCAAATAATTCACCATGCCGTTAAAAGTCTTGGCCAGCGCGCCGATCTCATCGTCACGCTGGATGTCGATGGTTTGATTGAGATCACCGGAATCGCCGATCTCGCGGGCTACCGCGATCAAGTGGTCCAGAGGCTGGGTGATCGATTTTGCGGTGTAATAAGCGATGGCCAGGCCAAGCAGGATGGTCAGCAGCGTGCCAATGGTGCTCACCACGGTGATGATCTTCGCTGCGGCTGCGGCCGACGCGCTGGAATTATCCTGCGCTTGACGGATCGCCGCCAACGCTTCGTCGAGTGCCGCCGACGATTTCTGGACGTAGCCATTGGGATCGTGCTGCAGGTACGCCAGGCTGAAATCCTGAACGGAAATGACGCCGTTATCCACGTCGTGGCGTTTCGCTACCAGCGGCTTGCAGAAGTTCTCCCGCCAATCGCGCTCGGATTCTTCGGTGTGCACCAGCGCGGTGCGCGCCGATTCCGCCTGGGTCATCTTTTGGGCCTTGCTGAGTAACGACGAAAGATCGCTAACTCCGGCGTTCAGCTTGTCTTCTTCGTGATGATCCCCGCTGAGCAACAGGCTTCCCAGAAAAAGGCGGTTCTGCATGATCTGGAAACGCAGAGATTCGATGGTGCGGACACTCTCGAGCGCGCGCTCGGCGTCGGCACGGGCATCGCGCTCGCGCAGCATCGCGGCCGTGTTGACGATGACCAGTACGACCAGCAGCGCCAAAATCGCGCCAAAGCCGTAATAAAGCTTCCTGCCGATGGTCATGACGAATTCCCTCCACAGCTATCTTTCGCCGCGGATTCTGGTGCACCGCGCGCAAGTTCTACCCGACGTCCGTTTACGCCTTGGGTTTAAATTCAAATTCGATTGTTTCCGTGGTTTCTTCGGTCCCGGGCAAGAACTTCCATTCCTTCAATGCTTCCTGGGCAGAATTCGCCAGCACGGCGTTGCCGCCAAGAACTTTGCAGCTCTTTACTTTTCCGTCTTTGGTGACGATGACGGAGAGGCGCACGCGACCGACGAGATTGTATTTCCTGGCCAGCTCGGGGTATTGAGCCTCGACTTGCGTTTTGACTTTTCGCTTGATCTCCTGCTGCGCGCGAAGTGGCGCGGGCGAGACGGCCAACGTGGCGGTGAAGGCTGCCAGGCCGATCTTCTTCCATCCCCAATCTCGTTGCATAGCTTCACCTCTCCTTCAGCAAACACCACCAGACTCAGAGGAATGTGCACGGGCAATGCCAGCACACGGACAAACCTTTCGGGTATGCTCCGTTCCTCTATCCATTGGGAAGACAAACACTTAGTCGCAAGTTTACGGTCACATTTTTTACGCAACCTGCTCTTCTTCACCCGGATTTTGTCTCACGGCCGGCAATGGAATGAAGATAGGTCTCAGCGTGAGACTGACGCTGCGGTTCCTCACTGGCAGAGCGGTAGAAAAAATAGCGTCAGGACTCCGGAAAGGAAATCGGGAGATTGCTAAAGATATGTTGCTGATAAAACTTGGGATGCACGGTAATCGAGAAGACACCAACGGTCGCCCTCGATCTTGACTCATTTTGAGATACTGAAATAATCCAAGCTCGGTCGACTCAGCGGCCGACATCCTGCAATTTGTTTGAATCGAAGGGATTCCCCATGGTCCAGCGGAATCGCCAGCGGCGTACCGTCTCTCCACGCGCTCCCCGAACCACACTCGCCCAGGCCCAAGCCGAAAACGCGCGGCTACTCGAGACTTCGGAGCAACACCGCCGGCGCGCGGAAAACTTGATGAGCCTGGCGCTGGAACTGCGCCCGTCGCTGCATCTGCCGGGATTCGTCGAGCGGTTTACCATGCACGCAGCGGACCTGCTGGGCGCGCGCGCAGCGGCGTTGGCGTTGGCGCGCAGCTCGCACCTGGAGATCGTTTTTCTTCACGGCACCGCAACGAGGGCGGACAAGGCCTGCCTGCGGCAGTTGAGCGCGACGCTCACTACGCTGGCGAGCGATCGTGCGGAGGCGGTGTTCGACGGCGCAGCCGCGGACGTGCTGGGCGCGCCGCTGGCGGAGTCTCTGGAGTGGCACGACGTGGCGCTGGCGCGGATGACTGGAAGCGAGGGAGACCTGCTGGGCGTGCTCTGCCTGGCGGACCGCGGCAGCGATCTTTCGCCTGCCGACCGCGAGTTGCTGCAGGCCCTGGCCGGTCACGCCTCGATCACGCTCGAAAACTCGCGCCTGTTCTCGACGATCGAGCAGTCGCGCAAACAGTGGGTGGAAGTTTTCGACGCCATCACCGACTTCATCGTGGTGCACGACCAGAACAACCGCATCCTGCGCGTAAATCGCCCGTTGGCTGAAACCGTGGGCGTGCCTCCGGCGGAGCTAATCGGCGTGAGCATGCGCGCGCTCAACGCGCTGGGGCCGGCGGGAGCGCTGGAACCGTGCCCGTTCTGCCATGTGAGCGCGGATGAATCCGGTGAATGCGTGTACACCGCCGAGGAGTGCACCTACCTGGTGTCCACTTCGCAAATGCGCGGAGGGGCGGACGAAAGCACGCGGACGATTCACGTGCTGAAGGACATTACCGACCGCCGCGAAGCGGAACGCCGCTACCGCGAGCTGTTCGACAACATTCAGGAAGGGCTGTTCTTCTCGACGCCGGAGGGCCGGTTCCTGGAAGTCAATGACGCGCTGGTGAGGATGCTGGGCTACGGTAGCCGGGAGGAACTGTTGCCGGTGAACCTGGCGCAGCTTTTCCTGTGGCCGGACCAGCGCCAGCTCTTCCTGGAGGCGGTCGAGAAGCAAGGGGTGCTGCGGAATTACGACGTTCCCTTGCGGCGTAAAGATGGCACGGTGATCCAGACGCTGCAAAACGTCTTTGCCGTTCGCGACGCCCGGGGACGCGTAGTGCAGCATCGTGGGCTGATGCTGGATGTGACGGAACAGAAGAATTTTCAGTCGCAACTGGAGCGCGAGCGCGACTTCAACCTGAACATTTTGAACAATACGCAGAGCATGATCCTGGTGCTGGACACGGCGGGGCTGGTGAGCTACGCCAATCGCCGGTGCTTCGAAGCCGGCTACCGGGAAGGCGATCTGGTGGGGCGCACGCTGCTGGAATTTGTGCCTGAATCGCGACGGCCGGCACTGGCCGCGGCGCTCGAGAGCACGCTGCGCGGCCAGGCGGTGGATAACCTGGAGCTGTCCATCCGCGCCAGCGACGGGCGCAGCGGGCAGTTTTCCGTGAATCTGAGCCCCATGCGCGACGAAGAAGGCACGGTGAACAGCATTGTGGTGGTGATGGCCGATGTTACCGATGCCGCCATTTTGCAAGCCAAGCTGCGTCATGCGGAGAAAATGTCCGCGGTGGGCCAGCTGGTCTCCGGCGTGGCACACGAAGTGAACAATCCACTGGCGGCGATCCTCGGTTTTGCCGACCTTCTGCTGGAAAACGAAGACCTGCCGGAATCAACCAGAGAATCCCTGCAAGTGATTTTGCAAGAAGCCGAGCGCACCAAGGTGATCGTCCAGAACCTGCTGAGCTTCGCGCGACAGACGCCGGCACAGCGAGCGCCCATCCAGCTCAACGCCGTTGTACGAAGCACGCTGCAGCTTCGCTCCTACGACTTTGCCAGCCACGGCCTGGAAATCGTGGAGCGGCTGGAAAACGAATTGCCGAGCATCGTGGGAGATTCACACCAGCTCCAGCAGGTATTCCTGAATATTCTGAATAATGCGTACGACGCGCTCGGCGAGACTCGGCGTCCTGGCCGCATCGAGATCGAGACGCGCCACGGAGACGGCTACGTGGAGATCCTCTTCCGCGACAACGGTACGGGCATCGCCTATCCGGACCGTATTTTCGATCCCTTCTTCACCACCAAGGAAGTGGGACGCGGCACCGGCTTGGGACTGAGTATTTGCTATGGGATTGTGCGCGATCACGGCGGAGAGATTCTATGCCACAACAATACCGGAGCGCCGGGCAGCACGTTTATCGTGCGCCTGCCGTTGGCCGGCCGAACGGTGCCGCTGGCAGGTCCGCTGGCCGCAGCCGAGGCGGGACGTTGATGCCCTCGCCGGTTTCATACGGGCAAGACTCCGCAAAAGGTGCCGCGCCGATTCTGGTGATCGAGGACGAGCCGGCGGTGCGGGCGTTTCTTTGCAGGGCGCTCGAGGTTCATGGATACCGCGTGGTTCCCGCGGCTAGCGGGACACAAGGCTTGCGCCTGCTCGAGGCGGAGAAGTATCTGGGCGTGATCTCCGACATACGAATGCCCGGCGGGGTGGATGGCGCGGACGTGCATCACTGGATCTGCAACCATCGCCCGGAGATGCGCACGCGTATTATTTTCATTACCGGAGACACCGCCAGCGAGGAGACCTTCTCCATGCTCAAATCGAGCGGCGCGCCATGCGTCGAAAAACCGTTCCGGGCGGGGCAGCTTACCCAGATCGTAGAACAGACATTCGGAAAACCATGAACGAAGAATTTCTCATCCATTTTCTGATCGTCGAGGACGAGCCCAGCATTCGCAAGCTGTGCATGACCATTGGCGCGTCGCTGGGCTATGCCTGCGCGCAGGCGGAAAGCGCCGAAGCCGCGCTGGCACAGATCGAAACGCAGGCGCCGGACATCGTGCTGGCGGACCTCAAGCTGCCCAGTGTATCCGGCATGGGACTGCTGCAGCAGCTCAAGGCCCTGCTGCCGCATACCGAAGTGGCCATCATGACCGGGCACGGTTCCGTCGGCTCGGCCGTTGAGGCCATGAAACTGGGCGCCTACGACTATATTGAAAAACCTTTCCGCGTGGAGAAGCTGCGTCTGTTGCTGCAGCGCATGGCGGAGAAGGTGCGTCTGGTGGCGGAAAACCAGTTCCTGCGGGAACGCGTGGACTCCGAATCGCAGCTCCAGGGCATCGTGGGCTCTTCGGCGAAAATTCAGGACGTGCTGCGGATGATCGTGCGGTTAAAGGAGACGCGAACGCCGGTATTAATTACCGGAGAGAGCGGCACCGGGAAAGAGCTGGTGGCGCGGGCCATCCATTTTCGAGGCACGCTGGCCAAGCTGCCGTTTGTTGCGGTGGACTGCGGATCATTGGTACCCACGCTCATGGAGAGCGAACTCTTCGGCTATGAGAAGGGCGCTTTCACCGGTGCGGTGAAATCCAGGATGGGACTTTTTCAAACGGCCAACGGCGGCACAGTATTTCTCGACGAAGTGGGTGAGCTGCCGCTGGAGATGCAGGCCAAACTGTTGCGCGTATTGCAGGAAAAAGAGGTTCGGCCCCTAGGAAGCAATCACACCATGCACGTGCACATCCGCGTGATCGCGGCGACCAACCGCGACCTGGAGGCCGCCTACCGGGAAGGGACCTTTCGCAAGGATCTCTATTTCCGGCTGAATGTGGTCACTGTTCACTTGCCGTCGCTGCGCGATCGTAAGTCCGACATTCCCATGCTGGCGCATACATTTCTTGCGCGCTACGCGCCGGACGAAACCATCCTGATCACACCCGAAGCGATACAGTGCATGATGGAATATGACTGGCCGGGAAATGTGCGCGAATTGGAAAACAGCATGGCGCGCGCCGTGGCGCTCGGGGATCATCGCAGCATCGACGTGAATGACCTGCCGCCGGCGCTGCGCGCCTCGCGGCACTCATCGATCCCAGCCGAGGACCCGGCACTCTACTCGAACCAACTGGAAGACCTGGAACGCATAACGATTTTGCGAGTATTCCACCAGGTAGGCGGAGATAAATCGCTGGCGTGCCAGATGTTGGGACTCAGCCGCGCGACTTTATACCGCAAATTGAAGCGCTACCGTATTTCCCTGCGGCCGGAAGGCAGCCCGGAAATGGAAGCAGCGTCGGCGACGCCCGTAGATATTAGCTGACTGCCTGAGACATCCGTTTCATGGTGAGACGCTCTGCCTTCTCGCGCAGCCGCCAGTCCTTTTTAATCTTCTGTAAAGGCACAACTTAGCAACTTCCGGCGGCCAGATGCTTTGGCTGTCTTCGTGCAATTCTCTTCCTGGGTCTCCGTGCGCCGCTATGTCTTATGGTGTCGCGCGATGGTGGCAGGCCGGCTTTGGATAAAGCGGGCCGAACGGATATTCAACTTTGATACTCAACGTTTGATATTCAACCGGGATACGCAACGATGACCGAAAAATTGGCTACGGTTACAAGCGCGGCGCAGAACCTTGCTGGAAATGCCTCTTATTTAGCGGCCGAGTGGGCCGGGGCGTTGGAGGTGTATCCCATCTATGCGGAGATGGCGAAAGAATTCGGGCTGGGTAAGCCATGCGCCGATCTCGAGGCCTCTGCCGTACAGCCGAAACCTGAGCAGGTGCAACGGGCGCGCACCTGGCTGGACGATATGGACCAGCGCATCGGCGTTCAACACTTCCGGCAGTTCCTGCAATCCGCGTTGCGTCAGAACCCCTCCGAAAAATCGCTGCGCGCACTGGTGTTGCGGCACCTGCTGCGACCGAAGAAAAGCCCCAGCGACGGCGAAAAAGTCGATTTTCTCCTGGTGCAATATTTCGCGCTTTGCGCTCCGGCGGAGATCTCCAGCCAGACCATTCAGATGGAGGGAGTGGCGGAAGTTCTCAAGCCTGTACTGGGCAAAGTGGAAATCCGTCCGCTGGAATGGTTCGCACAACTCGAGGAACTGGTGCAAGGACTCGGGGAGTGCCGCAGCCTGCGGGACATTATGGAGACCGGATATCTGGAACAGGGTCGCGAGCTCAAGAGCGCCGCGGGCGACATGTTCTACAACCCCTCAGCCCTGGTTGCATTTGTGCGATTCAATTTTCTGGTGCGGCGCGCCTTCATACAGCTCATGCACGCCGACCTGGCAGCGATCCGCGATGCACTGCAAAAACTGGAGAAGAAGGGCGTAAAAACGGTGGACTGCCATGCGGCAGGTCTCTCGAAGGAAGAAACCATTCTAGCGCTTGGTCAGTTTTGCTCGAGATGGACGCAGCCGTTTGCGCGCAACTACTCCGAAAATTCCGTGGGACAGTCGTTCGGAAAATTGTTAGCCATTCGCAGCGCAGTGGAGACGGCGGTGATGCGGCCGGGCCCGGCGCCAACCCCCGTGCGGGCGCCCAACGGCCGGGGAAATATTGCAAGCTCTGCTACCGCTCCACACCGATTTACCGACGTGCTGCCAAAACTGAATCGTTCGGAAAACAGATCGACGGCCTTGGCGAAATCGGTTACCAAGCGAAAACTTTTGGCCGCGCGGCAGGAAACGCAAGCTAAGTCACCAGACGGACCCCGCGTTGTCGCTACACTTAAACACCCAGGAAAGAACGGCGCGACCAGGGTGACCGCCGCCGGCGGACCAACCTGCGCCACCGCTAGCCCCGAAGTCGATCCGGAAGCGTGCATGGAGTCAATCTGCGAACAGGTAATCTCGGCCACACCGACGCTTGGCCGCTCCATGAGAAGCGTCGAATATTTGAAGACCAAGATCCTCCTCTCTTCCTGGGAAGTCAGCGCGTTTGTCAGCAACGGCGGAAAAGTTTCGGAAGACTTGCGCCGTGCGGTGGTGGCTCGGCTGCTGGTAGCTGTAGCCATGGATGCCATCAAGGCGTCGGGTATATTTCCGGGGCTCGCGTTCACCCTCGACCTGGCGCATACGGAAACCACCAAGCTGCAGGCATGCGTGGAGCAAGCCAAGGCGGCGAACAACACGGAAGCTGCTGTGAATCTTTCCATCACCGCCAAACGGTTGATGGCCTACATCGAGGAAGCTGAAGGGTTGCAGTCCTGAAGAATTGTCTGCCGCCTCAAATCCTGCCAAACCGCGTTCTCATCCCTGCCCGAAGAAATAAATACCTGAGACAGAGTCGCACAGTGAGACAGGTGCAGGGATGCCGGGTCTATTTCGCTGAAGTCAGGCATGTCCAAGGACAGCTCTAAGACGCTGAATCGATTAAAGCTAAGCTATTTTTTTGAATTCAGCGCCAGCGCAGCGTGTGGATGCCCAGTTGCAAATCTTTATATGAAGAAGTGCGGAGGCGTTCGCGTGGCCAGCAAGATTTTGATTGTGGATGATTCGCAGGCGACAGTGCGGTTAATCCAGGAAATGCTGCAGCAGGGGGGCTACACCTCGGTGGGCCTGAACGATCCCGCGCGCCTGGAAGAGACCATCGACATGGAGCGCCCGGGACTCATCCTGATGGACGTGGTCATGCCGCAACGAAATGGATTCCAAGCCTGCCGCGAGCTGAAACAGCACAATTTGTACAAGAAGATCCCGATTGTGTTCGTCACCTCGAAAGCCACCACCAGCGACAAATTTTGGGGCCAGCAGCAAGGAGCCGACGGGCATGTGGCCAAACCGTTCACCAGCGAGGAGCTGCTGAAGGCCGTCCGGAGATTCGTGTAATGAGAGAAACGCAGCAACAGACACATGTAGCGGAATTTCAATTTTCCGACTCGGAAAGCGGCGCGCCATATGAGCACCGGCAGCCTTCGCAGCAGTTCTGCGTGTTTCGCGCGGGACGCGAAAGGTTCTGCATCACCGTGCTGGACGTGGAAGAGGTGGTGGACTGGCCGCTGGTGACGCGGGTTCCCTTGTCGCCGCCCTTCCTGATGGGCCTGTTCAACTTGCGCGGTTCGATCGTGCCGCTGGTGGATATCGCGTTCACGGAAGGGCGCCGGCCGGGAATGAATCCCAAACATGTGGTGGTGGCGGCGCTGCGGGCCGAAGCCGATCGCGATCATTTGCGGCTGGGAATCGCCGCGGATGAAGTGATCGGAACATTCGGCGTCACCGATCCGTCGCTGCTGGAGCAGGCGCCGCTGGATGTCCCGCACTGTTACGGCCTGCTGCGGCATGACGACCGGCTGGCGCTGGCGTTGGACATGCGCCGGCTGATTAAAGTTTTTCCCGTGCCGGTGATTTGAGGCGCGTCGGCAGATCGGATAGGAAACGCGGAAGCGGAACACGAGAGATTGAAGGACGGAGGACGCAGATGAAAGCTCGGCTGAGTTCGACAATATGGCTTCTGGTTGGAGTGACCATCGCAGCTTTGGGAGCAGTGCTGGGACTGGCGTTCCATGCGGGCGCGCAGGCTGCCGGTCATTCCCTGTTTGACCTGGGGCAACTGCCGGGCAGCGCGGCGCTGGAAGTGCTGTGCGCCGTGCTGCTGATGCTGTTCACGGGTTTTATGCTGGGCGCGCTGCTCAACAGCCGCGTGCTCAAACCCACAGGAGAGCTCGCGGATTTTTCCGAGCGGCTGGCGGCGGGAGACCACCGCGCGAAGGCGGAGATCGACTCCCATGACGAATTCGGATTCATCGCCGACAACTTCAACCGCACGGCGGGGCGCATTTCGAAAGCGTACATGAGCCAGGAGGCGCAAGAATCATTGCAGCGCAGCATCACCGAGCTGTTGAGCGTAATCAACCAGGTGGCGCGCGGCGACCTGACGCTGCGCGGCAAGGTGACCAACGATTCGCTGAGCAACGTGGTGGATTCGATCAACTACATGCTCGACAACTTCACCACCGTGCTGGAGCGCGTACGCAAGAGCGCCATCGACGTGGCCACCAGCGCAAACCAGATTCTGGTGGCCGCCGACGAGATGACCGCGGGCGCGACCCAGCAGGACCAGGAAATCACCAACACTTCTTCGGCCGTGGAAGAACTGACCGTCTCCATGAAGCAGGTATCGAATAACGCGGAAGCCAGCGCCGAAGCTGCGCGCCGCGCGCTCGATGCCGCCGAGCAGGGCAACCGCGCGGTGCGCGATACGCTGGAAGGCATGCACCGCATCCGCGCTTCGGTGCAGGCCACCGCCAAGAAAATCAAATCGCTGGGCGATCGTTCGCTGGAAATCTCCGAAATCATCAACGTGATTAACGACATCACCGAGCAGACCAACCTGCTGGCTTTGAACGCGGCCATCGAAGCGGCGCGCGCGGGCGAGGCGGGCCGCGGCTTCGCGGTGGTTGCCGACGAAGTGCGCAAGCTGGCGGAACATTCCCGCAGCGCCACGAAAGATATTGCCGCACTCATCAAGGCCATTCAGGCGGAGACCAACGAAGCGGTAGTCGTGATGGAAGAAGGCACCAAGGAAGTGGAAGTAGGCGCGGGCCTGGCCGATCAGGCGGGCAAGGCGCTCGAAGCGATCTCTTCCGTGGTGCGCCAGTCGGCCGAGCTGGTCCAGGAAATTTCTCTGGCCTCCAAACAACAGGTGCGCGGCACGGAAGGTGTCGCCAATGCCATGCAGATCATTTCCGGCATTACCCGGCAGACCTCGCAGGGCGCGCGGCAGACGGTCAGTACCGTGGGCCACATGGTCAAGCTTTCGGATCAATTGAATGAAGCCCTGGCGCAGTTCCGTTCCGAGCAGCGTTTGGAACAGCGTTCAGAACAGCGTTCTGAAACCCGTTCCGACGGGCGTCCCGCGAGCGGTAACGGCCATGACGGCCAGCCGGATAGAAAGTCTCCTCCAGTGCCGGTGGGAGCGCATCGGTAAAAGCGACACAAGCGACCGGAACTCCAGCCGGACGCTGCTTGTCCGCTAGTTTTGGCCAAGAAAAAGGGACCGAGCAAAGATGACCTTGCACCTCAAGGAAGCCGAGCTCAACGAGATCCGCACGCTGATCGAGCAGCGCTCCGGAATCCTGTTCGATGCTTCGCGCCAACGCTTCTTCTCAACGCGCGTGCGCGAGTACGTGCAGGAGCGAGGCCTGGCCGACGGCGCTGCATTGCTACGTCTGGTCCGCTCATCCAATGTCGAGTACGACGAGATGCTGCAAAGCATGCTGACGCAGGAGACGTCGTTTTACCGGTATCCCGCGGTGATCGATGCGCTGGTGAAAAAGGTTCTGCCGGAGGTTCACGCGCGGAAGTTCTGGGAGAATCCACGGACCCTGCGCATTTGGAGCGCGGGCTGCTCCACGGGCGAGGAGCCTTATTCCATCGCTATCGCACTGGCGGAAAACCTCGAATTCGTAGATGCCTGGAACATTGAAATCCTGGCTACCGACATCAGCCAGCAGGCACTGCGTTTCGCCGAGCGCGGCGTCTATCCGCAGAGCCGCCTGGGCAACCTGACTCCCGGACAGATGGAGGCTTATTTCGCGCGCGGGCGCGACGGGTTTTCGGTAAAGCCGCGCATCCGCAAAATGGTCAGCTTCGAAACCATGAATCTGGCCCAGGCGGTTTATGTGGGGCGCCTGGACTGCATTTTCTGCATGAATGTTCTGATGTATTTCTCCGAGGAGCGCCGCAACTCGCTCATCCAGCGGTTCTACGAATACCTGGAACCCGGTGGATACCTGCTGCTGGGGCATGCCGAATCCGTTTCAAAAAAAGCGGGCGTGAAGTTCGAATCCATCCGGCTGGGCGATTGCATTCTCAACCGCAAGCCGGCCGTCGAGGTGCGCTCGCGCGAAGCTACAGTGCTCGAGGGAAGCCTGTGAGCGGAAAGCATCAGGAGCGCGAATCCATTGAGGTCTTCCTGCGTGAAGCCTCCGATCATCTCCAGTACCTGCGCGAATTTTCGGGGATTCTCCTGGAGCCGCACCGCCAGCAGGAAGAGCTCAACCGGCTATACATTTCCGCGCACACGTTGGCGGGCAGCTCGGGGAGTTACGGCTTTCCGCTATTTTCGGAAGTGTCCGGGAAAATTGCCCACATCTTCCAGTACGCGCTCAATGCCTCCATCGGTCCCGAAATCCATGGCCCGCTGACGGAGTTCCTTTCGGACGGAATCGCCGTCCTGGAATCCGATCTGCTGCAGATCAATGCCGACGGGAAGGAGACCGCAGACGATATCGCCGCGTTCAAGCAGCGATACCTCTTTGCTTTCCCGCAGCCAGGCTCCGCAGATGCCGAAACCGGTGCCGCGGAGTTCGCGACAGAAGCTCGCGCCAGCGCAGCGACGGAGCATCCTTCGACACAGCATCGTTCGACGGAGCATCGTGCGACGGAGCAGGGCCCCGGGAGTTATTTCGATTCCGTGCCTGAGGACGGAGACCTGCCCGAGGAGATTTTGGAGTTTTTCATTCCCGAGGCCGAGGAGCATCTTCAGATTGTGACGGAATGCCTGTTGGCGCTCGAAGCTCAGCCGAATGCCGCGGACATCCACCGGCTGTTTCGCTCCATCCACACCATCAAAGGCTCGGCTGCGCAGGTGGGATTGCATCGCATCTCCGCAATCGCTCATCGCGTGGAAGACCTCATTGGGCGGCTGCGCGATGGAGAGCTCGATGCCAGCCCGGCCATCGTTGACGTCTGCCTGCAATCCGTGGACGTTCTAAAAAAATTCCTGCATCGCGACTGGCCGGACGAGAACGAAATGCGCGCGGAATCGGGCAGTTTGCTGGCCAGGCTGAATGCGTTGGCGCCGGCGGGGCCGGATGAACAGCCGGAGCCAGGAACAATTCACGTCTCTCCTGACGCAGGCCTGCCCATCGCGGCGGCTCTGGCAGAGGCGGTGCCGGCAAACGGAAACGGACACCGGATCGCCGCGCCGGAACCCTACGAAACGCGCCGAGCGCCGGCAGCGACAGCGACCAAGTCGGTGCGGCTCTCGCTCGAGCGCTTGGACCAGATGATGAATGCCGTGGGCGAGCTGGTGATCAACCGCACGCGCATGCTGGGCCGGTTGGCGGAGCTGGAAAAACTCGTGGACATTCTGAGTTTCTCGAAAGTGCGACTCTCCGACAAGATCGCCGACTTCGAGGAAAAATATGAATTCACGCGACTGAGCGGCAGCTACGGCGCGCCGCCGCCGGCAAATTCCTTCGGCCGCGGCTTCCCCGCCCCGGCGTCATCCGCCAGTTCTTCTACCGGCGAATTCAGCGAGCTGGAGATGGACCGTTACGACGACTTCAGCATCCTCTCGCGGTCGCTCACGGAAATTTCCGCGGACGTCACCGAAGTCCTGACCCAGCTCGAATCTTTCGTGGGGCGCGTGGATTCCGACATCGACGACTTCACCAAGCTGGCGCACAACCTGCAGGATCAGATTACGCAAGCGCGCATGGTGCCCATCGTCAATCTTTACACGCGGCTCACGCGCACGGTTCGCGATGCCGCCAAGGCCAGCGGAAAACAGGTGGAGCTGGCGCTCTCCGGCGCGGATACGGATCTGGACAACAACATCATCCAGCAGATTTCCGATCCGCTGATTCACCTGGTGAGAAATGCTGTCGCCCATGGCATCGAGAAAAACGAAGACCGCCTGGCCGCGGGCAAGCCGGCCAGCGGCAAGGTCTCGGTCCGCGCCTACCATCGCGGTAATCATATTTATATCGAAGTGGAAGATGACGGCCGCGGCCTGGACTACGAACAGATTCGGCGCAGCACCGTGGAGGGTGGATTCGTTCCCGCCGAAGAGGCTCCGCGGCTGAGCGAGCGCGAGCTGCGTGAATTTCTCTTTCGTCCGGGATTCTCCACGGCGGCGCTGAAAAATGAGCTGGCCGGTCGCGGAGTAGGTCTCGACGTCGTGCGCTCGAACCTGACGGCGATGAACGGCGAGATCGAGATTCGCAGCAAGCTGGGCGAAGGCACGTGCTTCCTGCTCAAGGTTCCGCTGACGCTGATTATCTCGCAGGCGCTGTTTGTGCGCTGTGGAACCACACAGTTCGCCTTTCCGCTGGCTTCGATCGAAGAGATTCGCCGGATTCGCGTGGAAGAGATCGAAGAGGTCGGCGGGCGGCTGATGACTCGCGTGCGTGACGTGGTCACCGAAGTCATTCGCCTGGATAACCAGCTCGGCCTGGCGCCGCTGGAGCCGATCAACGGCTACTACCGCATGGTCATCGTCAACGTGGCCGGCCGCCAGATGGGCGTAGTGGTGGAAGAAGTTCTGGGCAAAGACGAAATTGTGATTAAAAGCCTGGGCGAATACTTGCGCAACGTCAAGCTTTTCCCGGGCACGACCATCGCCTCCGACGGCAGCTTGATTCTGCTGATCGACGTAAATCGCCTGGTGGCTTTCGCCACCGGCGAGCGCCGCGCCATCATGCCCACCGCTACCGCCGCGCGCATCTTCGCGCCCGGCGCCGCCGCCGTGGCTGCGGGAACCATTCCCAGCGAAGCGATTGACCAGGTGCAGAACGAAAAGCTGGTGGTGGTGGCCGACGATTCGATCAGCATCCGCAAATTCGTGGGCCGCTTGCTGGAGAAAGCGGGTTATCGCGTCAAGCTGACCTCCGACGGCCTGGAAGCGCTCGAGTTTGCCACCATCAACGGCTGCCACCTGGTGATTACCGATCTGGAAATGCCGCGGATGAATGGCTACGAGCTGATGGGACTTCTGCGGCACAACCCATCGACCAGAAATATTCCCGTGCTGGTGGTTACTTCGCGCGCGGGTGCCAAGCATCGCGAGCGCGCCGTGAAAGAAGGCGCGGCCGGATTTCTGACCAAGCCCGTGCAGGAAGAGCAGTTCCTGGCCGTGGTAGCGCAGATGATTGCCGCCGAGCGGACTGCTGCGCCCGAGCGTGTGCTGGTGCCGGTGTCCTAGAGAAGCGATGACCACCGTTCTTCAAAAACGAATCCGCGTGCTGGTGGTGGACGACTCCGCGTTCATGCGCAAGGTCCTGCACGAGATCATTTCCGCCGATCCGGGAATGGAGGTGGTGGGGCAAGCCGCGGATGGGCGCGAAGCCGTGGCCATGGCCGAATCGCTGCGGCCCGACGTGATCACCATGGACATCAACATGCCGCATATGGACGGCCTGCAAGCAACCGCGCATATTATGTCGCGCAACCCGCGGCCGATTGTGATCGTGAGCTCGGATTCGCGCGAGGGCGCCGAAAGCACTTTGCGCGCGCTGGAGCTGGGCGCCATCGAGTTCGTGCCCAAGCCTTCCAGCGCGGTTGACCTGGACATGAACAGCGTGCGGGAAGGTTTGTTGCGCAAATTGAAGATAGCGGCCAAGGTGCGCGTGGTGCGCACGGCCACGCGCTCAGATGCCGGAGGCGAAGCGCTTCCGATAAAGCTGCCAGTCGAGTTGCCACGCTCGAACGGCAAGGCCGTAATTCATCCGGAAACATCTTCCGGCCGGCAAAGTTCCTTGCGTGCCGATTCGCCAGCGGCGACGTCAGTCGCGAAAACAATCTCCCGGCAGGCATCCGTGAAATCGTTGCCACTATCCGGGCCGAAGACGCCGGAACTATTTCCGCTGATCGTCGTAGCGGCATCGACCGGCGGCCCGTCCACGCTGATGCGTTTTATTCCGCGCTTTCCGAAAGACTTTCCTGCGGCGATCTTCGTGGTACAGCACATGCCGGCGACCTTTACCGCGCAGTTCAGCGAGCAACTTGCCGAGAAAGCCGCGCTGCGAGTGAAGGAGGCGGAGTCCGGCGAGATTATTCAGCCGGGGACGATCTATGTGTGCCCGGGCTCGCATCACTTGCGCATTATCGCGGGCGGGCGGATTGCTCTGGAAAACGGCCCGCGCATCGGCGGGTACCTGCCCTGCGCGGACGTAACGCTGGAGTCGGCGGCAAGCTATGGAAAAGCGCGCACCATCGGCGTGGTGCTCACGGGCATGGGCAATGACGCCGCGCGCGGCGCTGGCGCCATCCGGGCCAGCGGCGGCCAGGTGATTGCGCAGGACGAAAGCACGTCGGTGATATTCGGCATGCCGGCCGAGGCGATTAAGGCCGGCGCTGTGGATCAAGTGCTGCCGCTCGACCAGATTTTCCCGGCGATTGAAAAACTGGTGCTGCGGATTTGCGGCGCGGAACGGATCGGTGTGCGATGAGGTTTGCCGACACCCGCCAGCCCAGCGCGCGGCCAGTTCCGCGGGCGGAGCCGGTAATTATTTTTCTTGTGGGCGGCGAGACCTACGCGATTGCCGCCAGCGCGGTGCTGGAGATCGGAAGCACGGACGGGATGTCCGGAGTGGCGTCGCCTTTTTCGCACCCCGCAATCCCCAAGGTGCGGCACACGCTGCAGCGCGGGCGGCGGATCTATTACGTAGTGAACGGATGCACCTATTTTCACTCTGCGCCTTCGCGCCCGTCCATGGTCCTTCTGCTTTGCGGATCGCGCACAGCGGTGCTGGTGGACCGCATCGAGCGCATGACCGATATCGCCGGACTGTGGGAGCTGCCCCAGGCGTTCGCAGGTGAGGAGCGCGGCTGGTACCGGGGCCTGGCGAGGCTGGGAGAGCGCGTGATTCCCATGGTGAACCCAGCGTCGTTCTTGACGACTAGTGAAATTGCCATGCTGGAAGAAGCCGGAGGCGGAGTTTACGCAAAGCCGTCCATCTCGCAGGAACACGCAACTCCATGACGCCCCCGGCCATCAGCGCGCGAAAATCTTTTGTGCTCTTCCCACTGGGCGCGAAACGCTTCGCTGTGCCTGCTGACAACGTGGTCGAACTGGTGGGTGCGAGTTTCCTGCATACCTTCCAGCACAGCGATCCGCGACTGCTGGGAGTGCTGGTCACGCGCGGGCGCGTTGTACCCGTGTTGGATGTGGCGCGGATGCTGGCCGGCGAAAGTGTCGCGGAGCTCAAGTTCCATCTGATCACGAAGCAGCACGTCGGCGAAACCACGGGTTGGACAGCTCTGCCGGTGCAAGGTGAATGCGAAATTATCGCGGATTTGGAGACGTTCCCGGCGAGCGCGGAACATCCTCCCCATGTAGCTTCACTGTTGCTGTTAGTGGAAGAAGTCGTGGAGGTGCTGGACCTGGAACGGCTGGCGGCATCCCTGTCCGCGATTCCGTCTGATGCGGAGCCGTTGCGCGGAGTGGAGGTGCACGCGTGAACGCCTCCGCTCCGCAGAAAATTCTGCTGATCGACAGCAACGTGCTGTTCAACAAGCGGCTCGGCGACGCATTACGTCACGAAGGATTCGAAGTGGTGGCCGCTGCGCAATCCGCGTTTGCATTGACCATGCTGGAATGGAATACGCCTGCCGCGATCATCTGCGCCACGAATCTTCGCGAGATGGACGCGCACGCGGTGGCCCGGATTCTGCATGCCGACACGGCTACGGCGCAGATTCCGCTGATTGCCCTGGGCGATGGCGGAGACCAGGCATTGATGGCCGCGTTCAGCGCGGGTTGCGACGAATATGTGGACCGCAAACTCGGGCCTCAGGGCATCGCCGCGCACGTGCGCGAGTTCCTGCGTAGCCGCCAGGTTGGATTCCAGCCCACGCAGATGCTGGGCACAGCGGATTCGCAGATGACCAGCAGCCTGGAGCATATGGAGCTTTCCGGCGTGATCCAGATGCTGGGATCTTCGCGCCAGACCGGAGCGCTGCATATCAATGCCGGCGAGACCGACGGGATTATTTTTTTCGATGCCGGTGAAATTTCCCATGCCGAAAGCGGCAGCCTTTTCGGCGACGAGGCGGTGATTTACATCGTCAAGAGCTGCGAAGGGCGGGGCGCAGGCGTATGCAAATTCAACTACGGCTCCACGGCGGCATCGCGCACGGTGTTGCGCTCGGCCACCGATCTGCTGCTCGACGCCATGCGCGAGATTGACGAAAACTCGCGCGATAGCGCGGAGAGCGAGCCTGTGGCCGGCGCAACGACGGCCGCGGAGATTGCGCAGCGAGGTACCCAATGAGCGAAGCGGATATTTCAGTGGAGCGGCCAGTGGCGAGTTCGGTTGCGGTTCCGGCAGGGACCCCGGCGGCAACGCCGGCAACCGCGCCGGCTGCGGCGCAGGCGCCTACGGTATATTTCATCGACGACAGCGCCACCATGCGCGAGGTGATCAAGATCGCCTTTCGTAAAGAGAATCTTCACGTGGTGGCGTGCCACGATGCCGCGTCGGCCATCGCGCAGATGGAGCAGACCAGCCCGGACGTGGTGATCAGCGACGTGATCATGCCCGACAAAGACGGTTACGAAGTTTGCCAGCACATCAAGGGACATCCGCGATTGGCGCACACGCCGGTGATTCTGATGTCGGGCGTGGTGAACCGCATGGTGGCCGATAAAGCGCTGGCGGTGAAAGCCGACGAACTGATTCGAAAACCCTTTCAGCCGCAAGAGCTGATCGCGCGCGTGAAGCAGCTCCTGAAGGCTCAGGGCGCGTCAACGGCGTCGCCAGCGGCCGCAGCTGCACCTACACCGATAGCAGCGGCGGCACCCTCAGCTACGGCACCCTCGGCCACAGTGAGTGCCACACGAGCGTGGAGCAATCTGTTTGCGGCAAATACGGCTACAGACATGAAGCGTCCTGCCGCAACAGCATCTTCCGTGACGGCACCTACGGCCACACCCGCCCCGCCAGCAGCACCCCCCACTCCGGCGGGGATGCCTGTTCGGCTCGCGGCTGCTCCTGTCGCGCCGCCGAGCGCACTGGCAACTCCTGCTCGCGAGACGGCCGCGGAAAGTCGCCAGCCGACGAGATCACCACAGGCGGCGCCACCACTGGCCGCGACGCAACCTCCGTCATTGGCCACGCAAAAATTGCACGTGGAAGTTCAACGCCTCGAGCAGCTAGTGAAGAAGCTGCGGTCGGAGCTGGAAGCGGAGAGGATCTATTGCCGATCGCTCGAGGAGAACGTCAAAACGCTTCAGGAAGCCACCGGGTAAAATTGCTTCGCGGCTTCGCTACCCTGCATCACGCACAATGAAACTTCAGCATCCCCTGGCGGCCAGACCAGAGCCTACTCCCGGCGAGCGGATTGAAAGATGGCGAATGCCGCGCCCTGCGGATCGGCGATCACCGCGATCCTTCCTACTTTTTCAAAAGTGGTTGGCGGCATCAGAAATTTTGCGCCCAGTTGCTTGGCCTTGGCCGCGGACGCGTCGCAATTCGAGGCGGTGAAATAGGCCAGCCAGTGCGGCGGAGTTTTGGGGTCGCGATGCCCGGCGGGCGGAATGCCGCCGATGAAATCCTCGCCGTTGGCGATATGGTAGTAGTTGTGGCCAGGTTTTTCATCTTCTTTCATGATTTTCCAGCCGAAGAGCGCGGAATAAAATTTGCTCGCTCCCTCCTGATCGGGAGTGCTCAAGTCCGCCCAGCAGAGCGTGCCGTCAACACCGGCAATTCCCGTGCCTTTATTCTTCTTCGCTTGCCACACGCAAAAAATCGCTCCCGCTGGATCCTGCAGGACGGCCATGCGCCCGGCATCGAATACGTCAAACGCCGGCGCGATAATTATTCCACCGAGTTGCGCGGCTTTTGCGGCAGCGGCGTCGGCGCTCTCCACGGCGATATAGATCATCCAATGCGACGGCACGCCCTGTAATCGCTGATCGGGCCGGATGGTATAGGCGGCGGCGGTGTCCTGGCCATCGATCTGAAAGATCGAATAGAATTCATCCGGCCCCATGGGCATGTCGTTGCACTTCCAGGCAAACAGTTCGCCATAGAAAGCTTTGGCCGCAGCCTGGTCCGAAGTGGCCAGTTCGATCCAGCAGAAGGAACCCGGCGAGTGCTTTTCGATGTTGGTCATGGCCGGAGTATACCGCGCCGCGGCACGCGGAGAAATATTTCAGTTCCTACTTGGGTGTGGTTTGCCCTTGGCGGCCGAGCTCGAGTCCGAAGGACGGATTCTCCCTGGTACCAGTGATTTTTATGGGCAGCACGGCTCCGGCATTCTTCCCCTTGAAGAATGGATCCGCGGCCTTAAGGAAGAATGATTTTATCCCTGTCGTTGTTTGCGAAACTTTCGCCTGCAATCGAACGATTCCATGGAAATCGAGCTGGCCGCCGGTAAGGTTGTAGGTGCCGGCCAGTTGCACCGCTGCGCCGGGTACGTCGAATTGCAAATCGGTAAAAGTCATCACGCCGTGATCCATCACAAAATTTCCCCGCAGCCCGGAGACGGCGCTGGCTAGTTCCATATTGTTCGGCTGGCCCTGGCCCTTGCGGCTGAGTGAGTCCACTTGGGCCTGTACCCCGGGGTTGGAAAATTTTCCTGAGCGTACTCCAAATTTGCCGGTCAATTTGAGGCGGGTGATGACGTCGCCTTCCTCGTCGGGAGGAAGCTCGAGCCGCGCCACAAAATTCGCCTGGCCGGTCATGAGCGGCTGTTCGGAGGGCACAGCCACGCGCAGCAGATCCTCCACTCGGGCCGCCTCGGAAGTTACGTCCAATTGAATGAGCCGGCGCTTCATCTCTTTGCTTTTGACCACCTGGCCGTGAGCGACCAGCGCCGTGTGGAGAAATCGCGCAGCGACTGTCTTCAGCAGAGTATTTCCATTGGTGCCGTCCACAATGGCTTGAAAATCCGTATGCAACGGCACGGAATGGCGGCTAACGCCCACGCGAAAATCGGGCGTGTCCGTTTCGCCGCGAACCTCCAGGTAGTCCAAGACGCCGTAGAACTGGCCCTTCGACGAGAGCTTTCCGGAAAGACCATGGATGGTCGAGAGATCTGCATTCGCAAACGTATAGGCCGCGCTGAGCGCTGTCGCTCCAGGCTCTTCGGCCTGCCACGGCCCGAACTGGCCCTGCGCATCGATCTCGCCTTTGGGCACGGGATTTGTAAGCGTCGCGCGAAATTGCGAAGCCGTTCCCGTGGTCACCGCGAGCATCTCCAAATGATGAATCAGAAACATCTGCGGATGCTTTTCCGGCTCTACGCGCAGGATTTCAAGTTCTGCATCGTCCGTCTGCATCCGGTCGATCTCCAATCGAAAGCGGTCTGGCGGTTGGCTCGGTTCGCTGGGGACTTTTTCCTCGGCACCTTTGTGGCGCGGGGGAACATGAACTTTTAGCCCCCGCAGGGTAACGCTGCTCAAGTGAATAGGATCTTTCCACAACTGCAGCAGACTGGCATGGGCGGTGATTTCTTCGATTTGAATCAGCGGAGCAATGTCGGTGCGGCCGTGGTGTCGCAGCACAATTCCCCGCGCCGTTACCCGCAAACTCGGGAACACGGAGACATCGAGCGAGCTCAGAGCAACATCACTGGCAAACTGCCGGTGCAGAAAGGCGATCAGGCGTTCGCGGACCAGAGGTTTTCCGAAATGGGCAAGCAGAGCCAGCAGCGCCATCAGGCACAAAACCGCTGACGCAACGACCAGCCAGGCTCTTCTGTTCATTCATTCATTATCCACGCATTCGCGGTGTTCCGCGACGGTTGGGCGCACTCGCTGTGAAATATTCCCGTTGCGAACCTCCTAGCCGCCGCCCGATCCGCGGTGACCTTTTTTCGTGTTCCTTTCTGCCAATGGCGTCGCCTTGACCGTGCCCTGGTCTCGGCGTAGCGTTTTCCTAACCACCTGGAAGATGGAGGACAGCAATGAACAATTGTCGTGGCATTACAGCTTTGGGAATTGTGTCCGCGCCGGCGGCTATTCGCCTGGCACGCTGGACCAGGAAAATTCCCATGTCCATGAATATTTTTCTGTGCGCTCTGCTTCTTTCTCCAGCGCTCGCGAGCAGGGCCTCGGGGCAATCGCTGCCGGCGCCGCCTGTATCGCCGTCGCAATCGCCACCGAAGAAGGCAGACTCTCTGGGAGATGCCGCGCGCCAGGCCAAAGCAAAAAAGAACAAGCCTGGCAAGGTTTATACCGATGAAGATTTAGCAGGGCTTCAGTCTGGAAGCGTCTCGGTAGTAGGCCAGGATGGCCATGCCCAGAACAGCCCATCCGACGCGACGAACACCTCCCCTGGAGTGAAAGCGACCGAAGCTGCCGGTGCTGGTAAAAATAGCGAAACTTACTGGCGTGGGAAGGCTGGCAAGCTCCATGATCAGATTGCCGCAGCGGACCAGGAAATCGCAAAATTGAAAGAAGAGATCAAGAGCTCCGGCGGCTCGGGGTTCGACGCGGCGAGCGGTCTGCAGCAAAATGTGATCTATATCAATGACCGTAACGGCAGGCTAAAGCAGTTGGAAGGTAAAAAAGAGAAGCTGCAGGAGCAGTTAAACCAGTTACAGGAAGAAGGCCGCAAGGCCGGAGTTCCCGCGGGTTGGTTCCGATAAGCGCAAAAACATTCACATCGCCGCAGCGCGAATACAGGCCGGCCGAAATCGCGGAGGAGCAGAAATTGCCGCTCGCCACGACTTCGGCCGGATTTTTCCTTCCTCTGGGCCTTACCTCTGCGGTGCCACCACTACGGTTCCAATCACCTCGCCGGAAACCACCAGCTCGACGCGGCGATTCTGTTGCCGGCCCGCTGGCGTGTCGTTAGACGTGACCGGCTGCGTCTTTCCAAATCCTTTCGCGGTCACCGAGCCCGCCGGAACGCCCTGACTCACCAGGTACTCGCGCACGGCGCTGGCGCGGTTTTCTGAGAGCGTCTGATTGTAGGCATCTCCACCAACGCTATCCGTATGGCCTTCGACAGCGATGTTGAGGGTGGGATAGGCCAGCAGGATTCCGGAAATTTTGGCCAGCTTCTCGCGAGCAGCCGGGCGCAGGGTGTACTTGCCGGAATCGAACAGGACATCCGCAAGGTTGACCACCAATCCACGGACGGTGTCGCGAGTCTCGAGAATGGCGTTGAACTGTTGCAAGAGGCGGGCGCGAAGCTCCTCTCGATCCTTTACGGCTTGCTGTAGCTGCTGTTCTGAGGACGCCGCGGCGGCGCGATTGCGTTCGGATTCTGCTTGCGCTGCTGCGGTAGCCTGCTCGGCCTGAGCCTGAGCGGCAGCGGACCTCTGAGCGCTGTCGCGCGCTTCCTGCGCCTGGCGATCTGCTTCGGAGCGAGCACGCATCGCGTCAGCGGCTTGGGCCTTGGCAGCAGCCTCGGCATTCGCTGCGGACATGCGTTCCGCTTCGATGCGCTCCGTCTCCATGCGCTTGACGGCAATTTCACGGGCATCTTCCGCGGTCTGCACCGCTTCGCGCGAGACGGAAATGAGCTGCTTCTTGTTGATGTCCTTCATGGTGGCCAGATCATCGGCCTGCTTCATCAGGCGAACGGCATTGGCGTAACTGGAAGCCGCATATCTCGCCGCGCCTGCAGACTCAGCGATGCGCACGGCATTGCGCGCTTCAAAGAATTCCATGGGCAGATGCGCTTTCAGAACGACGGGGTCGAATTTATAGCCGGTGGGGATGTAACCACCCTTTTCGATCAGCTCGTACTTGGCTTCGACCGGCTGAGTGGTTCCCATGGTGTCGGACCGGATGGCGTTTTCGAGCACCACCAGATTGCTCGGCTGGCGCACGGCGTAATACGGCTCAGCTGTAACAACCATGGCAAAGGCCTGCAGGTCGGTGGTCACGTCCAGTTTGCTGCGGTGATTTTCGCCCACTACCACTTCGCCCAGATTCACAGGACGCCCCTCGGGGGAGATGGCCCACAGCACATAAGTCAGATACTCATTGGCGAAGCTGGTGGGATTTTGCATGTTCTCGAATTCCACCTGAATTCGCGTGCTGCCCTTCTTGGCCCACACCTTGGCTTCGCCTTTGGCGGAGGGCATCAGATCGGTGCCGGCGAAATCTATCTTGGTGTCATCCGTGCGATGGCCGTAATTCACCGCCCGCGCCGTGCGGCTGACCATGCTGACCCGGTACGACGAGTTCTGAGCCGCCGTCCCCGATTGGTTCGAAGCCATCTGCCGAGCTTCGCTACCACGAACGGGCGCGCTCCCCGCGACCAAAGAAACCATCACCAAACCACCGAAAAACATTTGTTGGCGTACCTTCGCAATCATAAGTGATCTCCTGAACTTAAACTTAGAAGTGAGCGCCGAATCTGGCGCTAGTGCCTGGCCCTGCTCTCTATCGGCAACGAAGTAAGTGATTGGGGCCCGCCCCTATGCGAAAATCTCACACAGCTGCAGAGTACTTATAATCTTCACTGGCCGGTGATGTCAGTTCAATAGAGCACATCCACTCAAGGAAAGGTTCACTCGATGCTCGTAAGGCCACTGTTTACAGTATTTTAAGGGATAACCTGGAGACTTGATCTTGAGGTTATAGCGAATACAAACGCCGCAATCAGGCTACATGGGCGGAGCGCGGAAGCATGCGCACGACTTGTAACAGCCGGTCCGGCCGGATTGGCTTGGTCAGGTAGAAAACGGCGCCTGCAGCCTGCCCAGTGGAAAAATCTGTCGGCGTGTCCTGACCGGTGAGAAAGATTACCGGTACGTTTTGAAGCCTCGGATCCTGCTTCGTGATGAGGCAAAGTTCGTAGCCGGACAGCCCGGGCATC
The DNA here is from genome assembly GCA_010365215.1 of Acidipila sp. Lineage (GTDB taxonomy): Bacteria > Acidobacteriota > Terriglobia > Acidiferrales > UBA7541 > JAAFGT01. The sequence goes on along the minus strand of JAAFGT010000015.1, from coordinate 12,821 downwards.
ATTACGTCCAACAGCAGGATATCGGGGACGAAATGAGATAATAATTCGAGCGCGTGTTCGCTGCTGTTCGCGGTCTTGACAGTGAATCCATTTTTTTCGAGCGTGTTCCTGATGATTCTCAGGCTGACGGCGTCGTCATCCACGGCAAGAACTACAGGACGCCTTTCTGGGCCATCGCTCGGCCTTAATTCTATGGTATCCATAAGGTTCGCTCCGCGCAGGCAGTGTGCCGACGGCTACGCAATTCGCAAATTAATTCCATGGATTCCATAACTCCCTTCTCCTAAAAATTCGCTACTAGGCCGCGTTCAACGGGCACGGGGCGCGATGATTCCTTGCTACATTGTTTATCGGCCAAATCAGAACAAGGATTAGCGGAGAATGGCGGGGATTATCGGGGACTCTGGCGCTGCGTAGCTCTCCAGCGGTGACTAGCGGCTACGGTCTTGCCATCTTCACGCCCATTGGATTTATTCGGCTGTTTCCAGCAGAATGCTACCCGTTAAATTTCTATGGGCCGAACGCGCGCGAAGTGAATTCGGCGTGCATCCACCAGGGACCTAATCGAGGAGATTCGTAATGAGAGATGACCAAGACGCACGCGGTGTGACCCAAAGCTGCGCGAGCCCGATCACCCGGCGGGGCGTATTGCGCAGCGCGATTTGGATGATCGCCGCGGGAGCACTCTCGCGAGTGGCGGCGATGGCCGCGCCAGAGATCAGCCCGGTAATGGAAAAGCTCAGCGCGTATATGGCCGGGGCTTGCGATCGCGCGCTGCCGGACAAAGTGATGCAGGAGGCCAAGCATCATATCCTCGACACCCTGGCCGCGATGATTTCGGGCGCCGAACTGCTTCCCGGGCGCCAGGCAATTCGATTTGCCCGCGCTTATGGAGGCCCGAAGATCGCCACCGTGGTCGCCTCCGATGTGCTCTGCGGGCCCATCGAGGCGGCGATGGCGAACGGCGTGCTCGCTCACTCCGATGAGACGGACGATGATTACTCCGGTGGCGGCGCGCACCCGGGATGCGCGATTGTGCCGGCAACGCTTGCTCTCGGTGAGCAATTCGGAATCGATGGCATGCACTTCGTGCGCGCCGTGACGTTAGGCTATGACCTGGCGATGCGTTCCATGAAGACCGTGGGTAGCGGCCTGAAGGATACGCACAACCTCATCGGAACCTTTGGCGCCGCGGCAGCCGGCGGTTGCGTGGCAAAATTAAATACTCAGCAGATGCGCTGGCTTTTCGATTACGCGGCACAGGAGGCGGGAGCGGGCTTCGGTGCGTGGCGGCGCGATACCGAGCACGTGGAGAAAGCTTTCGTATTCGGCGGCGGGCCCGCGCGGAACGGCGCCACTGCTGCCCTGCTGGTGCAGGCCGGATGGAGCGGCGTCAACGACGTGTTGTCGGGGTCCGAGAATTTCATCCAATCGTACGCTCCCAAGGCTGATCCCGCCTTGCTGATAGAACAGCTCGGCGAGCGTTACGAAGTTACCTTGACCACCCTCAAGAGATGGAGCACCGGGGGCCCCATCCAGTCACCGCTCGATGCCATGGAAAATCTGCGCAAGCGGCATCCCTTCGAAGCCAGTGACGTCAAGCAGGTGGTGGTGCGCGCTTCGAAGAGCGCCGCCTTCACCGTTAACAACCGCGAAATGCCGGATATCTCCCTGCAGCATCTGATCGCCGTGATGCTGCTGGATAAGACGGTCACCTTTCGCGCCGCACACGACAAGGCTCGTATGCAGGATCCGGCAATCCTGCGTGAACGCGCCAAGGTGCAGCTGGTCCCCGACGAGGAACTGGAAAAACTCATACCGGTGCGCGTGGCCATCGTCGAGGTGACGCTGAACGACGGTACAAAACTGACCGAGCGCGTCGACGCCGTGCGCGGCACTCCTGAGAACCCGATGTCGCGCGACCAAGTGGTGACCAAAGCGCGCGACTTGATTGCGCCGGTACTCGGCGGGACCGTCTGCGAGGCCCTGATCCAGCGTGTTTTGGAACTGGAGAAAGTGAAAGATATTCGAGAGCTGCGGCCTCTACTGCAGCGCAAAGGATAGCGGGCTGACAGAGAAACTCATATCTCAACTCCAAATCATTATAGGATGGCACTACGAGATGGATTGTCTGCGTGAATGATTCGAGTTCTTCGAGGGGGTGCTTTCTTGAAAATCCTATGTCTCATTGCGCTAGGTCTAGTGCCCGCGGTTAGCTGCCCCGCGCAAGAAGCGCCCGCGAAGCCAATCTTCACACTGCAGGAAGTGATGATTCCCGTGCGCGATGGCGTGCATCTTCAGACCGTCATCCTGACGCCGGTGGATCAAAAAGGTCCGTTGCCGATTCTCTTGCGGCGGACGCCTTATGGCGTACCCTCGAAAGCTGTGGAACAGATGCCGCCGTCCATCAAGGAGTTGGCGCAGGACGGATATATTTTCGTAATCCAAAACCTGCGCGGGCGCTTCAAGTCCGAGGGTGTATTCAAGCTTTCTTCGCAGGTGGACCTCAGCGACGCGAAATCCACCAGCGAGACGACCGACGCTTACGACAGCATCGAATGGCTGGTGCAACACGTTCCCAACAACAACGGCAAAGTGGGAATTTATGGAGTGTCGTACGACGGGTTGACCGCGGCGCAGACGCTCTTGCATCCCCATCCCGCACTGAAAGCGGTCAGCGAGCAGGCTTCCCCCGCGGACCAGTGGATGAACGATGACGACCACCGCTACGGCGCGCTGCGCGAAAGTTACGATTTCGAATATGCCGTGCTGGAGCAGGCCGATAAAAACAAGAACACCAACTTCGCCTTCGAAACTTACGATACTTTTCAGTGGTATTTGGATGTAGGGCCGCTCGCCAACCTTAATGCCAAGTACTTGCACGGGTCCATTCCCTACTGGAACGAGTCCGTAGAGCATCCGGACTACGATGACTTCTGGAAGAAAGAAGCCTGGATCAGCCAACTGCATTCCTCCACCGTGCCCAACCTCAATGTCGCCGGCTTTTGGGATCAGGAAGATCCCTGGGGACCCTGGCAGATTTTCCGTCACGCGGGCGAGCACGACCCGGATCACACAAACTTCATGGTGGCGGGCCCGTGGTTTCATGGGCAGTGGCGGGCTCCGAAAGCCGACAGCCTGGGCCTGATTCAGTTCGGGGGACATGCGACGGCGCTCGAATTCCGGCAAAACATCGAAGCGCCTTTTTTTCGCTTCTACCTGCACGGGCAGGGTGAAAAGCCGGCTTGGCAGGCCAAGACTTTCCAGACCGGATCAAACACCTGGCACACTCATGAAACTTGGCCGCCCAAAGAAGCGCAGGCGACAAATTTATATCTTCACGCCGATGGCACGCTGTCGTTCACGGCGCCTGCCGCGCGTGAAGCCGGCCGGGAATATCGCGAATTCATTTCCGATCCGGCAAATCCGGTGCCTTATCGCGCGCGTCCCATTTCTCCTACGTATCCCGCCGGTGACTGGAAAGCCTGGGAAGCGTCCGATCAACGATTCGTGGACAACCGCCCCGATGTGCTGAGTTTCGTAAGCGCGACTCTGGATCATGACGTCACCATTACCGGTCCGGTAGCGGCTGACTTGTTCGCTTCCACTTCCGGCACGGACGCCGATTTCATCGTCAAGCTGATCGACGTGTATCCGCAAAACGCCCAGAAAATTTCGTGGGATGCGGAGGCGGGGCCCAAACCAGGGGAATACTCGCAGTCACTCAACGGATATGAATTGCCTATCGCTATGGAAGTGCGGCGCGGCCGCTACCTCAAGAGTTACGAACACCCTCAAGCCTTGATTTCGGGCAAGCCCGAAGAGTGGCAGATTCCCCTGCGCGACCGCGACCATGTCTTCCTGAAAGGACACCGCATGATGGTACAAATCCAATCCACGTGGTTTCCTTTGATTGACCGTAACCCGCAGAAGTTCGTGCCCAGCATCTACCGGGCGGTTGCCGACGATTTTATATCCGCAACCCAGCGCGTGATTTGCTCCGCCAAAATGCCCTCCCACCTGGTGTTGCCGCTGATTCCTTAGCGGGCCACGGCGGAGCGAAGGTACGTGGAAGAGTTCGGACGGGATTGTTCTTGCTTGGGTGCGAGAGAAATGGCGCGCCCGGAGGGATTCGAACCCCCGACCCTTAGCTCCGGAGGCTAATGCTCTATCCATCTGAGCTACGGGCGCGCGGAGAAACTGCTTCGAGTCTAGAGTTTCGCTGGAGGAAGGTCAAGGCGCCGCGCTTTGCGCGTCCCGGCAAGCTTTATACCACTCGCGCTCAATGGCCGCGTCAGCCGCGGGCCAGTGAATGGATGCGCTTGGCGATCTTTTGAATTTCGTCCGCTTTCTTCAACACCGGCAGAGACAGCACGCCGGTGGAGTCGGTTTTATCCGTTTCCGTCTTCAGCTCGACTGCGAGGTCGTAGAGGTGCAACACCTCTTTGCGGATCTCGTCCTGTTTTTGCTGGAGAAGCAGGCGCGGATCCGCCTGCGGAGACCTGTTTTGGTCGCCCGTCACAGGAGGAGCCTGAGACGAGCTGGTGGAAGTGGGAAAGTGGAAGCGGGGCCGCCGCTGGGCGGTGGCCTCGACGGCCGCGACCGCCAACGGAAAACTCAAGCAAATAAATGTTCGGCGCGATGAGTGCATGGCGGCCCTCCAACGGGCAGAAGTGCCTGGGCGCGTGACAAGTGTTATCTGCCAGATGATATACTCTTTCGGCTCTGGCAGATTTCCCTTCTCCATGAACACTACCTCGTTCACGCGTTGGACCTACTGGACGATGGCGAGCGGTACGCGCCTCGCCGGGATTCTGATCGCGGCGTTCTTGTTGATCCGCCTGGTCCACTCACTTTCGCGGCGCATGGTGCGGGCGGCCACCACTCCCACGCGCGCCGCACAGATGCGCGAGCAGCAGATGCGCACGCTGGCCGGGCTGCTATCGAGCGTGGGCACCGCGGTCATAATCATCGTCGCAGTATTGACGGCTTTGCCGGAGTTTGGCGTCAACGTTACGCCCATCAGCGGCTTGGCGGCGCTGGCCAGCCTGGCGCTGGGCTTCGGAGCGCAGAACCTGGTGAAAGATTGGATTGGCGGAATCGTGATCGTGATCGAGGACCAATACGTGGTGGGCGACCTGGTGCGGATTGGAGAAACGCTGGGTCGCGTGGAACATCTCACCCTTCGGCGCACGGTGTTGCGCGATCTTCAAGGCGCGCTGGTGCACGTCTCCAATGGAGACGTCCGGCAGGCCGCCAACCTCAGCCGGGACTGGTCGCAGCTTTTCCTCGACGTCACCCTTCCGCCGGAAGAGCCCGTGGACCGTGCCCTCACCGCGCTGGAACGCGTCGCGGGGGAATTTCGCGGTGACGCGGCGTGGTCTCCAGCGCTGGTGGACGGGCCGAGAGTCCTTGGCGTTGAAGCAGTCACGCTGGCGGGGTCCACGCTTCGCCTGCAGGTTCGCACCGCGCCCACGCGGCAGCACGACGTGGCGCGGGAGCTGCGGCGCCGGATCCGCGCGCGCTTCGAGCAGGAGCACATCCCCTGCGTGGGCGTGCAGCGCACCGAGATGGTCGGCGCTCCGGCAGTAAAAACCACCACGTAATGTTTAAGGAGAGAATTTTTTCAGAGTGTGGTTTTACCGTTCAATCGAACAATTCAATATCACACGGATATAATTCAACATCATGCGAGAACAAATCAACATCACAGGAGAACAAAATGAGCACAGTCACAAACGATCAGGCGAACTTGATGCTACGGCTCTACGAGATGCGCCGAGAGGCCCGGCTGCGCGAAGCCCGGGAGTGGTTCGTCATGAATTTTCACGCGAAGAGCCTGGAAGAAGTGATGCAGAAGTTCCCGATTGGCAGCAAGGAAAACACAAATATGCGCATGGTGGCCAGCTACTGGGATATGTGCGCTAGCATCGTGAATCGCGGGTTGATTGACGATGAGCTTTATTTTGAAAGCAACGGCGAGGCCTGGATGGTGTGGGACCGCCTGCGCGAAATCGCGCCCGAGTGGCGCACGACCTTTTCGAACCCGCAGCTTTTTATGAACCTCGAGAAGCTTTGCGGCCGGCTGGAAGCCTGGCGGGAAAAAATCTCTCCGGGTTCAGTCGCTAAGAACCGCGAAATGATGAAGCAGATGATGCAAAAGGCGATGGAGACACGAAAGCAGTCCGCAGCGAATTAGTCCGCTTGAGAAAGATCGCCAGAAACTTCGCGGGGGCGGGGAAGCATAGGGCTTTGTTCCGCCTCGCCCCCCGCCTTACTCCTGAACCCGCGTCCCAGCCACTGCTGCAAACTCTCCAGATACAAATAGACCACCGGCGTGAGGTAGAGAGTTACAAACTGCGAGATCAGCAACCCGCCGACTACGGCCAGGCCCAGCGGCCGTCGCGCTTCCGCGCCGGCGCCGAAGCCGATGGCGATCGGCAAGGTGCCCATCAGCGCCGCCATGGTGGTCATCATAATCGGCCGGAAGCGGATTAGGCAGCCCTGGTAGATCGCGTCGTAAGGCGCCTTGCCGTCAACGCGCTGCGCTTCTAACGCGAAGTCGATCATCATAATGGCGTTTTTCTTCACGATCCCCACCAGCATGATAACGCCCACAAATGCGTAGACGTTCAAGTCGACCTTGAATATCAATAGCGTGAGCAGCGCGCCAAAACCCGCCGACGGCAATCCGCTGAGAATCGTCAACGGGTGGATAAAGCTTTCATACAAAACACCCAGCACCAGGTAGATGACCAAGATCGACATCAGCAGCAGCACACCCAGCCCCGCAAACGAGCTTTCAAACGCCTGCGCGGTCCCTTGGAAACCTGTGGTCATCGTGCTGGGAAGTATTCTCCGCGCCAGCGCGCTAACCGCATCCACAGCCTGACCGAGCGAATAGCCGGGCTTGAGGTTGAAGGAAACGGTCGCTGCCGGCAACTGGCCCTGGTGGTTCACCGTTAACGGGCCGATATCCTGGCGCAGGCTGGCAACGGTATCGAGCGGCACCAAATCTCCCTTCGTCGAGCGCACGTAGAGCATCGAAAGCGCGGCTGGGTCGCGCTGGTATTGCGGCAGCAGTTCGAGAAGGACGCGGTACTGATTGTTGGGAGCGTAGATGGTGGAAATCTGCCTGGAACTATAAGAAGAAAAGAGTGCATCTTCCACCTGTTGCGCCGTCAAGCCCATCGAAGAAGCCTTGTCCCGATTGATGTCGACATTGATCTGCGGATTCTTGATTTGCAGGTCGGAGGTGACGTCTTGCACCTGCGGCAACTTGCGAACCTCGTCCTCAAACTTCTGCGTGTATTCATAAAGATTCTTGGTGTCCGGGCTCTGCAAGGTCATCTGGTAAAGACTCTTGGTGAGCTGGCCGCCGATGCGAATGGTCGGCAAGTTTTGTGGGAAAGCGCGAATGCCCGGCACGCTCATGAGCCGTGGGCGCATCTCTTCGATGATCTGGTCGACGGAAAGCTTCCGCTGGTCGCGAGGCTTCAACAGAATAAAGATACGCCCGGTGTTGGTGGTCGAGTTTGGCCCGCTGGCGCCGACGCTGGAATTGAACGAGGAGACGTTCGGATCGGCCAAGACGATCTGCGCCAGCTTCATCTGGTGATCCACCATTTCGTCGTACGAAACGCCCTGCAGCGCCTCGGTAAATACGAAAAGTTGCCCGGTATCCTCTGTGGGCAGGAAGCCTTTGGGAATTATGTAGAAGAAATATCCCGTGGCGACAGCCAGCGCCAGTGAAAACACCACCATCGCAAAGCGATGGCGCAGCACCAGGCGCAGAGAAACGTCGTAGGCGCGCAGCAAGCCATCGAAGAATTTCTCGGTGACCTGGTAGAACTTTCCATGATGCTGCTCGCGCGGCGGCCGCAGGAACCGGCTGCACAGCATGGGCGTGAGGCTGAGCGAAACCACGCCGGAAACAAGAATGGCCACACTGATGGTCACAGCGAATTCATGCAGCAAGCGTCCCAGCAACCCGCCCATAAAAAGCACGGGGATGAATACAGCGGCCAGCGAGATGGTCATGGAAAGAATAGTGAAGCCGATCTCGGTGGAACCAGTGATCGCCGCCTGCAGCGGCCGCTCGCCTTTTTCCATGTGCCGGACGATGTTCTCCAGCATGACGATGGCGTCGTCCACGACGAAACCCACCGAAAGCGTCAGCGCCATCAACGACATATTGTCCAGGCTGTAGCCCAGCAGGTACATCACCGTAAACGTCCCGACGATGGACATGGGCAAAGCCAGGCTGGGAATCACTGTCGCGGAAATATTCCGCAGGAATATAAAGATCACCATGATGACCAGCGCGATAGTCAGCAGCAGCGTGAACTTAACGTCGTTTACCGAGCTGCGAATCGAAATCGAGCGATCGTACAAAATGCTCAGGTACACTGCCGGCGGCATTTCCGCGGCGAAGGTGGGCAGAAGTTTTCGGATGTTATCCACGACTTCCACGGTATTGGTTCCGGGCTGGCGCTGGATGGCCAGCACCACGGCGCGCCGGATGCCCCGTTCGTCGCCGAACCAGCTGGCAATCTTGTCGTTCTCGACGCTATCCACCACCTGACCCAGATCGGACAACCGCACAGGCGACCCGTTGCGGTACGCGACCACCAGAGGCTTGTAGGCATCCGCGTTGAAAAGTTGGCCATTGGACTGCACCGTGAACGACTGGTGCGGTCCCCATAGGGCCCCCGTGGGCAGATTCACATTGCCGCTGCGAACGGCGGCAGCGACCTCATCGATTCCAATGCTTCGCGCGGCCAAAGCTTTGGGGTCCAATCTCACGCGCACCGCATACTTCTGCGAACCCAAGACCTGTACCTGCGCCACCCCGCTCACCATGGAGACGCGCTGGGCCACAAAAGTTTCTGCAAATTCATCTACCGTCGAAAGCGGCAGCGTAGGCGAGCCCAGCGAAAGGTACAGGATGGGCTGGTCAGCAGGGTTGACCTTGCGGTACGACGGCGGGCTGGGCATGTCCTGCGGCAACTGGCCGAGAGTTTGCGCAATCGCCGTCTGCACGTCCTGCGCGGCGGCGTCGATGTTGCGATCCAGCGCGAACTGCAGTGTGATCTGCGTGAGACCCTGCGAGTTCGACGAGCTCATATTGTCGAGGCCGGCGATCGTGGAGAATTGCCGCTCGAGTGGCGTGGCCACAGCGGAAGCCATGGTTTCGGGGTTGGCGCCGGGCAGGTTCGCGGAGACCAGGATCGTTGGGAAATCGACGTTTGGTAGATCGCTAACCGGCAACTGGCGATAACCCAGGACGCCAAACAGAAGTATGGCCATCATGACCAGCGTAGTCATGATCGGGCGGCGAATGAAAAGTTCGGCGATATTCATGGTTGGAAACTCATGCTCGAATATTCGTGGTGGAATATTCGTGGCTGAGACTCATGTTGTGAGTCCGGGCGCTACAGTCCGCCTTTGATTTCCACCTTGGCGCCAGGAACCAAACGCAACTGGCCGTCGGTGACCACGGTCTCGCCCACGGTCAAGCCTTTATCGATGACCGCCTGGTCTGCGATGGTACGCGTCACCGTCACCAGCCGCGCTTCCACCGTCTTGTCGGCCTTCACTACGTAGACGTACTGCCCACCCTGGCCCGTCTGCACGGCCTGGGCGGGGACCACGGTGCGGTTCGTTTCTTGCGCCAGCTTCAATGTCACATTTACAAACTGCCCGGGCCACAGCCGCCGCTGCGTATTTCGGAGTGTGGCCTTCAGGTGAATCGTGCCGGTAACCCGGTCCACGGTATTGTCCACAAACGTGAGCATGCCTTGTTCGCGCACGTCCTCCTGCTGCGGGACAGCGGCTTCAACCGCCAGCGTACGCTGGGCCATGTATTTTTTAATTTCAGTCAGGAACTGCTCGGAGACGGCGAAGTTTACGTATATCGGCTGGATCTGATTGATGACCACCAGCACCGGTACGTCATTTTCTTTGGCCAGATTGCCGGGATAGACCAGAATGCTGCCGGTGCGCCCGTCGATCGGCGAGAGGATGGAGGTATAGGCGATCTTCAGCTTGGTGCTCTCGATGGCCGCCTGGTCGGCGCGCACGGTGGCTTCACTGGCCTGGGCGCTGGAAGAAAGGTCGTCGAAATTCTGCTTGGAGACGACACCTTCCTTCAGAAGTTCCGCGTAGCGCTTGGCCTGCGCTTCGGCATTCTGCGAGCGCGCAATGTCACGCTCGAGCGCGGCCTGGTTCTGCTGTAGCTCGGCCTCGAGCGGCCGTCTATCGAGCGTGAAAAGCAGGTCGCCTTTGCGTACGTCCTGCCCTTCCTTAAAATTCACGCTCACCACGCGCGCAGACACTTGGGACTTCAACGAAACACTGGAGTAGGACTCCACATTCCCAATCACGCGCAGCTCGAGCGGTATCGTTTTCAAGGCGACTGCCGCCACGGTAACCGGTATACCGGCGGGCGCGGCGCCTCCGTTCTGCGACTTCTTGGCTGAGCTGGACGTGCACCCAGCAGCCATCATGGTCGTGCCCAGCGCCAGAGCGATAAGCACAAACCGCCGCACGAAGTTCGCACGCTGGAGAGTATAATTCCGGGTCATTTGGCCTAGCGTCATGGGCGTGCCGTCATCGGGGTGCCGTGCATAGCGGCACGGTAAGGAGTATTCAGGCCGGGTTTCCGCAAAAGTTTCCACCAATATAGGTTAGCACAGAGGGAACGACTCGGCTCCGTCTCTATCTAGTTTCAGACTGCACGGGCGGCGAAAAAGTTACACAAATCTCGGGCGCAACATAGGAGTGGTACAAACGAGGAGCGCCACTATCGCTCGGGCTTGCCCGATTGTACGGCACGAAGTACGGCACGAAGTACGGCACGGGAAAATGTTGGAGGCGCGGGTGGGAGTCGAACCCCGGCCCCATGTTGAGAATACATAAGTTACTCATTTCATTAAATTCGCAAAAGCGCTAGTAACGCTCAAAACGCCCAAACCGCCGATCCGAGGTACACAGCAGGTACGCGGCGTTGAAGATAGCATCACCGAATATTGGACCCGCAATTAGTGCCACCCCGGTGAGCAAACTTCGCCCTTATAATGGTCGGAAAAGGGTCCGTAGCCGACCTACAGCGCACGCAATTGTGAATTGGCTAGGGGGGCAGCACCCTTACTAAAGCGGGGTCGTTTTCTGACTAACCACGGTGTTTGGCACGCGCAAACGTCCCAAGTTTTGCAGGTCAGAAGCAGGTTCTTACCTTTTGCAGCTACAGAACCATTAGAACCAACTCTCGATAGAAATCGCCTATTGGAGACGCCTTTTTGCCATCTACAGGGTACAGGTCGGAAAGTGGTCAAAGAGTGGGCGGAAACGCTTCTTAACCTAGAAAAATTGTGGATGTACGAACACGCCCTAAGAACGAGGTGGAGCCCTCATTCTCTCGAAGAAAAACGGCTACTGTGGGGCGGTCATCTTGTCGTCCATCCCCTTGACCTGCTGCTTGTGCCGAATCAGAATCCAAACAAGACACGGGGCCTGTTCTTCGAGAAGAATTATGAATGCCTCGCCAACCCAAAAGTGCTGTCTGTAAACGGATATGATTTCCTATGAACCGACAAATGAGCCATGTTAAGCCGGAATGTGGTTTGCACGGTTTGGTTACTCCGAAATCGGTCTTCCAAAAATCCTTCCTTTCGGACCAATGTGCTGAAGTTTGTGAGCTTATCGACGCACATCCGCTGTCTCGGCTTGCTTCAAAGCGAGACCCAAGTCCCTCTTGAATGACCTAAACGCCCCAGCTACATCGTCACTGGTTTTCCATTTCGCTTCAAATTTTTCGAACCACATAACTTGGTCTGTCTTGGGGTTTGCGCCCTGAGGCCACACCAGGATGAAACAAACGGTTTCCGTATTCCCAATAGAGAAATCAAGAGGCTTATAGCGCCTCACTTCTAGAACCACATCCGCCGTTTCAGGGTCTGCAACGACGGTTAGACGATTCAATTGGGCCATTAGCTTTGTGAATCGCTTCCGCAGGTTAGCGCTCTCTTCGCTTTCGTTCTCGAATAATGCACGCCGAAGGACACCCTTGGGAAACGGCTGACCAAAGGGCGGCCTGTGTGTTCCTTTCATGAAATATTCAAAGTTCACTTTAGCGTTGAAATTTGGCTTAAGTCTCGGAAGGACAATCGCATTGAAGTAAGAGGTCCGCAACTTGTCATAAGCTTCGTCCGAAATGTCAGGATTCAAGGTCTGGACGAGTTCTGTCCAAGTTGCGGTCGTTTCATTCGCCACGATTGCCGCAGTCTTCGCTTGCAGCATAGCTTTTGCAAATTCCGCTGGGCCGCAAGTTCTCGGTTGCTCCCCAAGGAATGTACAGTCTATCGGGTGTAGTGCTGGACTCTTCTCTTGGGCGGTGCCCACCAGGCAAACGCAAATTACGATACCGCCCAACAATGAAATGGGCTTCAAGTTTTTACCTTCGCCTCTTCGAGCCTCTTTTTGGCACTGAGGAAGTCTAGCTTCAGTTCAACCTGAGTGTATCTCACCGATAATTTTATCACACGCTCATTTACCTGACAGGAGAACGAGGTCCGACTAACTCTCTTGAGCGATGGCGACTTTCGCTCCCCGATTCGCACATCGATTGCACCGTCACGAACACTCCGAGCACGTCCGCAGAATGCCGATGCACCAGCTCATTCCGTATGGGAAAGCAGATAAAAAGACAGAAGTGAATGTTAAATGGTGACCGGACCGAGTTTTTGTACCACGGCGAATGAGAGAGTCTACATCACAGCCATCGGCTGCGAACTCGAATTTGCTGGAACCAGTGGCCTACA
>JAAFGT010000072.1 GCA_010365215.1 Acidipila sp. | reverse complement strand
CGCAGGCAAACGGTAGATTATTTTCGCCGAGGCCGGGCCACGCTTCGGCGAGCGTAGTGGCGTCGGCGGGGAGGAAGCTGGCGATGGGCCAAGCTCGGTCTTCATCTTTCGATCCGGGGGCATAAACCAGAAAGTTCGTACGCAGCACGCGCTCGGGATCCCGGTAGAGACGCTTATAAGCTTCCGGCAGCGGCCGAGCAAAATGCTTCTCGAGCTCCTGAAATTGCGGGTGTTGCAAACGTTCCTCGAATTCCACCAGGTGTTTGCCGTAGGCGATTTTAGAACGGCGTGCAGCCATTCGCTGGTAGACGCTTAAGATCATCGCCGGGACGACAAACATCAGCATGATCAAAACGGCCAGGTTTTCAAGATTTTCGGTCATGGTTTGATGGTTCATTGCTGCGACAGAGCTTCGCCCCACAGCGGCGGCTGGTGAGACGGCATCATGCGACGCGGGCGACACAATGCCGCGTGAATCGCAAGAATGATAGCAGAGTGGAAATCGGAAGCGTGCCATGAACGGAGTGGGGAGCAGAGTGTGGCCAGCCGGTCCCGATATGGGACTTAAGTACCATTTCTGGCCTGGAAACGCTACGCGTGTGCCGGATTGACGCAGACTAGGGCTCAGCCTAAAGTCTGCAATACCCCTATGGCACAGCATGCAAAACTGGATTTGAGCTCAGAACTTAAGGTTAAAGAACGTCGCCACGGCGCGCGCGTGCTGCTGCGCATTTCCGTCAAGATATCGGGCACGGGCAAGGATGGGAAGCGCGTCAACGAAAACGGATATGTGGCAGTGGTGAATCGCAACGGCGCGTTGATAAAGATCAGTACGCCTCTTAAGCCGGCCTCTATCGCGGAAGTGATAAACAACGTCTCCAACGAAAAGCTGCTTTTCAAGGTGGCGTGGGTAAGCGAGCGGGCGGTGGAAGGGCAATATGAAATTGGTGTGGAGCTGACCGAGCCGCTCGAGGAATTCTGGGGAATTCGGTTTCCGCCGCCCGACAGCGGCAGTTTATAGTTGTTTTGCAGTTAACGGGTGTATACTCCCGCCTATAGATGGGTCCGTATCTCGGAGTTCCTGCCTCATTAAACGGGCCCGCACGGGGGATAGCCATGGAGATGTCTCATCTCAGCCCCACGTTGACCATCCTGTTGATGATCCTCGGGGTAGCTACAGTTGGTTGGGTAGGATTGCTAATTTACCGAACGGTGGTCGGACACAATGAAGAAACCGATCTGATCATCGGCAAGGCCGAAGCTCACCTGGCGAAAGAGCAGCACGACATCGGAGAACGAGTCGTGCGGCTTGAGAAGCCGATCCGCGTTTTAGGGATTAGCGTTGGAGTCCTGGGACTGGTGACGGTTGGCCTGTGGTTGTGGGAAGGCCTCCGCAACTTTTAGGCTAGGCAGCCCAGTATTAGGGCGTTAAGGTCCGGGCGCTAAGGTGCGGGCGCAGGCGGTGGAGGGGTAGCCGGCTTCGGCTGACGTTGCAAGGTCGACTCGCCCACCATCGACGTGTGGTTGTGTACGATGAGCCAATGGCCGTCGCGTTTCTGGAAGACCAGAGTGGCTTGCCCGCGCGCGTCCGTAGCAGCGCCATCCACGTTGGCCGAGAAATCCCATTGATAAGTAGCCCACGCAAAATTCCCCGCGACATGAACATAGGTATTTGAGCGGTCGAGGCGCACGTTGGTGACGCGCTCGCGCTGCCGCAAATAGGCCTGCAAATATTTCGACCAACCGGCCAGCGCCGGCTCATAGCTCCCGCTCACTACCATTACGTCGTCCGCATAATAGGACTTCAGCAGGGTGATGTCGCCAATCTGCCAGGCGGCGAGCATCTCAGAAATTTCCACGTCGATTACCTGCTCCTCAGGCGTTCCCGGGGCCAACTGCGTGTGCTGGGGCCTGGCGGAAACGGCGCCAAGAACGGTAAGCGTAATCAGAACGGTGGCCAGAGCGAAATAGAGCCATCGGCTCTTCAATGGAGCTGTCATTGATAAACCTCTCAGCAAGCATGAATGAGTGCCGGTAAGCGCGCAACAACTGTTCGACCCGCAGAATAGCATGAAAAATCAGGTGTGCATGGCGCAGGGGGTTGGCCTTGAAGCACAAGGCTGCCGGAGAAATTCGCGCCAAACGAAAGCGCATTTCGCCGCGCGCCAGCTATTTGTTGCGAGATTGCGAAAGAAGGTTGACGAACAGTCGCACGGCGCCGGGAACGCCTTCAGGCAATTGCCGGAAAAAAGCGAGGCCGGTGTAAATGTAAAAGCCCTTGCCAGTGCGCGCGTAAACCAGGCCGCCGGTGACCTCGTCTTCGCCGGGATCGCGCAGGCCCAGCGGCGCTTCATACCGCGCGTCGAACTGGCTGAAATAATAGAGGCCGCGCTCCTGCACCCATCCTCTAAAATCGTCCTGACCAATGCGATTGGGGAAGGTAAATAACGGATGTTCCGGATTCAGCAGCCGCACGGGTGAGTTGCGGTCGGTGGTGCGCACCGTGGGGGCGCCAACCGTGGCGGGGAAAGGCGCAGGCTTAACGCGCTGCCAATCGGTGGCGCGCTGGTACTGGACTACGAGCGTTCCCCCCGCGGCGGCGAAATCGAGCAGACGCTGGTTGGAGCGGGCCAGGTCGGCGCGCAGCTCGTAGGCGCGAATGCCGATGGCGATGGCGTCGAAGCGGTTGAGGTCTCCAAAGGCCAGCGCGGCGGGATCGAGCATCTCCACCTGCACGCCAATCTGGCGAAGAATTTCCGGAATAGGGTCGTTCTCTCCCGCTACGTAACCGACGCGGAGATTTTCCGGCACTCGAAGATCAAGCACACGCGCGAAGGTGACAGCGGGTTCTGTCCAAAGCCGCGCCGGGAGAGTAGGCAATGGCTCGACGGAGTCGCGAAAGATTTTGCCACCCAGTGTTGCTGTGGCCTGAAGCGGCAAACTGCCCAGTGGAATAGTTGCAGGCAGGGAAATAGTCAGGCGCACGAGCTGGTCGCCGGGGCCATCGAAGTGCAACGACGCGGGAACAGCGGAGGACCAGCCGGGCGGCACGTCTATTCCAGCGGTCACGTCCGCCGGTTGCGACCCGTAGTAATGGACCCGCGCAAGGATGGCAATCTGCTTGGGAGCACTTTTTTCGACCAGCAAAAACTGCCTGGGTTCCACGTGCAGCGTAACCGCGGGCACGAGAGTTAGCGGAGCGATCTCGACGTGAGTGGAAGTAGCCTGCGTCATCACCGCGGGAGCTTCGGCTTCGAACTCATAGCCCGCTACCGCGGCGCGCTGCTTGGCTACAACCAGAGGCGGCGGCCACGGGAACATCCAGTCGGCTTTGCCCTGGGGCGTGACGGCGGCGGCGGGAGTGTGCACCACAAAAATTGCCCCTTGGGGATCGTCGGGCTGCACGTTTGCCGTCCATCCAGCGGGAAGAGCAAGGGCGGGTTTATCGATGCGGTCGAGTACGTTTTCACGGTGTTTTGGTTCGAGGCGGACGTTGAATGATTCCCCGGCGACAATCTCGCGGCGGTCCGCTTGGGCATCGAGCCGCAACGCGGCGGTGAGCGCAAGTGCAGCGTCGATATTTTCTTTAATCCGGGCAAGCTCATATGCGGACTGAGGTCCAGCGGAGGAGGCCAGGCCTTTGCTCAACGCGCGGACATCCGTGCCTGCAGCGGCCAGGGCTTTGGCGGCACTCGGCCAGTCCAGCGCAAGCGCGGCGGCACGCGCGCGAGCGAGTGAACGTTCCGCGGACTCGAGCGGCGCGCGAGGTATGGAGCTGCCGGCCAGGGCGGTGATGGGCTGGGCGAGCGACTTGCTGGCGAAGTCGGAACCGTCGGCATTTTTTACGTACACCGGGCGCCGGAAAAATGGATTGTTAAGCACGCCGGCAATCCCCTGGGTGCGGTGGTTGAGAAATCCTTCGAGGCCGATCTCGGTATAGCTTTTCCCCTGCAAAGGAGAGATCTCCTCGACGGGAAGACGAACGCCGTGGGGATGGTCGTCGCGATCAAACACCAGAACGGTTTGCACCTGCCACGGCGAAAGGCCGTCGGCAAGCTGGGCGTTGAACATTTTGGGATCTGCGGCGGCGGCTACAGCCTGGGGCGTGATTATGCCTGTCGTTTGATGATGACCGTGACCGCTCGAAACACCTCCCCAATTGTTGATGACGATGTGCGGTCGAAAAGTGCGTATGACGCGCACCATGTCGTCAAAAGCTGTTCCCGCCCAGATGCGCTGCGTCTCTTCGACAGTCTTGGAATATCCCAAATCAGGCGCGCGCGTGTAGAAGAGCCGCACGCCATAGATGCGCGTCGCGGCCAGCAATTCGTCAGTGCGCAGCAGGCCGAGTTGCGCGCCTTGCTCGGGGCCCAGGGCGTTTTGGCCCCCTTCGCCGCGGGTGACGGAGAGTAAGGCCACGTCGGCGCCGAGACCGCGAGCGAGATATGTGAGCACACGGGAAGACTCGTCATCGGGATGGGCAGTGATGTAGAGGATGCGCGTGGAGACGCGCGCCCGGTCAATGGCCTCGACCGTGTCGGGAAGGCTTTGCGCCTGCGTGCGAGAGGCGCACCCCAGAGCAAGCGCCAGCAGAAAGAATATTGCAAACGTCTTTCTGGTGAAGTTGCGCGTGATGCTTAGCATTAGGCTTGCTGTCATGGGCACCCGGCTTTTACGAGACCGCCTGAACGAACGGCCACTGATTCCCGATTCTCGCGCGCACCAGAAACACCACAGCGCCCAGCAGCAAGACGGCGATGCCTGCGAGCGCGTGGCGACCCGTGGAGGCAAATACGGCGAGCCACAGCACGATCACGGCAATGACCGGAAACGGATACAGCCACATTCTAAAGGGTAGGCGCTCCGCCGGCCAGCGGCGATGCAGAATCATCAGGCCAACCGCTCCACCGACAAATTGCACCAGAATACGCATGGCCAGCATGGCGCTGATCACGTCTCTCAGCTTGAAGAGCAGGCTAAAGACGAACGCCACGGCTCCCAGGGCCAGCAGCGAAACGTGAGGGAATCGTTTGGTGGGATGGAGGCGCGCAAAGACTTTGAAAAATGTGCCGTCCACAGCGGCGGCATACGGAATGCGCGAGTAGCCGAGCGTGGCCGAGAAAAGAGAAGCGGCGGCAATCCACAGAATCATCCCGGTAGCAAACTTGGCGGCGCCGGAGCCGTAGAGCCGCTCGACGAAGGTGCTGACGATGAATTGCGAGCGCTGCGCTTCCTGCCAGGGAACCACGCCGAGAATGCCGGTCTGCATGACCAGGTAGAGCACGGCTATGCCCAGAATGGAAATAAAAATACTGCGGGGAATATTTTTCTCCGGCGCGCGGATTTCACCGCCCAGATGGCAGACATTATAGTAACCGAGATAGGAGTACATGGTCTGCTGCGTGGCGGCGCCCAAGCCGAGAAAAAATAGCCACGAGAAATTCCAAGCGCCGGGCGGATAGGTGAACGCGAGCTCCGGGTGGAAGTGAGTGAGGCCGCCTACAATCAGCCAGAGCATGGTGGCAATCACCCCAACCCACAGGAAAAGCGAAATGCGTCCAATTTCGGCGATGCGCCGGTAGAGCAGGGCAACAATGAGAAGCACCAGCGCGCCGGACACGGCCTTTTGCTGATACGGGCCAAGCGGCACGAGGTAGGTGAGGTATTGCGAGAAGCCGATCGATCCAGAAGCGATCACCAATGGCGCCTGGAACATGGTCTGCCAGATGAAGAGAAACGACATCAGCCGGCCCCAGCGCAGCGGGCCGTACGCTTCGCGCAGGAAATTGTAACTGCCGCCCGCCAGCGGCATGGCGGCTCCCAGCTCGGCCCAGACGCAGCCATCGAGCAGAGCCAGCAAAGCGCCCGCGGCCCAGGCGATGAGGCATTGCGGGCCGTGCATGTTGGCTATCACCAGCGGAATTACTACGAAGGGGCCGATGCCCACCATGTCGATCATGTTGAGCGCGGTGGCTTGCTTAAGGGTTAGCGCGCGCTCGAGTGTTTCGCTGGGAGGTTCGGCCATGGAGGATCGCTTTGAGCGTTTGAGAATAGCAGAGAAGGGCGGGCCGCCCGGCTCAAAAACTCTTCAGCACCGCGCCGGCGCGGGCAAACCAACCGCGGCTGGCAGGTTCAGTTTTCGCCGGGCGGCTCGGGATGGATGGTGATGCGGGAGATCTGCGGGAAATGCTCGCGCACGCGATTTTCAAGCGCTGCGGTGACGTCATGTACCTCGGTGATGGGTAGCTGCCCTTCCATGGTGCAGTGACAAGAGACCAGGATTTTGCGTTCCACCCGCCGCACGTGCACCTGATGGCAATCGAGCAGCTGACGAAAATCGGCGCGCAGCGAGTTGGTGAAGGCCTGTACGGCGGCACCTAAATCCTGCATGGTGTCGCCGCTGGCGATGTGCGTGCCGAGGGGCTCGATGTGGATATAGACCTCGGCGGCTTCCGGGACTTCGGCCAGAATGTCGCGTTCCAGCTCGCTGGCGGCGCGGTGCGCGGATCTGAGCGTGAGGCTTTCGTCGACTTCGAGATGCAGCTCGACATAAAGACGGCTGCCCAGCTGGTTGGCGCTGATCTCGTGGATGGCCTGGCCGCGGCGCTGGGCGATGGCGCGAATGCGGTCGAACACACCTTCGTTGGCGTGCGCCCGCGGCTCCATATGCACCATGACGTCGGCGGGAACAATCTCTTCGACGCGACGTTCGACGGTATCGCTGATCGCATGCACCTGGTCGAAAGTGGCGGTGCGCGGCACGCTGATGGTGACGTCCACAAAATGGCGCTTACCGACGCGGCGAACGCGGACGCGTTCGGTGGCCAGCACACCATCGAGCTTGCTTACCGTAGAGGCAATGCGCTGCTGCAAGCCGCTCGGCGCGGCATCGACCAGCGCATCCATGGTGCGGCGGCCGAGCTGCCAACCCACGCGGATGACCACTCCCGCGACGACCAGCGCGGCGATGGGGTCGGCGAAACCGAGCCAGCGCAGACCGAAGCGTTCGCCCACGGCAACCGCGGCGAGGCCGAGGATGACCACCGCGGTGCTCCAGACATCCGTGGAAAAATGTAAGGCGTCGGCTTCGAGCGCTTCGCTCTGGTATTGATGCGCCACGCGGGTCAGCGCGCGCGAGCGCACGACATCGATGGCCAGGCAGAGCAGCAGAATTAGGAAGGAGACGACCGTGGGGCGGATGTGCGCGTCGTGAAAGAACACGCGATGGACAGCTTCGTAAATGATGTACAAGGCTGTCAGGAGCAGGAGGAAAGTTTCGACGAAAGCGGCAAAGCTCTCGATCTTCGCGTGGCCGTAGGTATGGCTGGAGTCGGGCGGCCGATCGGAGACGCGCACGGAAAGGAAAGTGATCACCGCCGCGATTAGGTCCAGGCTGGAGTGCAGCGCTTCGGAGAGAACGCCCAAGCTGCCGGTAGAGGTGGTCAGGAATATTTTGAGTGCGACCAAGACCAGCGCCGAGCCTACGGAAGCGGCGGCGGCGAGAAGCTTCTCCCGCATGGCTTGTTCGATCAGTGGATTTGCGGGATTCACAGGCATACTTTAGACGGTTGGCGAGGAATGGTTGCGAAAAGCCGGAGATCTGCTCATTCCATGGAGTGGGCGATAGAGTGGGTTTCCAAGTCCGGTCACTGAGAATATACCAGTAAACGCCCGGGTCACGGAGGATGAGTTCCGCACGGCGCCGGCGCTATATGATTTGCTTGCGAAAGGGATTTGTTAGAATAAAGGGCTGCAGTTTTTAGGGGGAAGACCGTTTTTAGGGGGAAGACCCGTCTGGTGGGAACGCAACCTCAGGAAACCTCTGCTGGAAATATGAGCGAGCCAAATAGCAGGCACCGCAGTGTGAGAAGGCTTGGCCCCTCGAAGCGATTGCGCGCCGTTGTGCTCGGATTGCTGGGCGCAGCGGTTTTGCTGGCGATCTACGCGACGGAGATCGAGCCTGTGTGGATCGAAGTGACGCGGTATCACGTGGCCGCGCCGATTTCTCCGGCGATCAAGATTGCCCATCTGACCGACCTGCACACGCGCGAACCAGGGCGCCCGGAGCGACGTCTGCTGGAGCTCCTGGAGGAAGAAAAGCCCGACGTGATCGTAATCACCGGGGACGTGACCAACAACGACGGCAACGCGGCGGACACGCGCGCACTGCTCGAGCGGCTTCACGCGCCGCTGGGCGTATGGATGGTTCGCGGCAATTGGGAGATCTGGCAACTGAAGGAAAGTCCGAGTCCCCTTTTTCAATCCCTGGGAATTCATTACCTGATTAACGAAAGCCAGCCGGTGCGGGAGGGATTGTGGATTGTAGGACTAGACGACCCACGCGCCGGAAGACCAGATCCGAATCGCGCATATGGCCAGGTGCCCGCCGGTATGACCACGATTACCCTGGTTCATGCGCCGGCAATTTTCCAGTTACTGGCCGGGCGCACCAACCTGGTGCTGGCCGGGCATACGCATGGAGGACAGGTCCGCCTGCCTTTTTTGCCGCCGCTGTGGCTGCCGGAGGCGTCTGGCCCTTACGTGGCAGGATGGTATGAGCGCCGGGGAACGCGCATGTATGTGAGCCGGGGTGTTGGGATGTCCGTGTTGCCGATACGCTTTCTTTGCCGGCCGGAATTGACCATCATCACCATGGGGAATTGACCGCCAACGGCGGCAAGTTGACCTTGTCGCGCTCCAACAATTTCAGTTAACAGTCTGGCCTGAGATTTTAGGGGTTAAAGTGAATAACGCTCTCACTGCTGTGGCGCCGGTACTTGGCTTGGTGGCTGAAAACTGGACCGATCTCAACGTGCGGGCGATGGTGCGCGGCGAGATTCCGTGGCTGATTCTGGGCGTAGTGAGCACGTTCATCGGCGTTTCGGCAATTGCTGTCCATCTGCTCGGGTCGAGAACCAGCGATCGCTCGCTGCTGTGGTTCGGTCTGGTGGCCATGCTATACGGCATCCGGTTGGTGGCCGGGCAGGGGCTGATCCGCCTGCTGTTCGAGATCCCGCGATCGTCCTGGAGCACGCTCGAAGCGTTCATCAACTACGCGATCATATTTCCCGCGGCTTTGCTGTTCGTGGAGCTTTTTGGCAAAGGTTGGAGGTCATCGGCACTGTGGCCGTTGTGGGGATTCGGGGCTTTCACTGCCGTGAGTGTCGGAATTGGCATTACCCGGGGCGATCCTTTCTGGGTGCACGATCCCGCAAATCTTGTACTGATTCTTTTGCCGCTGGTAGTCATTCTGAATCTATGGCAAGGCTATCGTCCGCCAAGAGTAGCGAACGGCAGGGTTCTGGTGGCCGGGTCTGCATTCTTCATAACCCTGGTCGTCGCCGACCACCTGGTGAAGGCCGGGCTGGTTCCCTGGAAAATACTTCTCGAGCCGCTGGGATATGTCGCCTTCATCTGCTCTTTGGGGTACGTGGCTGCGCTGAGGTTTCTGGGAGACGAACAGCGCCTGCGGGAAATAGAGAAAGAAATGGATGCTGCCCGGCAGATCCAAGCCGCGATCCTTCCGCGCACGCTTCCCAGCTTGGCGGGATTCAAAATGGCGGTGCGTTATCTCCCCATGACCGCGGTGGCGGGAGACTTTTATGATTTTCTCAAGGCCGGCGAGCGACGCCTGGGCATTCTGGTTGCGGATGTATCCGGGCACGGGCTCCCCGCCGCGCTGATCGCTTCGATGGTGAAGGTGGCGATTTCTTCGCAGGCGGCGAATGCCGCCGAACCGGCCAAAGTGATCTGTGGTCTCAACGAGATGCTGAGCGGGCAGATGGAGGAGCATTACGTCACCGCAGGATATCTGTTCGTGGATTTGGAGAAAGAGAAGGGCGTATATGCCGGCGCTGGCCATCCGCCCCTGCTGTTGCTGCAGAAGTCCGGGCGGGAAACACAAAAAATTCAAGAGAATGGCCTGCCTCTCGGATTCAACCCCGAAGAAATTTACAACAGCGTGGAATTCGATTTCCGGGCGGGCGACCGGATCGTGATGTACACGGATGGAATCACGGAAGCGTCAAATGCGGCGGAGGAGCTTTATGGCGAAGTGCGGTTAAAGGAGTTTATCGCCTCGCATGAAAATCTTTCCGCTGAAGAATTCGCCATCGCGCTGCTACGCGAAATCCAGGGGTGGTGTGGCGCAGCGGCGGTGAATATTCAGACTGATGATTTGACGCTGCTGGTGGTTGATCACACCGGCTGAGCAGCCCGCCGTTGTTACCGGTTGTGATTACGCGTTCTGACTACCCTCTTCTGACTACCCCATTCTAACTAATTGATCGATGGAGGAGGCAGCAGTGGCGGCCGATGAGGCTCGCCGCGCGCGCCGCGAACATCAACCTCTTCGAGCAGCAGCGAAGGCGCCACCAGCGAGGTGGGCAACCCGCCCTGGGCGCTGCCGAAACTTCCCAGGGCGGTTCCCGCGAAACCGAGCGCCTGGCTCTGCATGAAGTTAAAGACTGTGTAGTCGTTGCCGATGCCGGCAATGCGGCGGAGCACGTTGAGCTTGAGCCCGGTGAGCGTAGCGCCGCGCACCAATTCCTCGCGCCCATCGGCCGCGTTAACGCGGTAGGCCAGCAGCGGCACGCGGTCGCCATTTCCCACACCTTCGGCCAACGTTCCCACGGCGTCGCCGATATCATCCTGGCGCTGAAAGCCGAGCGCGGGGTTGTCCATCCTGCGGACCTCGATGCACCATTCGCGGCCGGCATCGGCGCACAGTTTCAGAAACTGCTTGCGCAGGTCGGCGGGAGACTTGGTCTCCGCGGCCTGAAAAATGAGATTGCTCATCGAGGCGCGCGGGTCGGTAAGAAAAGTGGCGCGCCCGTGAGCGTTGGATTGTTGAAAATCCACGCCGGGGCGGCGCGACATCAAAAGATTTTTCAAGATACCGTTCTCGACCAGCGGAACCGGCTGCGCGCGCAACCCTTCCTCATCTACTTCGTAGGACCCCAGCAGGGGATGGCCGTCGAAATCTTTTTTCGTGGGATCGTCAAGCAGCGTGACGCCGGCGGGAAAGACGCGAGAGTTGAGCCGGCCGGACCATTCGCTGTTGCCGCCCATTTGCTTCATGATGCGGTCGAAGACGGTTCCCAGGGCAAGCGGCGGACGCGAGCCGGAAACGGAAGGGCCAAGCGTCTGTGCGAGCAGCGACGCCGCGGCGGGCGCGTCGAGAAGCACGGGGCCAGCGGGATAATCCGCGGAGGGCGCACTCGAGCGCAGAGCCACCAGGTCGCGGGCGGCGCGCTCCAGACCCTGGCGCACTGTGGCGGCGTCGGGGAGATCGGCGGCGCGCGCGGCGTATGCAGAGTAGAAATTGTGAAGACGCGTGCCGTCAGTCGCCTGGGTTTCCAGGCTGGCCTCGATTGCGGCGACGGTCCTGGGGATGCGGATTTCGGCGCCCTCCGTGGTAAGAAGATAAAAATTCGTAGTCGCCAGATAGTAGGTGATATGCGTGTTGTAGAGCTCGGGAAAACCGCGCAGAACGGCGGAGGTGTCGCGCGCCTCTTGCTCCCAATTGCGCGAAGTCCAATCGGCTTCCGCCTTCGGATTGACGAACACCACGGGCTTCTCGCGGGAAAAATCGGGAATGTCCGAGGGCCGGGTAATGCTCATGAGATAGGCATGCTTCTGCGAAAGCTGGACCAGAGCTTCCTTGTAAGCCTGATCGGTGGCCAACCAGAGATCCTGGCGAAGTGAATTGTAATCGCCATCCACGCCTACGCTGCCGGTGGAGCCGATGAATCCGCGAAAGCCTTCGTCACCGCCGATAAAATTCGAGCTGTCCAGTTTGTAATCCCCGACGCGAACGCCGACGTCCATCAGGCGATTGCGCGAGGAATTGCTGGAGAGCAGCGCGCCGAAGGTTGCGGTGACGGTGCGTTGGTCGATATCGAGAAGGCGGTATTCGATGAAATAAGGCGCCGGCGCATTGGTACCGGGAGCGCGGAGGCGGTCGCGGGAGCGCGCCAGCTCGTCACGCATGGCGTGGAGAGTCTGATCGTTATCGGCTGCGCGGCTGTCCGAGGCGCGGGCGCTCGGGCCTGCGCCAGGCGGGGCGTCAGCTTGACGGCGCGCGTCGGCGATAGAAGTAAAGATGACTATTGAAAACGCGGCCATCATCGCGGCAAGTAGAGAACGCGATACGGTCGCAAAGCGGGTCACGGGTAGGCGAGTCACGGCTTCACCTCAGCCTTAGCCTGCGGGTCGTGGGCAGGAGGCGGAAGAATCGGTGGCCGGTCGCTGGACTGCTCTTTTTTCTGGATCTCCAACTCGCCGATCAAGATCGCAGGCGCAACCGCGGCTACCGGGATGGAGCCCGATTCCGCGCCGCAGTAGCCGTTGAAAACCTCGGCAGTATCGCCGGTAGCCAAAATGTTTGCCAGCGAAGCGCGCGGAGTGCCGACGATATCGGCGCCGCGCACCAGTTGGTCAGGGCGCCCGTCGGTGTACACGCGATAAACAACCAGCGGATTGATCTGAAAAGCTTGCGGGGTGCCGCGGCCGGTAAAGGTAAATCCACCGGCAATGTCATCGATGATCAAGCCGAAGGGCTTTCCTTGACGCTTGATCTCTTCGATCAGCTTCTGGCGCAGCGCGGCGTTGGAGACCTGGCGGCTGCTCTCCACGATCAGGTTGCCCTGACGCGAAACAGGGGGCAGACCAACCTGGCGGCGGCCGTGGCCGTTCGATACCGGAAAACCCAGCAGCGGCGAGCGGGACATTAGAAAGTTTTTAAGAACGCCGTGCTCCACCAGCGTCACGCGTTCAGCCGGCACGCCTTCATCGTCGAAGGGATAGACGCCGAGCAACACGCTGGAGCCGGTGCGCGCGCGGGTAGGGTCGTCATAGACGGAGAGAAACTCGGGGAAAATCATTTCGCCAACGTTGCGGGCGAAGGTCTGGCCTTCCTTTACATCTTTCTGGCGGTGGCCCTCGGCGCGATGCCCGAAAACTTCATGAAAGAACACAGCCGAGGCGCGCCCGGTGAGCATGGCCGGCCCGGCAAACGGTTCGATGACGGGCGCGGCCACCAGATGCTCCAGTTCACCGGTAATTTCCTTCACCCGAGCGAAAACCGCGTTGTCGTCAGGCGCGGCGGCGGAATCGGTCCAGTCGAAGTTGGCATAGCGATTGATGTCCATGCCGTCGGGCGCTTTGCCTTGAATGTAAAGTTCCAGGCGGTATTTCACGTCGCCGAACTGCAAGCGCGTGCCTTCGCTATTCACCACATATTCATTTTGTGCGGCGGCGCTGAAGGTGACGATGGAATTGAGCACGGAAGGCGAGGTGCGGAAGGCGCTGGTGTAGCGGCGCACTTTTTCTTCCCAGGGGCGGCGATCAACCTGAAACGAGGCGTGCGGGCCGAACCACACCTGAGGCTTCTCGCGCGAAAAATCAGGTGCGCCGCCCTCGGCAGTTTCAATTTTGACGTCGCGCCCGGTCTTGATTTTCAGCAGAGCTTCAGCGGCGCCGCGATACTGTCGGTCGGTTTCAAGCCAGATGGCGCGGCGGAGGACGGCGGCATCATCGTCGATCGGAACTTGCGTGCCGAAGCTGGATTGAAAGCCGGAATCGCGCCCGCCCACTTTGTGCGTGTCGTCGAGGTTGTAGTCACCTGTGCGCACAGAAGTTTCGAGCCAGCGGTTTTTGACCTCCTGGCTGGAGAGCAGTGCTCCGTTGGAGCCTTGCACTTCACTGCGCTGCTGTTCGGTGAGGTTGTAGCCGATGAAATAGGCCGGCGGATCGGCCGCCTTGAGCGCCGAAAGCGAGCGGTCGAGCTCCTGCTCCATGGCCGTCAGTAGGACGGATTTTGTGCCGGCGCTCTTACCGAGCTTGCTGGCGGCGCGCGCGGCAGCAACGGTTGAGCCAGCCAGGGTTAAGGCGATAAGTACGGCTGTGGGTAGAGCGAAACGGACGCCAAATAGTTTGGAAAGTAGTTTAGATTTCATAGCCTCTTGATCTCTTGGTCTCTCGGGGCTCTCTAGTGTATGACAGGTGCGGGGGAATCCCTACAGCGACTGCTTGCAGGAAATACGAATCCGAGATTCACACGGATCGTGGAAGCGCCCGGACCCCCAGAACGCGCGCGACGCGCACAGGAGAGTTAGATGCATGCAGCAGTGATTGGGCGGTATGGCGATCCGGGCGTTTTGGAATACCGGGAGTGGCCGGAGCCGCGGGCGGAGCCCGGGAAGTGCCTGGTACGGGTGAAAGCCACCGGGATTAATTTCGCCGATCTGCTGCAACGCATGGGTCTTTATCCCGGCACGCCGAAACCGCCGTTCATTCCGGGCTTTGAGGTGGCTGGCGTGGTGGAACGCGCGACGGAGAATTGCGGGTTCAAGTCTGGCGACCGCGTTGTGGCCATGACGCGATTCAATGGCTACGCGGAAGTGGCGGCATGTCCGGTCGCGGCGATGTTTCCCTTGCCCGCGCGAATGACGTTTGAAGAGGCCGCGGCGATCCCGGTGAATTATCTGACCGCCTACCATGCGATGTTCGAGATGGGGAATCTGCGCGAAGGCGACCGCATCCTTATTCACGGCGCGGCGGGAGGCGTTGGGGTGGCTGCGACACAACTGGCCAAAGCCCGAAAGCTGGAGGTCTTCGGAACGGCGGGGGCGGGGAAGCAGGATTTTTTGCGGGAGTCCGGCGTCGACCACCCGATTGACTACACCAGGGAAGATTTTGTAAACGTCGTGCGACGAATTGCGCCAGGCGGAATTGAAATGGTTATGGATCCTATCGGCGGGAAGTCGTTCACGAAGAGCTACCGGTGCGTGGGACCGATGGGCAGGCTGGTGGTTTATGGTTTTTCGACCGCGACCAACTCCGCGGGGAAACGCAACCTGCTCAAAGGC
>JAAFGT010000014.1 GCA_010365215.1 Acidipila sp. | reverse complement strand
GCGCGGGAAGATTCCGTGCGCGAAGTTACAGAGTGTTTGCGCCACGACTGTGTTGCCAGCGCTCCGCCAAACAGAAGCGTGGCGGCGATTGCAGCGGCGGCCCAACGACGGTTTAACCGGGTTCGCTGCACCGCCCACTTCTCCCGATGGAAGGCGCTGCGCAACATGGCTTCCACGCGATCCGGGGCGCCCGCCGGGATTCCATCCTCCGCCGCGGCACGCAGGGCTGCGGTCAGCCCGCCCGCCTGCGCGAGCCGCGCCTGGCAGAATTCGCAAATGCCGGCATGAAAACGCGCGCGCATTTCCGTGGCTTCGTCCAATGCCCCGGCACGATCCAGATCATCGACAATGGCTTCGAACTCTTCGCACTTCATACATCTCACCCCAAGGCGTTCTGTCCGGCGGCCGCGGATTTCTGAGAGTTGCTATCCGAGGACGGCCGATCCGGCGGGCTGAACTCCACCGGCGTTTTAGTCCCCGCCGAATTAGCGCTCGGAGGGTACACTCGCAATTTCTCGACCAGCAGTGCGCGCGCGCGATGCAGGCGCGAGCGAACCGTCCCTAGAGCGCAACCGAGTAGCCGGGCCGCGTCTTCGTAACTTAGCTCCTGCAGATCGCACAGCACCACTACTTCGCGGTAGTTGAACGGCAGCGCCTGCACCGCCATGCGCACGCGCTCAATGGTCTCGCGTTGCGCCAATCCTTCGAACGGATTTTCCGTTGATCCAGATTTGGCGGCAGGGCCCGCGAAGGAATTGTTTTCCTCCCAGTCATCGGCCATGGGGACGTAATAACGTTCGCGCTCGAGACAACGCCGAACACGGTTACGCGCCACGCCGAAAAGAAAGGAGGCCACCGGGCCTCGCGCCGCATCGAATTGCTGCGGCTGGCGTATCAACAGCATAAAAACTTCCTGAGTGACCTCGTCGGCGATGTTGGGGCTGCCACTCATATGCAAAGCAAATCGATAAATCGACGCCTGCCGCCGGCGATATAAAGCGGTAAACGCGTCCTCGTCGCCGGCACAGATGCGCCGCACAAGATCTTCGTCAGTCAGGGGTAGCGCCTCTTTCATCGGGTCGACGTGGGCGATCCGTTTCGGCTTCCAATGGATATGCGCCCGGGACGTCCTGAAAGTTCCCGAATCTTTTTGCGTTACTCCGGGCTGGGCGCGGTTGCATGTTCATGGAATTTAAGCATAGAAGACTCAAGGATTCAGAGATGCGGGAAACTGTTGCGAGGGTAACTGTGGGCAGAGATTATTTTTCTGCTCGCGCGTTGGCCGATGGATTGACCAACACTTGCGAACAAGTCCCCGGGCCTGCAGCGCTCTGCCAGTCCAACACACGGGGAGGCACGGAGATAGGCGAGGTCGCCGATACTTCCGGCTCGACGCGGACCCGAATTTTTCCCCGCTCGATAGATCCTGCGATTGCGGAGGGATCCTTGTTTGCTGGTGAGAACTTCGTGTCACTGACTTCAACAGTGAGCCTCATTCCGCGTAGAAGAAAATGCCTCGTCGCGCCCCATTCGGGATATTCCGAACATTTGCCATCTAGCTGGCCCGGAAGAAATTGCGCGCGGTTGCGGCGCGTGTAAGGGTCGACGTCATCCTCGAGCAGATCTTTATCCTGCCCTTCCAGGAAGAGCGCGCAACGAAAGCCCGTCGCGTCCATTTCCGGGCCGCGGTGGGCACATTCGAAGTTGTAACCGGACGCGCCATCGCTCGTTCGAATGGGCACAAACACCAATTGAATATCGGACACAGCGTCTGGAGGATTCGAGCGAGGGCGCATGAGCTTCGGAGCAGGCGCGCCCTTCGCTGCGGGAATTTCTTTCGTTACAGTCACAGGAGTGACTGGAGGAAACGGCGAAGCGCCGCGCATCTGCCGGAGATAGCCCGCGGAAATGTCGCCGGCGACATGCTTGGGAACCACGCTGAGGCAGGTTCGCGCACCCGGCGCAGGCTCGAGTACAGCAGGGTCCACGTAAGGAACGTCCTCGGCAATTTGCGAGAGCGCGCCTGGATCGGGGCGCGCCTCCACCGTGAACTTCATCGCCGCGGAGATGGGACGCCCGGGATCTGAGGGGAAGAGGCCGGGGTGTGACGTGAAAGCGAGCACGAGCTTGAGGCGCATTCCACGCAGTCGCAGGGTGCGGGTGTGTCCAAACTCGGGATAGTCGCCGCACTTGCCGTCGAGATCGCTGGTGAGGAACCTGGCGCGCGATTCAAAATCGCGAGGCTGAATCGGCTGGTAGGTCAGCAGCGTGCGGTACGCGTCTTGCCCCACGGCAGAAATAAGGCGGCACTCGAAATCGCCCGAATAATCGAAGTCCTTACCTTCGTAGGAATCTCCCGAGCGGCACTCCAGGCGATAGAGCGCGGCGCCATTGGCTGCATTGATCGGCAGATCGACGATGGGATTGCTCATGTCTGAAAACGTGAAGGTTTTCTTGACCGGCGCGATCTTCGGCCAGTCCTTCGGCGCAACCTCCTGGGCTGCACTGGGAAGCGCGATCGCAAAAATAAAAAACGAAGATAAAAATAAATTGCGCATCAGTTCGACAAGAATTGTACTACGGTTCGCCTGATGTGCGCTGGCGGACCCTACTGGCGGAACGGCTTAAGGAAAATAATCCCTGGAGCGCCATCAATCGAAAGCGATTCTTGACCGGCATGCGCGGGTTCCGTACCTTATAGCTTCTGATGCTGGTGCTCTGAACTTGCCGGAGGTGGTATGGCCGATTTCGATCCGCAGATCCTGAACGAACCCCGCATTGCACCGCCGGAGGAATTCCAGAAGCGCGCGCGGGTGCGATCTTTGGAGGAATATCAGGAACAGTACGATCGCGCCGCTGCGGACCCCGAGGGGTTCTGGCTGGAGAAAGCCGATCTGGTGGAATGGTTCACCCGGCCAGTGAAGACGCTCGAATGGGACGAGCCGTTTGCGAAGTGGTTCGTGGGCGGGAAGCTCAACGTCAGCTACAACTGTCTCGACCGGCACCTCACCCACCGCGCGAACAAGCCGGCGCTGCTGTGGGAGGGCGAAGACGGCAAGACGGCGGAAATCACGTATGCCGAACTGCACGGTCTGGTCTGCCGCTTCGCAAACGTGCTGCTTTCTCTCGACGTCAAGGCCGGCGATTGCGTAGCCATTTACATGCCGATGATTCCCGAGTTGCTGGTAGCTCTGCTGGCCTGCGCGCGGATCGGCGCCGTGCACAACGTGGTCTTCGGCGGATTCAGCGCTCCGGCGCTGGCTGATCGCATCAACGACGCCGGCGCGAAAGTCCTGGTGACCGCCGACGGCGGCTACCGGCGCGGGCGCATCGTGCCGCTCAAAGAAGCGGCGGACGCAGCGGCGGAGAAGTGTCCCACGATCAAAAAAGTTGTGGTGGTACGCCGAACGGGCGCAGAGGTAGCCTGGAAAGCGGGGCGCGATTTCTGGTGGGAAGACGTCATGAATACCGCGGCGCGGGAATGCGCGGCCGTGCCGTTCGATTCCGAGCATCCGCTTTTTATCCTCTATACCAGCGGCACCACGGGCAAACCGAAAGGAGTGCTACACACCTGCGGCGGCTACCTGGTGCAGACCACCTGGAGCACGCAGCTTATTTTCGATCTGCGCGAAGACGACGTCTACTGGTGCACCGCCGACATCGGCTGGGTGACCGGGCACAGCTACGTGGCTTATGGGCCGCTCTCGAATGGCGCGACGCTGGTGATGTACGAAGGCGCGCCGGATTTTCCGCAGCGCGACCGGTTCTGGCAGATCGTCGAGAAATATAAGGTGAGCATTCTTTACACCTCGGCGACCGCGGTGCGCGCGTGGGTGCAGTGGGGTCGCGAGTGGATCGATAAGCACGACCTGACCAGTTTGCGATTGTTGGGAACGGTGGGAGAGCCGATCAATCCTGCGGCATGGAAATGGTATTTCCAGGTGATCGGCCGCGGCATGTGCCCGATCGTGGATACCTGGTGGCAGACGGAAACAGGTTCGATCATGATTTCGCCGCTGCCCGGCGCTACGCCCACCAAACCCGGCTCAGCTACTTTGCCACTGCCAGGAATCGCGGCGAAAGTAGTTACGCTGGAAGGGCTACCAGTAAAGCCCGGCGAGACTGGTTACCTGGTGATCGAGCGGCCGTGGCCTTCGATGCTGCGGACGATTTATGGCGATGACGAGCGCTACCGGCGCGATTACTGGAGCCGCGTGCCGGGAAAGTATTTTACCGGCGACGCCGCGCAATGCGATGCCAACGGCTACTTCTGGGTGCTGGGACGCGTAGACGACGTAATTAAAGTGGCCGGTCACCGGCTCTCCACCATGGAGATTGAAAGCGCGCTGGTCAGCCACCCGTCGGTTGCGGAGGCGGCGTGCGTGTCGCGGCCGGACGAGATTAAGGGCGAGGCGATCGTCGCGTTTGTGACTTTGCGCGCGGGGCAGGAGATGTCGGGGGCGCTGCGCATTTCCATTTCCGACCACGTCGCTACGGTCATCGGCGCCATCGCCCGGCCTGCCGAGGTGCGCGTTGCCGACCTGCTGCCGAAAACGCGCAGCGGGAAGATCATGCGGCGCCTGCTGCGGGAGCTGGCGCAGAAAGGCGGAATTTCCGGCGACACCACGACGCTGGAAGACATATCGGTGATTGAAAAGCTGTCGCACTACAAGGCCGCAGCGGACGACGAGTAGCAAGCGTCCGCGGCCCCCGTGACCGTTGGAGGGGATGAACGACAGCTCAGAAAAATACTTGCTGCCGCCCTCGACCCTAATTTGCCGGCGTTTTAAATTCGATGCTGATGGCTTCGTAGGGGGAGTCGCCGAGATTTTCTACGGAATGGCGGATGGAGGGGCTGAAGGAGGCCTCGCCAGCTTTGGCTGTGGTCTCCTTTGTGATGCCGTCGGGGCGGGTGCTGCGGGCATGGTAATCCTTGAGGCGCACGGCGACGCGGTCGAGGTGGTCATGCATGGCTGAAGTTTCGTGCGGGCCGAGGGTGTAGCGAAACACGCGGACGCGGTCGTTTTCGAATTCGAGCTTGAAATGTTTGGGATCTTGTTGGACGGGATTGCCGGTGAAGGCTTGCGGGGTGGGCGGGCGCGGGCCGAGGAATTCCACTTCAATCACTTCCACGGGAGTCGTGCCTATGTTGTGCAGAACATGGCGCGTGGGTTCGCTCCACTTCACCATGCCGGGGAGGTAGTGCGGCTGGATGGACGTGCCGTCGGGCGCGGTCAGGCGCACGGTGGCGTCGCTGAGGTAGACGGAGACGCGCTGCTTGTGATCGTGCATGGGGGCGGTCTCGCCGGGCTGGTGCATCACGCGGCGCACGCGCACCCAGTCGGACTGGTAGAGGATGGTCTGCTCCTGGCCGGTGATGGTGTAGGCGTCTTGCGCGGCGAGGCCGGCGCTGCAGGTGAGAAGCAGGACTGCCAGAAATTGCAGTTTCGCGTGCACATTCGCGTCAATAGCCGCCATGTTTAACCTCCAGAATCTCCAAGGGCGATGAACATTAACTGCGGCACATTCAGTGCGGCATATCGATTGCGCCACATGGATTGCCGAACATTTACAGCGGCACATTGACAGCCCAAAAGCGCGCGGTCAAGGAATTTGGTTCGGGATATTGATGCGGATTCTCAGCAGCGTTCACGTATTTCTTTCACGGGGCCGGAACATTTTTGTGACCATGCGGCTGACCAGGTTGCGCGGAGCGAGGCGCTGGCTCTGCACGCTCAGGTTATTCCTGAAGCCGGAGATGACCATCGATTTCCCGCGAGCCAGCGCGGTGAGCCCGACACTGGCTACTTTGTCCGCGGACTCGGCGTCACGAAAAGCGTTCCCGGGCTGGCCGGCGACGCCCTGAAATTCCGTCTCCGTGGAGCCGGGACAGAGCGCGCAGACGCGCACGCCGTGTGGACGCATTTCCGCGGCCAGCGCCTCGGCAAAAAACAGATCGAAACTTTTTGTGGCGGCGTAGGTGGCGATATAGGGCACGGCTTGAAACGCGGCGACCGAGGCGACGATCAGTACGTCGCCGCTGCGGCGCGCGATCATCTGCGGCAGGTAGAGGTGGGTAAGGTGAATTACGGCCGAAATATTTACCTGGGCCATCTCCAACTGGCGGCGCAGAGGAATTTTTTCGAATTCGCCGTAGGCGCCGAAGCCAGCATTGTTAACGAGAAACTGGACGGCGATGCCCTTGCCTTGCGTATAAGCAAAAATGGTTTCGGGCGCGCTGGGCTGGGCCAGGTCCGCGGGAAAGGTGGCGATGACCACGCCGTGGCGCGCGCGGAGATCTCCGGCAAGCTGCTCGAGGCGGTCTTTGCGGCGGGCGGTGAGGATGAGATTGGTGCCGCCCGCGGCAAGCTGCTGGGCTATCGATTTGCCGATTCCCGCGCTTGCCCCAGTGATCAGCGCCCATTTTCCACGCCAGTTTTCCATGTTGCTCTCCTGGACCGCTGTCCCTTGCTCACACGCTTCTCACAAACGAATCCGTCGGGCGGGTGGAGATGCGAGACATCGCACACCTGGCGCGCCGAGCCGGAAGCGTTGCTGCGGGATTATGCTACGCTTCGGCGTTGAACTGAAACACGATGAACGAAAAGCGGATGAACGGAAAGAGGATGAACAGAAATAGGAGGTGTGGGATGACGCGACGACGCGCGCGCGAATCATTTGTTTTCTGGGGGTTCTTTTTGGCGGCTCTCGCTGCCGCTTATCCCGGGATTGCCCAGCAATCGCAACTGCAGCAACCGTCGTCGCAGCGCCAAAAGCCTGCCGGACGACCGGCGCCGACGGGCGGGGCTAGCTCAGCAACCGGCTCCGCGGCAGACGCCCCGACAAATGGGAGATGGGGCCGAGGCGGGCGGGCGCAGGCAAATCCCTTCGCGGGAACAGAAGACCAGAAGCTGCTGAGCCTTGCAGGCGCCTGGCAAGAAGATGTTCGTTACGCGGGCGATGCCGCGGGTAGCCCCAGCGGAAAAGGGCGTTGGATTGCGCGACCTGCATTTGGTCTTTATCTGCTGATGAATTACGAAGGCAGCGGGCCGGAGGGCGACTACCAAGCCCACGGCGTGATGGCCTACGATCACGAGGAGCGCGCGTTCCGGCTGTGGTGGTTCGACGACGCGGGCGGCATCGGTGAATACACCGGAGCGTGGAAAGATGCCAACACGCTGGTGTTCGAGCACAAGAAAAATTCGGGTGGCAGGCCGTTCCGTGAGCGGATTACTTACACCCTTCGCGCCAGCGATCAACTGGAGACCAAAGTAGAACAGGCGTGGGGAACCGAAGCTTATAAATTCTACATGGAAGCGTCGGCGGGGCGCGCACAGCTTCCCGAAGGCAAAGGATGGGGCGAAAAGCTTGGTCAGCAGCAGCCGCGAGGCTCGCGAATTCATCCCCCGAATGCAGCGCCGCAAAAACCGGGAAATCCGCCGAGGTAGTTTTCTTTGATACGTAACAGGCGCTGGGAAGCCGCGGAAAATCTTGTTTACGGAAGCAACAGTTACGAATGCGGAGTAATCAGGGCTAGGCTTTGTTCGCCGTGGCGGAGGGGCGGATGCGGTCGCGCCAGCGCGTTGCGTGACTCTTCAGCCGATTTAACAGACGGCGCGCCCAAACATATTCGGCGGCGAGTATGGCAAGTCCGGCAAAAATCGTCGCCCAGCCTGGCCCAGGCGTCAAAATCATCACCGCACCCAGCACCAGCAGAGTGAATCCGAACACGATTTTGATGGCCCGTTTGGTCTTGCGCATTTTCGGCGGCCTATAACTCAGAATAGCACCTTGTCTTTGGTGCGAAGCGAACCAACGAGGTTGCTTTTGTCCTGTTAATCACGCCGGTAGATGGGCGCTGAGCGTTCGTTTCAAAACTATTTTGCTCGCGTCGCCACTTGCTCCCGCTTCAATTTTTAAAAAGCTCCCATAAGCCGATTTTATTTTGCGGGTCTCCGCTAAATGCCCATATTGGGAGGGATTTCGCTGTAGTGTTCGCAATGGAACAGACTGCGTTAGAGGCTGCCGCTAGAGTGCCCCCTGTGCGCTGCAGCCGGGCGCAATTAATGGCGCAAACGCCGCAACTGGAAAGCGCCAAACTGACACGAGGTAAGGAGGAAGACATGTTGGCAACAATCGCTGCGGTGCTGTTTATTCTCTGGCTGCTCGGGTTCTTCGCATTCCACGTCACCTCCGGGCTGATCCACATCCTGCTGGTGATCGGACTGATCATGATCGTGATGCATTTCGTTAGCGGCAGTCGTTCGACTGTCTAAACGGGGCTGCCGAACACGGCAAGAACGTCCCG
Organism: Acidipila sp.; assembly: GCA_010365215.1. Taxonomy (GTDB): domain Bacteria; phylum Acidobacteriota; class Terriglobia; order Acidiferrales; family UBA7541; genus JAAFGT01. The sequence continues at coordinate 51,827 of JAAFGT010000014.1, read as the reverse complement.
GTTCGCGGTTGACTGGGGCGCGCGTCCTCAAGACTTTAAGTCTTGACGGGCGAGTGCGCCCCCGGGCGGGAAATACCAACCCCAGGGGTAAGTGGGTTAAGAGGAGGAATGATGAGAGAAGACAATGGCGGGTTTGCGTTCGGAACATTCTTGACTGGGGTGACGGTTGGCGCGGCGTTGGCCATGCTGTTCGCACCTCAGACGGGTGAAGAGACCCGGGAATTGCTGGCTGAGAAAGCGGAGCAGGGCAAGCAGTACCTAAACAACAAAACCCGGGAACTGAAGTCGCAGGTCCGGAACGCCAGCTCCAAGGTCCAAGACACGGTTTATGATGCCAAGGAGCAGATCCAGGACGCGGTGGCGGCAGGAAAGGACGCGTACGACCAGCAGAAATTCAAGATGGAAGCGGGCATTCGCTAGACCCCAGCACCGACGCCCATCGGAGCTATAATGAGCCACGAAACCATTCAAGATATCGCCATGGTGATTATCGCGGTAGCGGTGGTGGCACAGGCCGCCATCACCGTAGCCGCCGCGATCGCGCTGGCAAAATTCCGCAAACCGTTGGGACTCTTCGCGGGCAACATTTTGGAAATCAGCGGGATTATCCGCAACCGAGCACCTCAAGTGGATGCCACGGTCGCCCGGGTCAGCGACGTAGTGATGGCGCGCACGGAGCAAGCCGACGCGATCGCGAAAGAGCTGCTGGAGAAGAGCCGGTGGCAGGTTCTGCATGCCGATCAGGCGGTGTCTCGCATAATCGAGCGTGCGGAAGAACTTAGTAAAGATGCAGAGCGCCTGGTGAAGAAACCTTTCTGGGAGGCCTCTGCGATTGCAAAAGGAGTGCGCACGGCGCTGAGCCACGCACTCCGCGGTAATGACCACGATCCATTTTAATTATTCATCGGATCGTTGGCAGCGGGCGGCGGCTGGAAGTTTCCAGCCGCCGTTTTTGTTTGTATATGCGCCGGCGCAGCCTCTGTGGCACTACGTGCGCAAGCGCTCATCTCCCCGATTCTAAGCAGCCTTAAATTTCGTGTGGGTCACCGCAAGCAACTGCGGCCCGTAGAGGTGCTTCAACGTCTTGACCACGTCGTCGTATGAGAGTTCGGGCCGCTGGCGCGAGTTGCCTGCATCGGCGTGGTAAACAACATCGTCCATGGACAGGATTCCTTGCAGCTCGCCCGCGACATTGATCACCGGCAGGCGGCGCACCTTTTGCTGAGCCATGGTGGCCAATGCGGTGTGAATGTCGTCGTCGGGCTGGCACGAGAAAACCGGCTCCGAGGCGATTTCGCTCAGCATAATATCCCCAGGCAACTGATTGCGCGTGCCCATGGCGATGCATAGGTCGCGGTCGGTCACGACTCCAATCACTTTATCCGAGCTGTTGACGACGGGCAGAATTCCGCAATTGCGATTCCAGAGGATTTCGACAGCGATTGCGGCGTTGGCATCCCAGCGGCAACTGGCGGGCGTTCCTACCATCACATCTTTTACTCTCATTGCAGTTCTCCTTTTGCTGGATGATTCAACCCAACTCCCCGATCACCTTCGCCCCAGGGTCATGCGGCCTGAGCCAAGACTCGGTGAGTTGGAGACACTTTGGGCAGCGAAATCTGGAGCGCACAACCGTTGAACCTCGCGGCGGCTCGTGCCGGATCAACGAGCGCGCCGAGAGCCAAAGACCGCAGGACGACGTTGCACGGCATTGCATGCCCACGGTAGTCCGGAAGCGCAACGCGAGCATGCGCGGCTTCTCTGCCGCGGAGAACAATGCGGTGGGGCTCGACAAAGAGCTCGACTTCCGCTCCCTGCTCGAAACCGGAAAGGTCTGTGGTGACGGAGATCTCGTCGTCGAGGGCCAGGACACCGCAATCCAGGGGCTTTATGATCTCGTACGCCGCGTGAAACCAGTCGTCCACTTCGTGGCCCGGTTCAGAGCTGTGGGCTTCGAAAACCTGAAAGGCGCGGCGCGCAATCGAGTCATTGACCAGGTTGATGAGATGTTTCTCGTCCGTGGCGATGATCCTGACGAGAGCCGGATTGCGGTGGGCTGGCGATCTGGGTTGAGGACTTATCATGGGGCGCCTCCTGCTTCCGATCACAGAATGTGCCTGCGACACATTACTGAATAGGACAGGCGTCACCGATGTATGTGACCTGGGTCACACGACCGCGAGCAATGTTCGAATCGCACGAATACTCTGAATCCGGTGCCTTACTGAAGGATTGGCACGATCGCACGCGACTTCTGTGCATCGGTAAATCGCGCTTTGCGCCGTGGGTTGCTAGAAGCCTGAAAATTTTTCATAACGAACCAAATCTATTTTCCGCGCGGGCTCGTTGTTCTTGCCAAGTCCCTCGAACAGCGAAAGCAGTATGCCTTCGGAGGAAGTCCACATCTGGTAGGAGGAGTGCAGGGGCACGTCCAGTTGAAACTTGTCGGCACGCCAGGTCCGTTTCGCTACACGAATTTTTTCCTGACCCAAGTAGCGGAGCCGACCGGTGAGCACCAGAGGAGAAACCGGAGTGTTCGTGCTGGCCTCATCGATTTCTACGAGCTGCACCGGCGTCGTTTGGCGGAGGTGCTTTCCGGACGAACGGGCAATTCCACTCAACGAAAAAGGAGATATTGGCCACAGGAATCCGAAGGGATGCTGCATGGCGATTTTAAGCTCGATGGCCTGTTGCGCGTCTTGGGCATTCGACGAACAGCGGAGCTCGCGATCTTCGAATTCGCAGGTCAAGGGCCCGGAATCCGGACGCCAGCGCAGCTTTGCAAATTCTTTGACGGAGCGCACGCGGAGGTCTGTGGAAAGCAGGGCTTGGAAACGGTTGCTATGAGATTCGCCGAGCGGCGAGTCGAATTCCCGCAAGCCGTCGACCTGATAGCCGCCGGCGCCCAGCCGCCAGAGCGTCCAGGATTCCCGAAAATTATAGACCTCGGCTCGGAATGGACCCAGCGCTCCGGAGCTCTTTGTTTGAAACACCTGGTACTGGCCTTCGGCGACCTTGGTGCGTTCTACTTTTTGCGGCGAGGGGACGGAAGTTTGCGGTGAATCGATCACTGCAAACGACAGGGGGCTAAATTTCGAGCCGCCGGCGATTTCGGAGGAAGATCGATGCGCTAGCGCGAGGCCGGTTGCGAATAGCCGGGCCGCGGACACATAGAGGAGCAGAACAAACGTGCTGAAAAGGAGTATGGTCCAGGCGTTCCAATGCTGGAAAATATCCCGTGCGGCTTCATTTCGTGTACGAGGCACTGCGAAGAATTGTATCGCACTTCCTACGTCTCGGGCGATCTCCCGCACTCTTGAGGTTCATGCGGCAGAGCAAGCAATTGGGCGGACTCGATCGGAGAATCTGGGATTCGAAATCTATTCGGCTACGAATCCCCGCAAGTTATACTCGGATCCGACATGCCTATGGAAATCGGACACGTCGAGGCGATCTTCCGGTATCCCGTGAAGTCCATGGGCGGCGAGCGACTTGATGTCGCCAAGCTGGGCTGGCACGGACTCGATGGTGACAGGCGCCTGGCGTTCCGGCGGATGGATGACCGCAGCGGGTTCCCGTGGCTAAGCGCAAGCAAACTTCCCGACCTGCTTCTGTTTACTCCGCACCGGCGTGGAGACGGTGATCTGGGAGAACTTCCTACTCACGTTCGCACGCCGCATGGCGAAGAGCTGACTGTTTTCGGTGAGGACCTGGCCACGGAGGTCGGACGCCGGTACGGGGCTCCCTTGCAGATGATGCAGTTGAAGCATGGCATCTTCGACGAAGCGAGCATCTCGGTGATCGCCTTGGATACGGTGCGGGAGATCGGAAGACTGGCAGGGCGCAGCCCGGACGTGCGACGATTTCGCCCGAATGTTGTGGTTCGTTTACTGCGACCTGTTCCCTTCCAGGAGGATGAGTGGTTGGGCGGAGTGCTTTCATTCGGCGAAGAAGTCGACGGCCCCGCCATTACCGTCACGCTGCACGACGTTCGCTGCTCGATGGTGAACCTCGATCCCGACACAGCGAGTCCTGCGCCAGAGGTGCTGAAGGCGGTCGTTCGTGCGAACCAGAACAACGCGGGAATCTACGGCGCGGTCACTCGCATCGGTCGGCTGGCGGTTGGACAGCCTATATTCCTGAATACGGCGGCTGAGAAAAGGGAACGCGCGTGATCGAAACACGTGGAAAAGTTGGCGGAGAGGGTGGGATTCGAACCCACGGTTGAGTTTCCCCAACACACGCTTTCCAAGCGTGCTCCTTAAGCCACTCGGACACCTCTCCGCTTTCAGTGGAGCATTACCAAAATAGCAGATGCCCGGCCCCAGCGGCAATGAAGCAGTGGCCGTCCGCGCAGTGGTTCGCTACGTGGTCTGTTCGATATAGGACAGACGTTTCATCAGCGATCTGACAAATTGACCGCTAATGCCTCGCGCAGTTCGCGCGCGCTCACAAAGGAGAGCTACCATGCCGGGCAAGAACACCGCCGTATGCGGCATTTATCCTACCTACCAGAGCGCGGAAACCGCTGTGGATGCTCTGAAAACGGGCGGCTTTCGGAATACAGACATTTCTCTACTGTTTCCAGAGACCGCCGGTGCAACCTCGGTAGTAACGGAAAAGAACACGAAAGCTCCAGAGGGCGTGGTAACTGGAGCTAGCGGCGGCGCAGTAGCTGGTGGCGTAATCGGCTGGGTGGTGGGTATTGGAGCGCTGACAATTCCTGGATTGGGGCCGTTCATCGCAGCAGGGCCGATCATGGCCGCTTTGGCGGGGGCAGGCGTGGGAGGAGCGATCGGTGGGATTGGCGGTGCGCTTATCGGCATGGGCGTTCCCGAATATGAAGCGACACGGTTCGAAGGTCTTGTGAAGGAAGGGGCAATTCTGCTGTCTGTCCACTCCGATAGCTCCGAATGGACGAAACGCGCCGAGGTTATTCTCGGGAGCACGGGCGCAGAGCATATCGCCTCCACCGGGGAATCCAGCTCGAGCGAGACCTCGCACGAACCCTCCTATCCCCAACCGGCGGTTGCCGGCGCGAACGAGTTATAGGTCGGAGCAAACAGGCTCAGAGCAATCAGGCTCAGAAATTCAGGCGGTCAAAAGGAGGGCCCGATGTTCTTAATTCTATTCCTCGCGTTACTCGTAGCCTGGTTCACTGGCTGGATCATGTTCCACGTCGCCGGAGCGCTGATTCACCTATTGCTTATTGTGGCGGTAGTATCATTGGTGCTGCATTTCGTGCGCAGGAAAGCGCCAAACAGCTGAAATCCGGAACGCCCATCTGGTAGCATAAAAAGCCACCGATGATCCACCGCAGGGTTTGAACCGCGAGGCTTCGTGCCGCTGTTAAAAAAATCGTCGAACCGCTCACTGCTGATCTTCATAGGGATCTTCTTCGTTCTCGCCGCTCTCTACCTGGGCCGTGGAGTTTTGATTCCGCTGGCGCTGGCGATCGTATTCACATTTTTGCTGACGCCTACGGTGGCCTGGCTGGAAAAGCGCGGAGCGCGCCGCGCACCCGCGGTGCTATTCATATTGGTGGTCTGCATGGCCGTATTCGGGGGAGCCGTCTGGCTGGTCTACAGCCAATTCATGCAGATTACGGGCGAGTTGCCAAATTACAAGGCGAACCTGCATTCGAAAATCCAATCTTTGCGCTCTCCTAAAGGCAGCGGCCTGAGCAACGCCACGGCCACCGTCAAGGAACTGAGCAAGGAACTCACCGCGACCGGGACGGAAATTACTCCACCGCCTAACATCAAGCCGGGCGCTCGCCCGCCCAGCGAGACGGCGGTGGCGCGGCCCATTCCCGTACAAGTCACCGAAACGCCCACGAATATCTTCCAGGACCTGCGCACGCTTCTCTCCCCGCTTGTGGGGCCTTTGGAAACCGCCGGCATCGTAATCATTTTCACTTTTTTTATGCTCGTGAACCGCGAAGATTTGCGTAACCGCATGATCCGGCTCACGGCGCCAGAACAACTCAATACGATGACCACGGCGCTCGACGATGCCAGCGCGCGGCTCAGCCGTTATCTCCGGTTGCAATTCCTGGTGAACGCTTCCTACGGCGTCTTGTTCGGAACCGGCCTTTACTTTATCGGCGTGCCGCACGCCATGCTCTGGGGCCTGCTGGGGGGATTGCTGCGGTTTGTGCCTTACGTGGGCACGATGATCAGCGCAACGTTTCCGGTGACACTGGCGCTGGTTGTTTATCCGGGATGGACACAGGCAATGATGACTGTGGGTCTGTTTCTATTTGTCGAGCTCACGCTGGCCAATTTCATCGAGCCGTGGCTCTATGGCGAGCATACCGGAATTTCTTCGTTGGCAATTTTGGTTGCGGCGGTTTTTTGGGCGCTGTTGTGGGGTCCGGTGGGGCTGTTTCTATCGACGCCCTTAACCGTGTGCCTGCTGGTACTCGGACGGTATGTCCCGGCGCTGAAATTTCTCGATATCGCCTTGGGTGACGAGCCTGTGCTCGAACCTGCCGCGCTTTTCTACCAGCGCCTTCTGGCGCTGGATCAGGATGAGGCCAGAAATATAGCTCACGAATATCTCAAAGATCATTCCCTGATTGAAATGTACGACGCTGTGCTGATTCCGGCGCTGAGCATGGCGGAACACGAACGCCACATGAACACTCTCGAGGACGACAAGAGAACTTTCATCTTCCAGACGGCTACCGAGCTGGTCGAGGAGTTGGGCGAGCGGGCGGAGGGCGATACACCGGTGGTGGGCAGCAATCAAGAGCTTGCCGTCAGCTCCGCCTCTTCGGGTTTCGACGTGGTTTGTGTGCCCGCGCGAGACGAAGCCGACGCTGTTGTCGCACTGATGCTGGCGCAACTACTGCATCGCTCCGGATATCGTGCCGGCTACATGACCATCGGCGCGGTGGTGGACATGCTGGAAAAAGTCGCGCGACAACAGGCTCGCGTGGTTTGTGTTTCCGCGCTTCCACCCTTTGCTCTGGGACAGGCGCGTTCTTTGTGCAAAGCCCTGCGCTTGCGGGCTCCCGGGCTGAAAATTATTGCGGGAGTATGGAATTACGAGGGCGGCATCGCGAAAGCACAGGAACGGCTGGGCACGACCAGCGCCGACTTCGTCTGCACAAGCCTGGTGGAGGCCCTGGTGAATATCCGGACACTGAGCAGCCCGACATTGGTCGCCGCGAACGCCGTCGAGATCGAACCCACCGAAAAAATTCCATCCCAAAATAGTTAGAGAGTTCCCGCCGGCTTTCGCTTCGATATCCGGACCGCAAAAAGCCTGAAGGAGGAGCCGCGCCACGGTTATCCGCCTGCCCAATATTTGCTTGCTGCTTGACTTCCCTGCATCGCCCGTCCATTATTCCCGTTTTGCAACGCTCGAACGCGTCTTCAGGGGAACCGGCATCCTATATTTAATTTTTTGCGGCGCCGGACGCAATGTTAACGGGGGATGATCATGAAAAAAGCATGGGCGGGAATGGTCTGTTTGTTGCTGCTTCATTTCTGTGGCACGTCCGCATTCGCGCAATCCACTTCACGGGTCACCGGCACGGTGCAGGATAAGTCCGGCGCGGTAGTTGTGGGAGCCGCGGTCACGCTGACGAATGAAGCCACCAATGTGGCGGTTAGCACGGTCACGACATCGTCGGGGACCTACCTATTTGATGGCATCGTTCCGGGCACCTACAACGTTGCGGTGGTGATGGCGGGCTTCTCGACGTTTACCTCGACCGGCAACGTGCTGACCATCGCCCAGCCCATGGTGGTCAATGCCACCCTGCAAGTCGGACAGACCTCGGAACGAGTCGAGGTAACTGCCGGCGCGGAACTGGTACAGACCGAATCTTCCGGCGACCTCGGCGGCCTGATCGATCAGCGTGCCCTGGAGACGCTGCCCATCGTCGGCGCGCGCGGCCGGAGTCCCCTGGATCTTCTGGAGCTAATTCCCGGCGTGGTTGACGGCGGGCCGCTCAACAGCACTGGAGCCAACATCGCCGGCGGAGGCGTCAGCGTCAACGGCTCGCGCGATCGCGCATGGAACTACACGCTCGACGGAATCGACATCAACGAAACCAGCGCGGGCGGCAGCAACTTCGCTCCCTTGCGCACCAATCCCGATTCCCTCTCCGGCTTTCGCGTAATCACCAGCAACCCCGGCGCGGAATACGGGCGCAGCAGCGGCGCACAAGTCATCCTGGAAACGAAATCCGGTACCAACAATTTTCACGGGAAAGCTTTCTGGTTTTATCAAACCCCGGGACTCAATGCCAACGATCCGGGCAACATTGAAAACGGGCTTCCGCGGCCGCAGTTCGTGCAACATATCTATGGATTCAACGTGGGCGGGCCAATTTTTAAGAACAAGACGTTTTTCTTCGTCAACACGCAACTGCTACACGCTTCGCAGGCCTTCACCGTCAACAGCACTGTATATACGCAGGCCGCGCGGATGGGGATTTTCCGCTACGTGCGGTGTCAAACCAGCCCAGCCTCATCCTGCGCGCACAATAATCCCTTTGGTTCCGGAGGCGCGGTGGTGGACAGCAACGGCAACCCATTGCCGGGACTAGCCATCGGGAGCTTTGACATCGGCGCCAACGACCCCGCTGCCCGAGGACTCGACCCGGCGGTGCTGGCTTTTATCAATCTCAGCCCGCTGCCAAACAACTTCACGATCGGCGATGGGCTCAATACCGCGGGTTTCATCTTTCAGGCGCCGGAACAGGAACGCCAGGTGGATTTCACGGTGCGCATCGATCACCAGTTCAATTCGAAGAATTCCATCTTCGGCCGCTGGGCTCATGGCCACCAGAATACGGTCGGCGACATTGTGAACGGAGGGTTGCAACCTTTCCCGAATGCACCCAACGTCGTGGACACACAACGCCAACCCCGCAACCTGGCGATCTCGTGGCGTTACACTCCGCGGTCGTCCATCACCAATGAAATGATCGTGGGAATGAACCGCTTCATTTTCAATTTCGTAAATCCAGACCCGAAGTTTGCTTCCAATGCGCCCTTTGTACTCAATTTCGGTCTCACGGCGCCGCGTCAGAACTACGTCGGCAACCTGCGAAGGCTTACGACCATACAGTTCGTCGATAACCTCAGTTACATTCGCGGACAACACGCCCTGAAGTTCGGCACCAATCTGCGCCTGCAGCGCCACATCGACGACCGCGGCTCTATCGGCAATCTGGATGCTGCTCCGCTGGTCACTTTCGACACTTCCATCAATCTCGTCAACAGCTGCAGTCCAACTCCGTCAGCCGGGTGCTTCAATCTTCCGAACGACGTCGAACCCAACTTCGACATACCAAATCTTTTGGGTAGTATTAACAACGTTCTGGGCAAAGTAGGAACCATTCAGCAGGGTCTGGTGGCGCAGAGCGCTAATCAATTTGCTCCCGCAGGCACTCATCTGATCGAAGACTTCACGTTGCCTGAGTACGATTTTTACGGCCAGGATAGCTGGAAGATTCGTCCCAACCTGGTGATCGATCTCGGCTTGCGGTGGGAAATTAAGCTGGCACCACGTACCGGCGCGAATTTCAACCTGCACCCCGATCAACCGTTTACGCTGGGTTCGCCAGGGAGCACCAACCTCACGTGGGTTCCCGGGCAGCTCTATAAAGATTCGTGGCGCGGGTTCAGCCCGTCACTCGGCTTCGCGTGGGATCCGTTCAGGGACGGCAAGACTTCCATCCGCGCGAACTACCGGTTGGCCTACGATCGCATAAATACTTTTGTACTTTCATCGGCGATTTTTCAGGGTATTCCCGGCGAGACTTTTCAGGTCAACAACACTTCATTCGGGCAAGCGGGAGGGCGCGTTTCCGACGGTCTGCCCCCAATCAATTCCGGCGGTCAGACTCCGCTCTCGGCTCGTCAGCCTGCGTCGTTTTCGCAGAATGGAATCACGGTAATAGACCCCAACTGGAAACCCGCCCAGGTCCACCAGTGGAGCTTGAGTATTCAGCGCCAAGTGGGCGCCAATTCTGTATTCGAGATTGCCTATATCGGCCATAAAGCCGTCCATCTATTTGGCGGGTTCGATGCCAACCAAGCCGAGATCAGAAAAAACGGCTTTCTAGATGCCTTCAACGTGGTTAGAGCCGGTGGCAACAGTCCGTTAATCAATCAGCTCCTTATGAACGATCCAGGACGGCCGGCGAGTGAAACCGGCTCCATGTACCTGGCCGATCCCAACAGCCCGTACTCTTCCGGCCTAAGCATCGGCTCGGTGGCGGGCGTTGCCGCCACCATCGCCACAAATTTGGACAGCAATGGCGTGCCGCTGCCGGTATCGGCCGGTTTGTCGCCTAATTTCTTCCTGGCGTATCCGCAATATGCCGGGGGTTTCATCGTTCTGGACAGCAACGACTTCTCCACCTACCACAGCATGCAGATGAGCTTGCACGGCAGGCTTCACGACCTGACGTACCAGATGAATTACACATTGTCCAAGTCGCTGGACACACGCTCGTTCGATCCTACATTCAGCACGGTGCGCAGCGGGCGGACTCCTTTCGGCGCCTCCAGCACTCCTTTCGACAATGCCAACCGCAGGCGGAACTACGCGCCTTCGGATTTCGATCGCACCCATGTGTTTCAGTCCATCTGGACCTATCAGGTTCCTTTCGGCCAGGATCGCAAGTGGGGCAGCAACTGGGGGCCGGTACTCAATCGCCTGGTGGGCGGCTGGGAAATCGCCGGGATCTTCGTGGCTTATTCCGGACGTCCCACTACGGTGTATTCACGCGCATTTACGACGAGCAGCATCGTCAATACACCGGCCAGTTGCACCGGCTGCACACACGGTATGTTCAACGTGCATCAAGAACCGAACGGCACGCTCAATTACTTGACCGCCGCGCAGAAAGCGCTGTTCTTCACTCCGGCACCGGGAGAATTCAGCAACGTGGGCCGGAACTTCTTCCGCCTGGCGCCTTATTCCGTGGTGAACCTCAGCCTGGGCAAAGTGACCCAGCTCAAGTGGAGCCATACGCTGGAGTTGCGCATGGAGCTGCAGAACGCGTTCAACTCCGTTCACTACGATGAGCCGGCCAGAGCCAGAATCGACAGCGGCGTTTTCGGCGCGCTGGATGCCTCTACGGTGGAGAACTTTGTGTCCACGGGCAGTTCGCCGCGGACAATTCAGTTGTCGGCGAAATATTCGTTCTAGACGTGTCCCAGCTAGCCGCGCGGAACACTACAAGCTGCAAGCAGTTCCCCGGAATTAAGGATGCTATTGGTGCGAGCTTCCGTCTAGAATAGTTACGCGGTTTTCTAAATGTTCCGGGGTCGGCTAATCGGTAGGCCACCAGACTTTGGATCTGGCTATCCTGGTTCGAGTCCAGGCCCCGGAGCCACATTTATCTTGCCGTTGCGCCCCTCGTTTTTCCGGCAAATCGGCAGGTACTATAGGGCGATTTTTTCGCCGCGGCCGGCGAGGATAGCCCTCTGGTAGACCAGCGCAGCCGCTGCAACGTCCTGCACTCCCACACCGGTTAAATCGCAAACGATAATTTCCGCCTCCGACTGGCGGCCGGGTTTGAGCCCCGCGGCGATCTGCCCGATCTCCGCGGCGACTTTTTCTTTTACGATGGCGCCGCGCTCCACGGCGTGATGAATCTCGCCCAAGCGCAGGCACTGCGGCAGGCTGTCGGCGACAATGCGGTCGGCGCGCGCCAGCACGTCGACGTCGAGCTCCTGCTTTTCAGGATTGTCGGAGCCGACGGCGATTACCGTAGAGCCCGGCGCAAGCCACTCGGCGCCCACCAAAGGCTCACGACTCGAGGTTACGGTAATAATAATGTCCGCGCCCGCGAGCGCCTCGCGCACCGATGGCGCCGCGGCGAATTGGCAACCAACCGCGAGCCCGCTATGCCCGCCTTGAAATCGCGTGGCAAGATCTTTGGCGCAACGTTCAGCGCGGTCTCGGTGGCGGCCCCAGATGCGCACTTCGCGGAAGCTCCTTACCAGCGCGAGCGATTCGATCTGATAGCGCGCCTGGCTGCCCGATCCGACTACAGCAACGCTGCGAACTTCGCGCCGTGCCAGGTGCTTGGCTGCCAGAGAGCCGGCCGCGGCCGTGCGCAATTCGGTGATGTAGCCATTGTCGAGCAGGAACGCGGCGGGGGCGCCGGTGTTCGCGTCGAAAACGACTACCATGCCGTTCATCGCCGGTACTCCCTGCGCCGCGTCACCGGGAAATCCCGATACAATTTTCACGGCATACACCGCCGCACCGTGGAGATGCCCTGCCTTGATATGAATTTCGCCGTGATTTTCGGGGACGTGGAGATGGAGGACTACGGGCAGCTCCGCGCGGCCCGTGGAATATGCTATGAATGCTTTTTCGACCGCGTCGATGCACGCCGCCGGGTCAAGCAGTTCGCGGATCTCCGGCTCGCGCAGGAGCAATACTTCACGTGGCATGCGGCAAGCCTACCACCAACGGCGTGACCATGGCTTGTTTTGCCGGCATTCCAAGCGCAGCGAAGAATGCCCGGCGACGGCGGCGCGTCGCGATCAGATTTTTTTGGTGAGAGTGTAGAAATCACTGCCGCTCGGTTCGAGATATCCGTCACGCACCAGAGCTTCGATCTGGTCCAGGACTTGCTGGCGCTCCGCGGGATCATTGCCGGCGGCTTCGAAGAGCACATGAAGGTCCAGGCGGTCGGTGTTCATCTTCGCGAACATTTGCAGAATGCGTCCACGCAACGGTTTCACGGTGAGCTCCTAGACGATTGCGGCCTCAAGAACTGATTCCTCGCTGCGCTCGGCATGACAACACGACAAGATGTGCCTTGAGACACAGCTTGATGCCGCAGCCTGATGCTTCCCTACTTCAGTCTGGCACATTCCACGCCCGTGCGGGTTTCGGTTTGCGCGCGCGGATGAAGGCGCTTAGGAATTTGCCGTCGACGACCGGGGCTATGGCAGCGGCATCGAGACCCGCGGCGGCCAGAAACTCCTTGGCATCCGCGGCACAGTAGGTGCGCGTGGGCTCGACGTCAATGGCCTCGAAACCGGCGCCTGCCAGCAGGGAGCGATATTCGCTCTCCTGCAGCGCGCCCGCGACGCAGCCGATCCATAACTCGACGTTGCGGCGGATCTCGGCGGGAACTTCGCCGCGCACCACGACATCGGACACCGCAAACCGGCCGCCTGGGCGCAGAACTCGAAACGCTTCGCGCAATACTTTATTTTTGTCCGTGGAAAGATTGATGACACAGTTCGAAATCACCACATCCACTGAATTGTCCGGCAACGGAATGGCTTCAATCTCGCCTTTGAGGAACTCCACGTTGCTCACGCCGGCTTTGCGCTGATTTTCTCGAGCCAGCTCCAGCATGGCGTCGGTCATGTCCAGACCGTAAGCCTTGCCGCCCGGAGATACGCGCCGCGCCGAGAGCAGTACGTCAATCCCGCCGCCCGAGCCCAGATCGAGCACGACTTCGCCGGGCGACAACTGCGCCAGCGCCGTCGGATTTCCGCAGCCCAGCGATGCCGCCACAGCGTCGGAAGGTAATTGCGCCTTTTCACCGTCATTATATAGATTCGATGTAATGGGATCAGCGCAACTGGTGGAGGCCCCGGCGCCGCAGCAGCCGTTACCAGCCCCGGACGTCACCCGGCGCGCCGCTTCCGCATACCGTTCTTGCACGATCTGTTTAGTAGCTTGCTCGTCCTGCTTGGTGGCGTGCCCAACTTCCTTGGTAGCGTGTTCTTTCACGTCGTTCTCCTTTTATGCAACTTACTTTGGCGTGCAGCAAAGCGTTGCCAGCGATCGTGCGGTAACGGCGCCGCTTCGCGAACAGCACTCCGCATAGAGAAAGGCAATCAAACCCTTCAAAACTTCAGTATTCGCCGCGTAGAAAAGAAACTGGCGGTCGCGACGCACGGTGATCAGATCTTCGTTTCTGAGCTTGTCCAGGTGGTGGGAGAGCGTAGAGCCGGGAATGTCCAGCTCCTCCTGCAACTCGCCGACGTTCATGCCGCCGGGATGCGCTGCCAGCAGAAGGCGCAAGATGCGCAGGCGGGGCTCGGCGCCCAGTGCGGCAAAGCGGTCGGCGCACGAGGCCACTTCCGAACTCTGATTTGGACGACGATGGCCATCGCTCATATTTCGACCATACTAGAAATACAGATATGAGTCAAACGCAATCTTACGCGGGCTTCGATCCAGCGCTGGGAACTTCACGAGGGGCCGCCATCAGGTCGTTCCGGGACTTGCAACTCCCTGGCGCTGCGCTTAGTCTAGGCTGCGGTGGACCTTTCACAGTTTACTCCGGAGTTTCTGGCCCTTGGCGGGATCTGGTATTTGGCCTTTTTATTTTCCACGGTTTGCCACGAAGCCGCGCACGCTCTGGCGGCTAAGCTGGGTGGCGACCCCACAGCTTCCGAGGGCGGGCAGGCCAGCCTCAATCCGCTGCCGCACATTATGCGCGAGCCGATCGGCATCGTGGTGGTGCCATTCGTTTCGTACTTGCTGAACGGCTGGATGATGGGCTGGGCCAGCGCGCCTTACGATCCTTCCTGGCAAAGGCTTCACCCGCGTCGCGCGGCATGGATGGCCCTGGCCGGGCCGGCGGCCAATTTCACTCTGATGCTGCTGGCAGCGGCAGGCTTGCGCGCAGGAATCGCGTTGGGGCATTTTCACGTGCCGGAGTACAGCACGTTCGCGAAGCTGGTGGGCGTGACCAACTCCCCGGCCGACGGGTTTGCCGCTTCACTGCTCAGTGTATTCTTCAGCTTGAATCTGCTGCTGGGGACATTCAATCTTCTTCCCGTGCCGCCACTGGACGGCAGCACCGTCATCGCGCTGTTCCTCTCCGAAGAAAAGGCACTGCGCTGGTTTGATTTTCTGCACTCTGCCGGCCTGGGACTGGCCGGGCTGATGATCGCGTGGATCGTCTTTGGACGGATGTTCCATTTTATCTTCGGACTGGCTCTGCACTTTCTGTTCCTGGGAACGTAAGCAGCGGACGTGCCGCACGCCTCAAGGCGCCGGCAGGAATCCTCGAATTATTCGCTCCCTGTTTCAAAAACGCACAGGCTGTTCGGGGTAGAAACATTCGCCCCGCCGGCTGCTTAGGTGTGCCGCCCAACCGCTTTGTTTGCAACCCGGACGCAGGCGCTGCCTGGCGTGCGACGTGCTCTTGTCCCTAGTGGAGGTTAATCATGAGTTCAACTACAAAACCGGGACGGTTTTACAAAGTCGAGATTTCCGGCTGGGACAATGACGAGAACTTCTTCGTGGAGCACACTCAGTTGGAGTGGGGCGAACACAATCAAAAAAAGATCGTCTTGCGGCACCGTGTAACCAGCGGCGCCATGGTCTTCCTCCGGCTGGCCGAGCCGGCCAAGCTGCCCGCAAGCCTTCCCATAGCTTTCCGAGCAGGCCGCATCCAAGCCGGGCCGGTGCAAAACACCTCGCTGATACAACTCGAGCAGCTTTGGCCGTGGCAAAGCGAACAGGAGAAGCTCTCGGATGCCCGCACGCAGGCTGGGACCGTGCCGCACGGCATGCAGATATTTCCGGAAATCGAAGATTTCGGCAGGCGGCTGATTCACTAGTCCATTCGAGAAAATGGTTGGCGAATTGGCGGGCGCTCCGTGATTGCGCCTACGCTCGGGCTCCTGCAGAGCGCGCCCGCGGGCACCTGCCCGGCAATCAAATAGACCCTGAAGTTTTCTTACGTCTTGCCGATAGATTGAATAAGCCGCCAAATTTACGAACCGAGTCCCACCGTACGCGGCCGGGGAGCGCACAGAGTGCCGGCAATGCTCGTTCAGAACGTGGAAGAGCGCGAAACACTTCACCGTCGGCAGAGCCTGCGCGTGTGCGTTCTCGACGATGATCCAGGTAACCTGCAGACCGTTGTGGAGACGCTGGCGCATCTGGGTTTCGCTGTCAGCGGCACCGGCGACCCGAACGAGGCGCTCGACGCGGTTCGTGCGCGACGCTGTACGGTAGTGCTCAGCGACGTCAAGATGCCGGAAATGGATGGGCTCACGTTTCTGTTGCGGGCGCAAGCCATCGATCCGAGCGTGGAAGTGGTTTTGATGACGGGTTTCTATACGCTGGATTCGGCGATTAACGCCATCAAGAAGGGCGCCTACGACTACATCACCAAGCCCGTGGATCGCGTACGGCTGGCCAAGACTCTCGACGAACTGGCGGACCACACCGGGCGGAAGCAGCGTATCCGCGAAATCGAAGATTCCCTGCTGGCGCAGCTCGAAGTGCACGGAATTGTGGGCAAGAGTCCCGCGTTACTGGAAATGTTCGAGCTGGCGCAGAAGGTGGCCAAGCATTACACCAATGTTCTGATCGCCGGGCCCACCGGATCGGGCAAAGAGCTGGTGGCGCGCGCGGTTCACGAGATGAGCCCGGTGGCGCGGGAGCGCTTCGCCATCTGCAACTGCTCGGCGCTGGTGGACACGCTGATTGAGAGCCAACTCTTTGGCCACGTGCGCGGCGCTTTTACCGGCGCTACCGAAACGCGGCCTGGCCTGTTTGAATATGCCGACGGAGGAACATTATTCCTGGATGAGATTGCGGAAATGTCGGTTTCCACACAAGCCAAGCTGCTGCGGGTGATTCAGAATCGCGAGATCCAGCGCGTAGGCTCGCCGGAAATCCGCCGCGTGGATGTGCGCCTGATCGCCGCCACCAATCGCGACTTGCGGGCGGAGGTGCTGGCCGGAAGATTCCGCGAAGACCTCTACTATCGCCTGAGCACCATCGAGATTCGCGTGCCGTCGCTGGCCGAGCGCAATGAAGACATCCTGTTGCTGACGCAATATTTCCTGAAAAAATTCAACAAGGCCTACCACCGCAATCTCGAGGGCCTCAGCCGCCGCGCGCAGGCGCTGCTTTTGCAGCATCGCTGGCCGGGAAACGTCCGCGAACTGGAAAACGCAATTTCCTGCGCGTGCATCACGGCTACCAGCGACCTGATCGGTGTGGCCGACCTGCCGGAAGCCCTGCGTTTACCCGCGCCCGGCCAGCCGGCCTCCAGCGATCCGTGGATGCCGGTCTCCATTGCGCAGGTGCGCCAGCGGCACATCGAACGAGTGCTGGAAATGTGCGGCGGGAACCGTCTGCGCTCCGCAGAGATTCTGGGCATTGGCCGCACGAGCCTCTACCGTTTCTTGAAACGCCACGATGAAGGGGGACGGCGCCGAAAAAGCGGCCGTTCCAGTGGCGGGCACTAATTCGCGAAGGCGCGTGTCGCCCGCGCTTGAGCGGAGGCCGCGACCCACGATGGAAGACTGGCGACGGACGATGCACGCCGAATTACGTACGACCAACTACGCCGGCTGAGTGTTCACAGGAGGACAACAGCAGATGAGCATCGCCAGCACGCCGAACGAAGCTCCCTGGGAGGAGCTGAGCAAAGACGCGAATCGCGACCGCCGGCGCGAGCGGCGAATCAATCTGGCATTTCCCGTGGAGCTGTTTGGCTTCACCATCACCAAGCGCTATTTCACGGAACGTGGAGTCACTGTCAACGTAAGCAAGGGTGGATGCCAGCTGCGCCTGAAAAACCAAGTGGAGGTCAGAAGCGTGCTGGCCATACGCGTCGCCCACCCCGAAAGAAGCGCCGAGCTTCCCCAGAAACCGATGCTCTTCCTGGTCTCATGGGTGCAGCGCGCCGGAGATAAGTGGGCGGTGGGCTTGTTGGCACTTCAGCCGGAAACCATCTGGCCCGTGGTGTTGCCGGAAAAACTGGCCGCCGAGTCAAGAAAGTAGAAGTTAGCCGGGCGCAACAGAGATCATAAAGGCGGCCAGAAAATCTGGTGCGCGTCACCGCCACGCACAACTTCCCTTATCCTCTTAATGATTCCCTTATACGACCAGAATGCTTTGCACATCCTGCTGCGGCTTTCGACGAAAGCTTCTATGGACGCGGGATAAGATACCCTCCGGCCTGAGCCACAATCGAAGGGACTATAATGGTGTTGTCCATGCGGATCAGCAGGCCAGTTTGCGCGGGCAGTTCCACCTCTTTGCCTTTGCGAACCATGACGAACGCCGTGGTGCCCACCAAACCAAATACCGTTCCGCGCACTACGTGACTGAACACGGCGCCCACCACGGTGCCGCCGCCCGTGCCCAATGCCACAAGTCCCAGGTTGCCTTTGATGTCCCGCTTTTCGTGAAGGACCGCGCCCTCGTCGATTTTCACGTCCTTGCGCAGCTTGCCGTTTCCGTGCTCGCCGGGATTGGAGATGGAGATGAGACTCATCTGCGCGGGCATTTCATGCCGGCCGATTTCGATGGAGTGGAAGTTGAGGTTCATGGCCGAGCCGCCGCGGATCATGCCGAAGCGCCTGGGCCGTACGATCGCCCCTACTGTGCCGTGCACCTTTGCGCCGGCTGGAAGAATCAGTTCAGTGCCCAGATAGACGGGCTCGGTAACGACCGCGGTGAATGGGTCGCCATCGCGCGCCACGCTGGTGGAAAGGCCGTTGAGTAGTGTCAGGCGGACCTGTGTGCCCTGCGGGACCTGATGGGATTGCGCACAAACCGGAATTGCCGCGGCCGCCAGCAGGCAGACCACGACGCCAACAAACAGCTTCGCTTTCATTCGTTCCTCCTGCTCCGTGACGTGGAGCGTCCGCTGGCGCCGCGGTTCCGCCGGCCCGGGAGAGGTTCCCGGCCAGGGACGGTGTGGAGGAATCACCCGCAATGCAAGATAGCTTGCGGGGCGGTGCGATTGCACAACTATTCGGGTGGGAGGTTCCTTAGGCGAAACATGGCGGTGTCTGATACGGCAAGAGATTTCTAAGTTTTGGCGACGAATTGAAATGCGGTTTACGGCGGGAGAATTCTTGTTGGGGCGCTAACCCCTGGCGTCCCGCAGATAGGCCACGCCGTATTTCGTCAATTTCTCGGCGGCCAGTTTTTCCACCCGCACCACGCGCGATTGCACAAAGACGTTGGCCGCCCCTTTGGTATACGGAGCGGCGACTTCGAGGTTGGAGCCCTGGAAATAGGTGTTGGAGCTGACGAAACAAAGGCCGCCGCGTGAAATATTCATCACCAGAGCGATCTCCTCTCCCGGAAACCCCGGCTGGCGGATGCACACGGAGATCTTCATCTGCACGCGAACATGCTTTCGGTCATTCCTGGATCCCGGGAATTCAGATCTGGGCTGGGCCCGCTTGAGTTTCTGCTCAGCGGCGGTGGTGGTGGTGCCGTCTGGAAGATTATGGGGAGCGCGGAGCCATACGGTTCCCTCGGCGCAGCCGGCGCAGTGACGCGTAATCTGCTGGTTGGCCTCAAAGACCTCGGACTCCAGCTCATCCAGATAGACCACTTCGCGCGCCTGGCAGACGTTGCACTCCAGCAACAGCCGGAACAGCGCTTTATCCGCATCCGAGAGCGGGGGGAAATTGATGCCCCAAAGGTTCACCTTGGTATCGATCACCACCACGCCGTAGATGTAGGCCTCTTCCTGGCCGCCCATCTGCCCGATGATGCGCGCGGTAGCTTCCACGCGAGTTCCCACATTGCGAATCGTGATCAACTGCATGGGAGCGAGCTTGCGGCTCAGGACCAGCGCCGCGCCGTGGCGGCTCAACAGGTGAGTCTTGGTAGTCTCCGCAAAGTCCTGACCGCTAATCTCCGTGCCAAAAATTTCAATGGGCATGGAGATGGAAACGCGGTCACTCCGGCGGGGATTTTTTTCTTTGGGGGGCACTATTCTAAATTCTCCATTGTCGTCGCGATGGCCACGCCTCGTCGACCTGCTGCCACGGGTCGGCCTGTGGTCACTCCTGCCGCTGCCGCCGGCGCAACCATCTTTTGTACCTCGCGCTCATCGCTGTCCGCCAGATATTTTCTGTTGCGGAACCCGAATCAGTAAGCGCCCGCTCCATGCAACAATGGGAGAAACTGCCGAAAGAGCAGCGGAGCCAGAACGGGCGCGCCCATCGAGTAGCAGTGTACCCTTTTCTTATCGGCAGCTGTACTTCCCTTCCCGCTGCCTGTGCTAGACTTTGTTTGCAGGCCACCGGCCCTGCACGAGCGTGGAACTTCGGGCTCTGTGCAACGAGCCCCCGCCAACCCCGCCAGGCCCGGAAGGGAGCAACGGTAACGGGAAAGTTTCGTGTGCCGCAGAGAACCCGAAGTTCCTCGTCCTTCGATCGCGTGCAGCGACGCGGGGCGGGAAGCGGCAGCAGGAATGTGACGCAAGACGTAGCGGCAAAATAATTTCTGAATTTGCCCGGAGTTAAAGATTCAGGTGGCGGCGCCAGGCCGGCCACAAACGCACACGATGAGCTACCAAGTTATCGCCCGCAAGTGGAGACCGCAAACCTTCAGTGAAGTTGTCGGCCAGCAGCACGTCACGCGCACGCTTTCCAACGCCATCGCCGCCAACCGCGTGGCCCACGCGTACATCTTTTCAGGACCGCGCGGCGTGGGCAAGACGACTACGGCGCGCATCCTGGCCAAAGCGCTCAATTGCATTCAGGGGCCCACCGCAGAGCCCTGCAACGTCTGTGACGCCTGCCGCGACATCACCGCGGGCAGCTCGATGGACGTCATTGAAATCGACGCCGCTTCAAACCGCGGCATCGATCAGATCCGCGAGCTGCGCGAGATGGTGCGCTATGCCGCGGCGGGCGGGCGCAATCGCGTGGTGATTCTCGACGAAGCGCATCAACTCACCGACGAGGCCTCCAACGCTCTGCTGAAAACCCTGGAAGAGCCGCCGCCGGGTGTGCTGTTTGTGCTGGCCACCACGCAGGCCGACGAGCTGCCGGACACCATCCGCTCGCGCGCGCAGCGATTCCATTTTCGCGCGCTCTCCTTCGACGAGATTGTGCAGGCGCTCGAGCCCATCGCCAAAAAAGAGAACCTGGAGATCGATGCGGGCGCGCTGGCGGTGATTGCGCGCACCGCGGAAGGCAGCCTGCGCGACGCGCTCTCGCTCACCGAGCAGGCCATCGCCTACTGCGGCAACCGCATCACCGATGCGCAGGTGCGGGAACTGCTGGGCGTGGTGCCCGAAGAGGTGCTCGACGAAATGATCGGCGCGGCGGCGGCGGCTTCGAGCGCGCGCGCCCTGTCGCTGGTCCATCGCCTGATCGCGCAGGGGCAGAATCTCCAGCACTTTTGCCGCGAGGCCATCCGCCACGTCCGCAATTTGCTGGTGGCGCGTGTGTGCGGCGGCGAGTCCGAGCTGATTGCGGCGCCGCGCGAAGAACGCCAGCGTCTGGCTGACCAGGCTGCGCAGTTCAGCGAAGAGGACCTCACGCGGCTGTTCTCCATTCTTCTTGATACCGACGCTGACCTGCGGCGCAAACCCGATCCGCGGCTGCATCTGGAGATGGGGCTGCTGCGCATGGTGAATGCCGCGCGTCTCGCGCCGCTCGAAGAAGTACTCGCCAGCCTTTCCGCCGAAGGTGCCAGCGCGCCGCGAACGCTTCCCGCCCCGCGCGCCGCGAATGCTGTGCAACTGCCGGTTGCCCAAGTGCCTATTGCCCAGGCGCCTTCGCCGTTGTCGTCGCGGCCGACCGCTTCGGCCGTAAAACTTCCCGTGGTCACGCAGCGCATAAAAAAACTCGACGTAGTCACCGCCGATGCAGGCGCGGGAATCGTGGCGCAGACTAGGCCCCTGGCTTCTTCGTTGCCAGGCAGCTTGCCAGTGCCGGCTGGTTCTGCGGTGCCGGGCATTTCACCAATCACCGCGGCGCCGCCCTCCGTCGTCGCGCGCGCTGTCGCCACGACCGACGGCCTCGAAGCCGCGCAAGTGGACGCGCTGCTTGCGGCCATCCGCCAGCGCAAGAAAATGTTGGCGTCGATGATCGAGCACGTCACACGCTGGGAAGTTTCCGGCGGCGAGATGCGCCTTTATTTTCCCGGCGAGCGCCGCGCCGTCGCTGAAATGATGCAGGCCCGCGACACCCTTGAAGGATTGCGCGCCATCGCCAGCGAAGTGCTGGGCCAGCCGCTGCGAGTGTGTGTTAAACTTGACCCTGCGCGAACCTCCGGAGCGCCCGCTGTCCCCTCTTCAGGACGCGGCCGCGCCGAGCTGCGCGCTCACTTCGAGCAAGACCCCGTCGTACGGGCCATGCTCGAGCGTTTCGGCGGACAGATTATGGACGTGCGGCGTCGCGACGAGGACTAATGGCCATGGAAGTCAAAGCTCTCCAACAGATGCTTGCGCAGTTCCGGCAGATGCAGGAATCCCTGGAGCAGCAGGTCAAAGAGATCCGCGTGGAAGCCTCGGCGGGCGGAGGCATGGTCACGGTAAAGATGGACGGCCAGAAGCGCGTGAGCGAGCTCAAAATCGACCCTGAAGTTTTTGCCAGCAAGGATCTGGAAATGCTGCAAGATCTGGTGCAGGCAGCGATGAACGACGCCAGCCGCCGCGTGGACGAAGAGCTGCAAAGCCAGCTCAAGGGCATTGCCGGTGGCCTCCCCGGGTTGTCCGGCCTGAAAATTCCCGGGCTGTTCTGATCTTGCGCCTGATTGTTTTCTATTGGTTTTTCCGTAGTGGCAAGCTTTTCGAGTTCTCCCCTGTAGCCCAATACCATGCCTGACTTTGCCGCTCCCATTGCGCGTCTGGTTGACGAGCTGAAGCGTTTGCCCGGGATCGGGCAAAAAACCGCGCAGCGCCTGGCCTTCCATATCCTGCGCGTCAGCCGCGAAGACGCGCTGTCGCTGGCCGAGGCGATTCGCGAGGCCAAGGAAAATATCCGCGAATGCTCGGTGTGCAACAACATCACCGACGCCGATCCCTGCCTCTACTGCACCAACCCGGCGCGCAGCCAAAAGACCATCTGCGTGATCGAAGACGCCCACAACATTCTCTCCGTGGAGAAAACGCGCCAGTACAATGGCGTCTATCACATTCTCGGAGGTGCTCTCTCGCCTCTCTCCGGCATCGGCCCCGAGCAGTTGAAGATTAAGAGCCTCATCGAGCGCCTCAAAGGCGGAACGGTGGAAGAGATCATCGTGGCCACCAGCCCCACCACCGAAGGTGAAGCCACCGCCGTCTACATCTCCAGATTGATCAAGCCTCTTGGCGTGCGTGTGACCCGCATCGCCATGGGCATCCCCGTGGGCAGCGACCTGGAATACGCCGACGAGGTGACCATGTCCAAAGCCATGGAAGGCCGCCGCGAGATTTAGACTGTAAGTTTTTCCGGTTTTTCCGAGTCCATTCTTTCCCTGCGGCATTCCTGCGCCCACGCAGCAAGCCATGATCGACTGGGCGGGGCGAGCCCCTCCCCTACGCGACGCGCTTTCAGCGCGCGGTGGAGTGCTTGCGCCCCAACTGCGCCGGGCGTATAACGGACTCACCATGCCTTCCATTGAACGCCACATGGAGCAGTATCAGCACGAACACACCCACCCAGCGAACCGGGCTCTTCACGCCGCAGGGATTCCCCTGATTTTTGCGGGCATGATCCTTCTGTTCGTGACCTGGCCGTGGGGCCTGGGGGTGTTCTTTGCCGGCTGGGCCATGCTGTTTCTGGGTCACAAAGTGGAGGGCAACAAGCCCGCCTTCTTTCAGGGTCCCGTGTATTTTTTGGTTGGGCCGCTGTGGGTGGCCCGCGAATTAAAGGAGTGGTTCACCGGCCACTCTAAGGGAGGCGCCGGCGCCTCCAAACCGTCTCCCAAAGCCGACCTGCGCTAAATCTCTCCAATCTTCCCGAATCGGGCATCCCGGAAGCACTCCAATGCGGCATTAACTGATTCGTATGAGGGGACTGGACGGCCGGGCCTCTTCCCCTGGCGCGGTGCTATCCTTCTCCTCACCTTTTAAGGCTGTAGGGTGGCGTGGGGGGAAGTGTCGCCGTGGTAGAGCATTTTCAAAGTCCGGAAGACGAAGCGGGCGCACAGCGGCGCCGCAGCACGCGTGTCGTTCAAGCCATTCCCCTGACGGTGACTGGCGAGGACGCGCTGGGCCAGGCATTTCGCGAGCGCACGTCCACGTTGTTGATTAATTGCCACGGCTGTCGCTACCAGTCCAAGCACTACGTCCCGAAAAACAGCTTCATCAATATGGAGATCCCGCACCCCGACCCCAACCGCAAGCCGCGCAATGTCCGCGCCCGAATCACCTGGATCCAGCGTCCGCGCACCGTGCGCGAACTATTCCAAGTTGGCGCAGAGCTGGAAGTGCCCGGTAACTGCTGGGGCGTGGCGTTTCCACCGGAGGATTGGTTCCCCTGGCCGGAAGAAGATGACCCGGAAGTTGCCAGCTCAGTAGCTGGCGAAACGGAAGCAGCCGCGCAGCGTACGCCAACCGCCCCCCCGGTTGCCTCCAGTCCAGCTCCCAGTATTCCGGCGGCGGCCAAGCCGACGCACCCGTCAGCTGCACATCCGCTCGCACATCCGATCGCACATGCGGGCGCGCCAACGATCCCGTCGGCGGGTTCCACGCCCACGGATAAAGTTCGGGTGATGGCGCGGCCGACCGTTGGCGGGGAAATTTCCGCCAACGTTGCGCGCCAATTAACGCGTCTGATCGATGACGCCAAGCAGCAGGTCACCCAGGCAGCGCGCGCTGCCGCCACGCAGGCGGTCGCGGCGGAGACCAAACAACTCCTGACCACGCTCAACGCGCAGCTGCTTACCGCGGCGCAGAGCGCCGTTGAAGCCGCCGCTGCCAGCCAGGCGCGAAAAGATTCCCACTCCAGCGCCGCGGAGACCGCGGAAGCCTTGCGCATCGCGCTGCGCCACATCGAAGAATCGCGCGATGCCAGCGTGCGCGCTCTGGCTGACGCCCAGCAAGCCGCGAGGCATGACCTGGCCGAGCATACTCGCGCGGAAGCCGCGCGTATGGCGGATACTGCCGTGCTTGCGGAAGAAGCGCTCCGGCTTATCCTGGTGCGCATCGACGAGTACCGCGAGGCGGCCACGCGCGCCGTCAGCGAACAGGCGGAGAACGAAATTGCGCGCACCGTGGAAGCCGGCGCGCGAACCGATAAGGCCCTGCACCAAAGCTTGCGGCAGGTGGAAGAGTCCACCGCGATCACCCTGGGCGCGATCACCGAACAAGCGGAGAAAGAGATTGCGCGCACGACTGAGGCCGGAGCACGCGCCAAGGCGGCACTCCAGCAAACGCTTCAACACATCGAGGAGACGCGCGAAGCTACCTTGCGCGCGCTCGGCGAGCAGACGGACAGAGAGAGTACGCGCACTACCCAGGCCGGATCGCACACCGAGGCGGCACTCCAGCAGACGCTTCAGCAAATCGAGGCATCGCGCGAAATGGGCTTGCGCGCACTCGCCGAACAGGCGGAAAGAGCGATCGCGCGCACCGCCGAGGCCGGCACGCACACCGAGGCGGCACTCCAGCAGACGCTTCAGCAAATCGAGGCATCCCGCGATGCGAGCTTGCGCGCACTCGCCGAACAAGCGGAAAGAGCAATCTCGCGCACTGCCGAGGCCGGCACGCGCACCGAAGCAGCACTCCAGCAAACGCTCCAGCACATCGACGAATCGCGCGAAGACAGTTTGCGCATCCTCAGCGAACAGGCGCGCGTGGAAGTTGGGCGCGTGGCGGAGTTGGCCATTGTCGAGCTATCCGGGCGTATCGCCGCCACCGGCGCCGAGCTCCACGAGCAGGCTGCCCGTGAAGTGGAGGCTGGACGAATCCAACTTGCCGCCCTTGAGGCCAATCTCGCCGAAGCAATCTCGGACGCCGGGCAGCGTTATAAGACGGAGATCGAAGAGCGAATCGAGACCGCACGCATGCGCCTGGAGGAGCTGGACCGCGAGGCCGGCCGCGTTGAAACCAAAATCGCCGAGGCCGTCGAGGTCAATCGCACTGCCTGGCGCCAGAAGTTCGAGAGCGACATGGCTGTGGTGGGCAGCGAATGGAATGACATGATCGCCGGCTCGGTGCGCTCATCGACCGAAGGCCTGGCCGCACGATTGGACGAACAGGCGCAAGGCGCAGTTCATCAAGCCCAGAACGCCTTTGCTGAACAGCTGGAGACTCAGCTCACTGCCGCGCGCGCCGCGCTCGATTCGCTTCGCGCCGATGCGCAAAGCGCGATGGACGCTATTCGCGAAACCACCGCGCAGGCCCACACCAGCTCGCAGCAGGTGCTCAGCGAACTGCGCGCGCAGACCACCGCGACCGGCGAAAACGCGCGGGAAACTTTTGAAGCCCTGCGGAGCGTATTCGATGCCAGTGCAGCCGAGGCCCGCCGCAACGTTGAGGTGCTCCGCGAGTCGCTCGATTCCGACGCGCATCGCGCAGAGTCCATCCTCTCCGAAATTCAACAAGCGGCGGCGCGGGTACAGGATTACTCCGCGCAGCTCGAGCAGCTTAGTCGCTCCACCGCTGCGGAGCTGCAGCGCCGGTTCGAAACCATCCTGGCGACGCAGAGCGAAACGCTTAATCAGAACGCGGAGAACATCGTCACCGAGGTGACTGGCCGCCTGGCTCCGACGTTTGAAGAGGCCGGGCAGCGCTCCGTCGAAAAATTTCTACGCGAGATGGAAGAGCATCTGCAGAAGAAGCTCGCTCCGCAGTTTGATCGCGTCACCGAAGTTCTCAGCCGCCTCGCCGCGGGCGAAGAACACGCCGAAGCCACCTTGCGCGCCGTGCGCGACCGGCTGCGCGAGACTTCCGATCAGTATGTGCATGAAGCGGTGGCGCGGATGCAGAGCACCATCACCCAGCTGGAGCATGACTACCAGGCCTCCAGCCGCCAGGCCCTGGAGCGCCTGACTGCCGAGCTTGACGAGAAGTCCACGGAAACGACGCATACGACATTCGAGGCGCTGCTGAAGGCCTCCGACTGGTACCAGAAGAAAGCGCAGACCAGCATGCAGGCCGCCCTCGAGCGCGCCGTCGACCAGGCCAGCACCTCGCTGCGCGAGAAAGCGGCTGAAATGTCCAGCCTGTTCGCCACCGAGCTCGACCACTACAGCCGCAGCTACGCCGAGCACACCGAAGGACTGCTGGAGGAATCCTCCAAGAAATCCGTGGAAGCGACGCGCGGCCATCTCGAAGAGGCTTCCGCTACCAGGCTGGCGAGTTTCGGCGATGAGGCCCTGCGCGTGGCCGAGCGCGAGCTTCGCCAGCTGGAAGCCGCCGGCGAACTGAGCAAGCGAAGACTTTTCGCGGACATGGAATCTCTGGCTGACCAGAGCGAGAAGCAGGTAGCCGAATCGCTTGGCCGCGTCGATAACCATGCCACCGAGACGGAAAGCCGCATTGCGGAAACTTTTGGCCGCTTTGAGGCTCGCATTTTTGAAACGGCGACCCGCGTTGACAATCATGCGGCCCAGACCGAGAACCGCGTGGCCGAGTCGCTGGGACGCATCGAGAATCGCGCGTCTGAAGCGGCGGCTGGGCTTGATAACCGCGCCGCCGACAGCGAGAGCCGGATAACCGAATCCCTTGGCCGCATCGACGCGGCGGCCGCGGAGAAGGAACGCCGCGCCGCACAAGCGCTCGAGCGCATCCAGGCTCGCGCCCAGGATTCAGAAGTTCACTTCGGCAACATGCTGGCCGCCCTGGAAGTGGCCGCCGGCGAAGTGCGCGCTGCGGAAGAGGCTGCGGTGATCTCCGCGCGCGAGCGCTTGACCACCGAGGCGCTGGAAACTTTTGACGCATTCCAAGCCCGCGTGGGCGAACGCATGGTGGAGGGCGTCAACAAGGCCCGCCGCGACCTGGAGGTTTCGCTCCAGCCGATTCTGGAAAGCTGGCGGAACGAGCGCGATTCCCAACATCGCGATTGGATCAATGCGCTTGCGCAGCTCGGCAACGAAGCGCTCGATCAGCACCAGAACCGCCTGGCCAATGTATCCAATTCGTGGATGGCCACCAGCGTGGCCACCCTTTCCGAGCATTCGCAGAACGTCCTCGATCAGCTGGCGCAGGCCGCCGAGCAGCGCCTGCGCGAGACGTGCGCGCAGGTTTTTTCCGGCCTGGGAGATACGCTACGCCAGCGCATGCTGGGTCTCTCCGCGGATATTGCTCCCAACGAGCCGCCCGCGCCTGCCCCTCAGAAAGGGCCCGATAAGAAATAAGAGTACGCACACTTTCCGTCGCGGATTTCATTTGAGGGTATGTGGAAAGCTGCCACGCTTGGACCCGCGAACACCAGGGCCAACATCCGCTATAATAGGTTCGTGCCTAATCGCGCCTACCTCAGCGTGTGGTGCCGGGACTTCTCCGAATCCACCATGCTGGCCCATTTTGAAAGTCTTCTGGCCACGGTGCCCTTCTCCAAGACGCGCCCCGGTTTTACCGAACTGATTATCCGCGCGGTGAGCTATGGGGAACCACCCGTGGTGGAGCACGATCTTCGCCAGCCGCCGCTTACTGCCGCAGAGATTGCCGCAGCCGCGGGCGAAATCCTTCATTCCGACATTGCCTACGAGGTGGAAGCCCACTGGGACCTGTGGAGTCCTTCGGGCGAGCGCAAGGTTTGGACGCTCGGTCCACAGCGGCTGGAAATCCTGTGCCAGGGTCCGGACTACGACGATGGCGCCAGTCTGGAGCGCGGCCAGATCCTGGTCGATGTGGGATTTGAAGATCTGTTTACCGGCGAGAGCCATCTGCCGAACGCTGCAGCCGACAAGCGGCTGGATGAGACAGACGACCTGGACGCGCCGCCCAGCGAAGCCGCGGAGAGAGAATTTATGCAGTACATCGCACAACCCGGGAAGCTGCGCGAATACCAGCAGCAAGCGAAGGAAAAAACTGTCGACAATATCAACCGGCTGCAAGAGTGGATGCGCCGGATTCTCACCGATGTGCAGGTTGAGCGCGTAAAGTTGTGGTCGGAAGGCGAGGAAAATTTTGAGGACCGCATCGATGCGATTCAGACGGCAGGGCAATAATCGAGCGATGGCCGTCGCGGTGACGTTTTTCGCGGCGCTCGCCACGTTTTCGATTGCCAGTGCCGCGCGACCGACAACGGCCATTCCAGCTCATCCATTCCCCGCGGCATCTCCAGCAACATTGCCCGCGATATCGCCCGCGAACGCCCCATCGAAGGCCAGAAAACCCCGCGCCAACGAGTTGACGCTCGCAGGCTTGCGTCCTGGTCGCGACACCCGCGCTATGGCGCTGGCACGTTTCCACAAGCCGTGGGCAGGCGATCCTGATTCCGAACCGGACAGC
This sequence comes from Acidipila sp., assembly GCA_010365215.1. GTDB lineage: Bacteria > Acidobacteriota > Terriglobia > Acidiferrales > UBA7541 > JAAFGT01. The sequence goes on along the minus strand of JAAFGT010000014.1, from coordinate 22,708 downwards.
GACACGTCTGCGGTATGGCGCGACCTGTGCCGCAACCGCGAAGTGCGCATGGAGTTCGGCGAGAACGACGTGATCGAAAGCATCACCGTATCGATCATCGCCGGGCCGATCTACGATTGCGCGCCCGCCGCCACGGGCACTCCAGGTGCGGCGACCATGCCGATGGAGGCTTGGCGCACGGGCCGCGGCCTTTCACTCGGCGAATTGCGCAGCCGCGTCCTGGTAGTCTACGGCCCACCCGAGTCTCAAGGGCCTTCCAGCGAACAAGGGGACGAAGCGGAATTTTTGTACTATGCATTCGACTGGGCCGGCTCCGAAGTGCCGCAAGTCCTGGAAGTGACTTGCAACAAAAAATCCGGCCGCGTTGTGCAGATTACTCTCGCGGCCGAAAGTCTCTGATGCGCGGCGCCCAAACAATACGATGGAATCTGGCGCTGGCGGTCGCCGCCGCTGCGCTGGGTGCCGCGTGCACAAGCTCCCCGGTAAGTTCTGACAAGAATGCCGGCGCCCCGGCGGTGGCGACGCCGGCGGTGCCTGACGAAGAAACTCGTGCCGCCAAGGCTGCACTCGGCGCCGACGCGGAAGTGCTGCTCTACGGCCCGCTCGGGGGTGAAGGCACGCAGCAAGTGGTGGCTATCAATCGAATGTCAACGCCTCCGTACGGAGCACCCACCTCGGCTGTAACCGGAACCCAGGTCTCGCGCGTCTCAATCCTGAGCAAGGATAATGGCACGTGGCACGAAGTTCTCCGCTGCGATGAGTATCTGAAAAATTCCAGCGGCTATCTCCACGGAACCCCGGCGCTCGGCGTCGCCGGCTGGCGCCTGGACGTGGAGCGCACCCCGGAACGTGGCCCAGACGGGAGCACGAGCCACGGCACGGTGCTACATTTCCTGCCGCTGGCGCCGCCCGCAGCCGTCAGGAGCGGCGCAGTTGCCGTGGCCTGGAATTCAAAGGCCAAGCGCTACCAGTCGCTGGATCGCAGCGGCCGCCAGTTCCAGGGCGAAAGCTCCACGCTGGAAATGGCAAAATCTCGGTTTCGATGAGCGCAACCGCACAAACCGCCACGGCAACCGTAAATGCCGCAGTTACGGCGCCGCGCCAATCCTCCTGGCGTAATTTGCAGAAGCTCATGCCGCACCTGCTGCGCTACCGCTCCAGGATGGCGATGGGCCTGCTCACATTGGTACTGGGCGGGATGGTGGGCGCGCTGCTTCCGCTGGCTGTGGGGACCATCATCGATTCGCTTTCCGGCTCGCGCTCGATGCTCGACCGCCTCGTCGCGCTTCCCGGCCCGCTGCGCCACCTCCTGGAAACTTTTTACCGGCCGCTGAGCCGCCAGACGCTGCTTTTTTACGTGCTGGTGCTACTGGGCATCGTGACCTTGAAGGGAGTTTTCTCTTTTCTCACCCGCGACATTCTGATCGGCGTTTCTCGCGATATTGAATTCGACCTGCGTCGCGACCTGCTCGACCGCCTGCTCGAGCTGGAGCCGGCCTTCTACGTGCGCAACCGCACCGGCGAGCTGATGAGCCGCTGCACCAACGACCTGAACAATGTGCGCATGGTGCTGGGCCCTGGAATCATGTACAGCGGCACCACCATTGTCACCATGATTGCCGCGATTGCCATTATGGTGCGCCTGTCGGGTCCGCTGACGTTCTTCGTCTGCCTGCCCGTTCCGGCGGTGGCCTTCTCCGTGCGTTATTTTGGCAAGGTGATCCATGAGCGCTACGAAAAAATCCAGGCGCTGCTGGCCGCGCTCTCCGCCCGCGTGCAGGAAAATCTCGCCGGAATCCGCGTCATCCGCGCCTACGGCCAGGAAGCGGCCGAGATTCGCGCGTTTGAAGGCCAAAACCGTGAATACATTGCGCGCAACATGGAGCTGATCTCCGCGTGGAGCCTATTCTTCCCTGCCATCGAGATGCTCATCGGCATGACGTTTCTGATCGTGTTGTGGCAGGGCGGCAAGCTGGTCTTGCTCGGCAGCATCAGCCTGGGCACGCTGATCGCGTTTTACTTTTATTTAGGGCAACTGGTCTGGCCGATGATCGCGCTGGGCTGGGTAACGAATATTTTTCAGCGCGGCGCCGCATCCATGGGCCGGCTGGATCACATTCTGCGCGTGCAGCCTGAAATCGACGATCGCGCCGTACAGGCGCCGGCGGGCGCGGCGATTCGCGGCGAAGTCGAATTTCGCGACTTGACTTTCTCGCACCCGGCAGCGGACGTCAGCAACGCCGCGCACGCCATTTTGCACAACATCAACTTGAAGATTCCGGCGGGCTCGACGGTTGCCGTCGTGGGCCCCACAGGCAGCGGCAAGTCCACGCTGGCCGCGCTGGTGGCCCGTCTCTGGGAGGCTCCGCCGGGCACCCTGCTGATTGACGGCCGGGCAATTTCGGAATGGCCGCTGGCTTCGTTGCGCCGCGCGATCGGGTTCGTGCCGCAGGAGACTTTTCTGTTCAGCGAGCCGCTGCGCGAGAACATTGCTTTCGGCGTCGAGCAGGCCAGCGACCTGGACATAGACCGCGCCGCCACCATCGCCAACATCCGCGCGGAGATCCTCGATTTCCCGGAGCAATACGCCACACTGGTGGGCGAGCGCGGCATCACCCTTTCCGGCGGCCAGAAGCAGCGCACCGCCCTGGCGCGCGCATTGATTCGTGATCCCAGGATTTTAATTTTGGACGATGCCCTGGCGAGCGTAGATACCCAGACCGAGGAGCGTATTCTTCGCGGTCTCGCCGACGTGATGCGCCAGCGCACCACCATCCTCATTTCTCACCGCTGCTCCACGGTGCGCCACGCAGATCAGATTGTCGTGCTCTTCGAAGGCCGCATCGTCGAGCGCGGAACTCATGAGGAATTGATCGGACGTGGCGGCTATTACGCCGACCTGTACCAGAAGCAGCTTCTCGAGGAGGAGTTGGAACGGGTATGAGCGGCCACCACGACGAAGAAGCGCTCGGCAAATCCTACGACGGGAAGCTCACCCGCCGCCTGCTGGCCTATCTTCGCCCCTACCGCTATCGCGTGTATGTCGCCGTAGCGTTCACACTGGTGACCGGAGTCCTCGGAGTCACTGGGCCGTTCCTGCTGAAGATCACGGTGGACTCCTATCTTCTCCCGGCGATCCACGGAAAACTCGATTTCGCCACGGCCATGCGTGGCGTTGAATGGATTTCCGTCATTTTTTTTGCGGCGCTGGTGGTGCGTTTCTCGCTCGAATACGTACAGACGCGCATGATGCAGAAAGTCGGTCAGATGGCCATGTACGACCTGCGCATGGCGATATTCGGCCACATCCAGAAGCTTTCCCTCAGTTTTTTCGACCACAACCCCGTCGGTCGCCTGGTTACGCGCGTCACCACCGACGTCGACACGCTCAATGAACTTTTCGCCGCCGGCGTGGTGGCCATGCTGGGCGATGTCTTCATGCTCGCGGCGATCGTGGTAGTGATGCTATCGCTCGACTGGCGCCTGGCTCTGGCCGCGCTCGGCGTGCTGCCGCTTATTTTGGTGGTCACGCTGGTGTTTCGCCGCAGCGTGCGCGATGCCAACCGGCGCATTCGCACCGCCATTGCGCGCATCAATTCCTTCCTCCAGGAACACATCTCCGGAATGAGCGTGGTCCAGCTCTTCAATCGCGAGAAAAAAGCGCGCGCACAGTTTGCCGAAGTCAATCGCGCGCACATGCTGGCCTTCAAAGACGCCATTCTGGCGTTCGCGTTTTTTTATCCCGCGGTGGAATTCATCGGCGTGCTGGCTATCGGCGTGGCGCTTTGGTACGGCGGAATCCGCGTTCTGGCGGGCATCGGCCCCGGCGGGCAGATTCTTCCGGGAGCGCTCAAGCTGGGCACAGTCATTGCCTTTATTCAGTACGCGCAGCAGTTCTTCCGTCCGATTCAGGACTTGAGCGAAAAGTTCAACCTGTTTCAGACCGCTATGGCCAGCTCCGAGCGGATTTTTGGCCTGCTCGACGAGCCCATCACGATCTCTTCGAAGGCCGGAGCGTTACCGATACGCGAACTGCGCGGCGAGATTGAATTTCGCAACGTGTGGTTCGCCTATCGCGGCGGCGCGGAGCCCGCGGAAGAGGATTGGGTTCTACGCGGCGTCTCCTTCCACCTCTCGCCGGGAGAAACCGCGGCCATTGTAGGCCATACCGGAGCGGGCAAGACCACCATCATTTCGCTGATCCTGCGCTTTTACGACATCCAGCGCGGCCAGATCCTCATCGACGGCCGCGATATTCGCGACTTCGACTTGCAGGATCTGCGCCGCCAGTTCGGCATCGTCCTCCAGGACTCGTTCCTGTTTTCCGGCTCCATCGAGACCAACGTGCGTCTGGGCACGGCGAACATCAGCCGCGCTGCCGTAGATTCCGCGTTGCAAGAAGTGGGGCTTGGCCCGTTCGTCGCCGGGCTTTCCGGCGGCGTGGAAGCGCAGGTAACCGAGCGCGGCGCAACTTTTTCCGTCGGCCAGCGCCAACTGATCAGCTTCGCGCGCGCGCTGGCGCACAATCCGCGCTTTCTGATTCTCGATGAAGCCACCTCCAGCGTGGACACAAAGACCGAGCTGCAGATTCGCGCGGCGCTTGACCGGCTGCTTGCCGGCCGCACCGCTGTGGTCATCGCGCATCGACTTAGCACCATCCAGCACGCCGACCGCATCATCGTCTTCCACAAGGGCCGTCTGCGCGAGCAGGGCACGCACCAGGAACTGCTGGCTATGCGCGGCATCTATTACCGGCTCTACCAGCTCCAGTACAAAGACCAGGAGCTTCGGCATCCTGTTCCCGCAGGCCGCGCCGGCGAGCCGCTTCCCGCCGACGACTGACTACCGATGGCAACGCCGGTGGACGCGATTGGCGGACGCGATTGGTTGACGCGGTTAGTTGACGCGAATGGTTAACGTGATTGACTGGCCGCATGACAGTCAACCCAGACAGGCGTGTTGACTGAAGTTGTCGACTAAGCGACGATGACTGGCGATGTCTTACCCCGCGCCTTCCGCCGCACCTGCGCGCGGATCTCACCAGTCCACCGGCAACCCGGCCGCGCCCACCATCCTGATCTCCGCCGGTGAATCGTCGGGCGACTTGCACGCCGCTCGCCTGGCCACTGCGCTCCGCGAGCGTACCGGCGCTCATCTATTCGGCATGGGTGGCCCGCTCATGCGGGCCGCGGGCGTTGAGCTGGTGGCCGATTCGCGCGAAGTCAGCGTAGTCGGGTTGACGGAGATTCTTCATCGCCTGCCGCAGATCTGGAAAGTATTTCGCACGCTGCTGCGCGAGACGCGCCTCCGCCGCCCGGCGCTGGCCGTCCTGGTAGACTTCCCGGGCTTTCATCTGCACCTCGCCAGAGAGCTTCGCGCGCGCCACATCCCCAACATCTATTTCATTACTCCGCAGTTCTGGGCGTGGCGGCCGTGGCGCGTGCGGTTGATACGCCGCCGCTTTGCCCTGGCGCTGTGTATTTTTCCGTTTGAAGTGGATTTTTTTCGCAAGGCCGGAGTGAATGCGGAATTTATCGGCCACCCGCTGGTGGGCGCGGTTCGCGCATCGATGACGCGCGATGAATTCTGCGCGCGCCGGGGACTCGATCCGACGAGGCCTCTGCTTACTCTACTTCCCGGCAGCCGGCCGCGCGAAGTGGCTCACATTCTCCCAGTCGTGCTGATGGCTTGCGACCAGATGGCGCGAGGCCGTGACCTGCAGATCGTGCTGGCCGCCGCACCCGGGATGAAAGCAGCGGACTATGGCGCATTCCCAGCCGGGCTGAACATCCGCGTGGTGGAAGATGGTACCTACGATGCACTTGCTGCCGCGGATGTCTCGATCGTGTCCAGCGGCACCGCGACGGTGGAGGCCGCGCTGCTGGGTGCGCCCTTGGTGGTGGTTTACCGCGTCTCCAAGACCACCGCCACGTTCGTGCGGCCGATGCTGCGGACAAAAGACTTTGCCATGCCCAATCTTATCGCCGGGCGGCGCGTGGTTCCCGAGCTGATCCAAGACGACTTCACGCCGGAAGCGGTGGTTCGGGAAACTACGCGCCTGCTTGACTCCCCTGATGCGCGCTCCGCCATGAAGAGCGATTTGGCGGAGATTGAAGCGCGCCTCCACGGGCCGTCGGGCGATGCTATCTCGCGTGCTGCCAGCCTCATCGCGGAATTCCTTGCCGCGCATGCAACGCCAGGGCCGAAAGAGCAATCATAAATGTGGGGTAGAATGCCGCGAATGAATAATCATGGAAATCGCCCAGAGTTGAAGCATGTGCCAACGCATGTGTCGAAGCTTGTGTTCACGCCAGTATTGGTGCTCGCCGCCAGTCTATTCGCGCTGCTCGGCTGCCACGCGGCGGCGGCGCAGGCGCCGGGTCTGGATTCACACGCCTCGACGCACCGGCCGGCCTTTCGCGCAGTGAATTACGATGTGGCCGTCGCTCTGCTGGTCGAGCGCCAAGCGCTTTCCGCGCGGGCGAAAATCGAATTTGAAGCCAAAGAACCCTCGGCGACCCTCGAAGTAGAGCTGCACCAGGACTTGCGCGTCCAGGCCGTAACCGGGGCGGACGGCAAGGCGCTGCCGTTCGATCGCTATCCGGATAGTCCGCTGCGCCTTACCGTCGCGCTGCCGCAGACCGTGGTCGCCGGCCAGCACGTGACTCTGACTTTCGATTATGCCGGGCCGCTGGCCAACGACGATGCCAGCCCGATCAAGGGAGTGCGCCTCGCCTACGTCAGCGAGGCTAGCACCGTGCTGCTGCTTCCGGGCCGCTGGTTTCCGTTGACCGACTACCCTTCCAACCGCTACACCGCCGTATTCAATATTGCCGTGCCGGAAACGATGGTAGTCACTGGAACCGGCGAAGCGCTGCCCCCGCAAAAGCGCAACGTCGCCTTTGAATCCGGGCCCGCCGCAGCGGTTCGGCCAGGTCAGGTAGTGCCAAAGACGCCCCCCGTTTCGACTACTCCAGCCACCGCGACTCCCACCGCTTCGCGCATGGTTTACACTTTTCGTTGGACACGGCCGGAACCCGGCGGCACATTTGTGGCGGGCAAGCTGCAGTCACAGGCGCCGAAGTCACCGGACGTGCCGCTTACGGTCTTTGCTCCACAGCTCGCCGCGGGCGCAGCCGATGCGTTCGAGCAGCAGCTTTCCAGCATCATTCCCTTTTTCTCCACCGAATTCGGCCCGTTGCAGGACCCCGCGCTGCGCGTGGCGCAGCTTCCCGCGGGAAGCCTTGCCGGCTACTCCGCGCCCGGCCTTCTGCTGATCGGCGCCAGGCAGTGGGACCCCAAGACTAATTTTCGCCTGCTGGCGCAGCTTGCCGCGGGGCAATGGTTCGGGAACGCGGTCACTCCCGCGTCGGCTGCGGACGTGTGGATCACCGACGGGCTGGCGCGCTACGCGGAAGGACTTTACGTTGAGCACTCCGCCGGCCGCGAGGCGCTCGATCGCGCGCTGGAAGATTACGCCGTTGGCGCGTTGATGTTCGAGCAGGCTGCGCCTATCGCCCGCGCCGCGCAACTCCAGCCTTTCTCGCCGGAATACCGCTCCGTAGTGCAGAACAAAGGCGCCATGGTGTTCCATATGCTCCGCGGACAGATGGGCGATGCCGCGTTCAGCGCCACGCTTAAAGATTTTTACGCGAAATTCGCGGGCCATGCCGCGCGCATCGAAGATTTTGAAAAGCTGGCTTCCGATCACGCCGCACAGGATGCGCAAAACAAAAAAACAGATGCGCCGAACCTCATGCCGTTCTTCAGCCAGTGGCTCAATTCCACCGGAGTCCCGGAGTTCAAGCTGGATTATGTCGTGGTGCGCACGCGCAAAGGGTTCCTGCTGCGCGGCGACGTGAAGCAGGATCTGGAAACATTTCGCATGCCCGTGGAAGTGCGCATCGCCACAGAAGGAAATCCGGAGACCAAAACCATCGATGTGGTGGGCACAAAATCGGACTTCACCGTAGAGACTTTCGGCCGCCCTCGCCCGCTTGGGCTGACCATCGATCCCAACAACCATCTGCTCAAGTCCAGCCCCAAGCTCCGCGTTCGCGCGCTGATCGGCCGCGGCGAGGAGATGGCGCAGCGCGGCGACTTCTACGAAGCCATCCAGGAATACCAGCGCGCCCTGGACACGCAGAAAAACAGCTCGCTGGCGCATTTCCGCATGGCTGAAGCTTCGTTTTTACAGAAGAATTATCAGGCCGCCGCCAGCGCATTTCGCGAAGCGCTCGATGGCGACCTGGAGCCGCGATGGGTGGAGGTCTGGAGCCATCTGTATCTCGGGAAGATATTCGACCTCTCCGGCCAGCGCGAGCGCGCCATCAGCCAATATTCGCTGGCACGCGACGCGAGGGACAATACCGGAGGCGCGCAGGACGAGGTGGAACGCTACATCGCCAACCCATTCAAGCTGGAAGGCGATGCAGATCATCGCGCGCCGTAGCGAACGCGCCTTTTTTCGTCAGATTCAAATTCCGGCGAGCCCCGTCAAGCGCGGCGATTCGATTCCCTTGTGCTGTATCAGCACTTTGAACATTTCTCCCATCCCTTCGGGGTGGATCAAAGTTTTTAGTCGCAGCCGCGCGCTCGACTGTTCGGCCTCGCTCTGCCCGGCATCGTAGAGATCGCCAAATTCGTTCCGTTTTCCGAGAGCCATCAGGAACGCGGTCTGCGACACCAGACCCGTCCGCTGTAACTTTTTTTCCGGCAGTTCCGACAGCAGTGCTATTCCCGGCAATGAATCGAGCGCGCTGAAATTCACGTGGGCGGTCAAGTCTTGTTCCCCCGGCGCGGAGTAATATTCCTCCGTGGCCTGATGGTGTTCGTAGGCCATCACCGTGCCTCGACGATGCTGCTCGCTGTAGAGCTGCTGCGCTTCGTATCCGTAATCGATGGTCAAGATAAAGCCGCGATCCAGCCGCCGCGCCGCGTCGCCCATCCAGGCGCACGCCGCCAGTCCCGCCTCGGCGTGCTGGCCTTCTTGCAACTCGATATTCTGCTGGCTGAAATACCTGGCCACTGTCGACTGGCTGCTTTTTTCGTGAATCTCACCGAGTCCCTCGTTTTTCTCAACAACGTAGATCTCTCTTAGTTGCCCTTTCTCCTGCACTACCCGGTGCACGGGCAGCGCGTCGAAGAACTCATTCGACAAAATGCAGCCGGCGGCAATTTTCTCCGGCAACTCGTGTGACGTTCGGGCGGAACCGGTCACGATGTGTGTCGCTAGCGCCTTTTCCAGGGTTTCCCGCCTGCCTTTGCCGCGCTCTACGGCCACGTAGCGCAACGCGCGGAAGAACTCTGGTAATGTTCGCGAAGAGAAATTTAAAATCTCCGCGGCCAAGCGTCCCTCGCCCGCACCCGCTTCCACCGCGACAAATTCTGAGGGGCAACCCAGGACCTCCCACATCTCCGCCAGTTGACGGGCCAGGAGCCGCGCGAAGATGGGGTGCACGTCCACGCTGGTGTAGTAGTCCGCAAATCGGCGCACCTCGGGCCGCGAGTAGTAGCCATGTTCGGGGTGATACAGGCACGCCTCCATGTACTCGGCGAAGGTGAGCGGGCCGCTCGCACGCATGCGATCGCGAAGAATTTTCAGCAGAGGCGTTGCGCGCATAGCCGCCGATTACTCGTCGAGCTGGGGATTGCGCGTGAACATTTCAATGACGTAGTCGTGCAGGCAGTCGTAGAGCTGCTTCTGGAAGGACCAGGGAAATTGCGGGTGCTCGATTTCGCGCGGACGGAGAGGATAGATGTAGGTATGCACCCCATCCGTGGGCGTGCAAAAGTCGATCACCACCTCAACGTTTTCGCCTGCCTCGCGAGCCGCAAAGGTGAACAGCGGATGCTCGTAACGCGCCAGTTGCCTGCGGACCTTTTCGAGCTGTTCCGTCTTCACTTATTTCGCCCCGGCGGACTCTGCCGCGTCTTGCCGGCTCCCGACTTGGTGCGGCTCGTCTCGTGAGGGTCCGGTTGCCCGCGAAGAGGCATGGGATCCCCGGAAATGCTCTTATCGCGGCCGGGAATTATCTTCCCGCTAGCGGTCTGCGTCGCCTTTGCGTCCACTTCGCCCCGCGCCCGCATCTCGCGCCAGGCGGCGTTGAACTCTTTCTTTGCCGCCTCGTCGAACAGCACAAAGAAAATCTTTTCAATGCTGGTCTTTCCCGCCAGGTGCGCTACAGCCTCGTGCAGCATAATTTCAGCGCATTCGTCCAGGGGAAATCCGGCAATGCCCGTGCCCACGGCGGGAAAGGCGATGCTGCGCAGGCCATGCTCCGCGGCTAGATGGAGCGAGTACAGCGTCGAGCGGCGCAGCGTCTCTGCGGTGGTGCGGCCGCCCAGCGACATGCTCGCGGCATGGATCACGTGACGCGCTTTGAGGTTGCCGCCGGTGGTCACCGCGGCGGATCCGATGGGAATCGAGCCGATGGCATCGCACTCTTGCTGGATCGCCGCGCCGCCTTTACGCCGTATGGCCCCGGCGACGCCGCCGCCGAGTTGCAGATCGTTGTTCGCAGCGTTGACGATGGCGTCCACATCCATATCGGTGAGGTCGCCCTGCTGGATCACAATCTTTTGTGCAATGCTTAAATTAACGCCCAAATTAAACCTTCTTCTCCGGTTGGTGATATTCGTAGACGCCGCGCCCGGCTTTGCGTCCCAGCCGGCCAGCCTTGACGTGCTGCACCAAAAGCGGGCAAGGCCGGAACTTCTCGCCGAGCGTGCGGTGCAGATATTCCAGAATCGACAGACGCACATCCAGCCCCACCAGGTCCACCAGCTCGAATGGGCCCATGGGATGGTTGAGCCCCAGCTTGATGGCCGTATCGATCTCGCGCGCCGAGGCGATGCCCTGCTCCAGCATGTAAAACGCTTCGTTGCCGATCATGGCGTTGATGCGGCTGGTGATGAATCCGGGCGATTCACGGATTACCACCACCTCCTTGCCCATCTTTATGCCCACTTCGCGGCAGGCATTCACCGTCTGCTCGGAAGTTTCCAGCGCGCGCACAATTTCCAGCAGCTTCATCTTCGGAACGGGGTTAAAAAAATGCAGACCGATGCACAGCTCCGGCCGGCTGGTGACCGCGGCGATCTCCGTGACTGAAAGCGACGAGGTATTGGTCGCGAAAATAGCGCCCGGCCTGGCAAACTTTTCCAGGATACAGAAAATGTCGATCTTCATTTCCAAATCTTCGGGCACCGCTTCGATGATCAGATCGGCGTCGCGGCAGGCCAGGTCAACCGAATTTGCCGTGGAAATCCGCGCCAGCGTTTCGATTTTCTGTTGCGCGGTTACCTTCCCGCGCTGCATGCCTTCATCGAGCGATGTGCTTATGGTAGCCAGCGCCTGCTGGAGCTGTTCGGGCTGCACATCCTCGAGGATGGTGCGAAAGCCGCCCAGCGCAGCCGCGTAGGCGATGCCCCGCCCCATGGTCCCGGCGCCAATCACGGTAATCGTTTTTACGTCCATGCCCGCCTTATAGCGGCGCCGCGCGCCAATTCCTGATTATTTGTGCACGGGGAACAGCCGCGCCGCGTTGTCGTAGAGAATTTTCCGCCGAGCGCCGTCCGCAATCGGCAGCCCCATGAATTTCTCAATATTACCCCGTATATCGGGGACGCCCGGGCCCGGCCAGTCCGTGCCGAACAGAACCTTGTCGGCAATCTCCTCGATGCGCGGAAAATATTCCAGCAGCTTTTGCGGAGGGATGCCGGAAATATCCATGTACATGTTTTTGTGCCGGCGGACCAGGAAGAACGCTTCGTTCATCCACAGCGGCCTGCCGCCGTGCGCGAGGATCACGACCAGGTTGGGATAATCGACGCTCACGTCGTCAGCCAGCATGGGCTGCGCGTGAACGTTGCGCGCGCCCGGAAAAATAGATGTTCCCGTGTGGATCATGACCGGCATGCCGTTCGCCGCAGCACGTTCGTAGAGAGAAGCCAGCGGGCCGAAGCCGTGCCGGTAATCGTTGGGAGAAAAAAGCTGGTGCGAAGGATGCACCTTCAACCCGCGGATGCCCAGCCTGGCCAGGCGATCCACTTCGCCGCCAGTGTCGGGCACGAACTTGGGATGCACCGACCCGAAAGCAATCAGCCGGTCAGGCGCAGCGGAGCAATATTTCGCGGCCCAATCGTTAACCGCGGGCGGGAAACCGATCACTTCAGGGCTCACGTAATTGATGATCCCGGCGCGCTCGATACCGAGGTCGTCTAGAAACTTCAAAAAAGATGCCGGTTTCGCGGAAAATTCCTCGACCTGGGCGTAATCCCGCCGGCCGCGCTTGACCAGTTCCAGCGCCTCGGGCTTGAACATGTGCAGCGGCTGGATGTGTATGTGGATATCGATGATCGGAGTCATGATCGGCGTCAAAGTAATCTCTCGCCACCGCCGGCGGAATGCGCCCCGCTGCTACGCGCGCCCATTCTGCCAGAGTTCTTCAAGGGCCCGGCGCGTAAATAGCTTCAACATTTCGCGTCGATAGACCGGAGTGGAAGCCGAGGTAGTGAGTGGTTTACCGGTGGAAATGGCAGCGTGGGCGATTTCTTCCATCAGCTCGGCGGACGGGCGGCGCCCGGTGAGAAGCTCGCCTGCCTCCTTCACCAGCAGCGGAGCGGGATTCACCGCTGAAACCGCTACGCGCGCTTCGCGGCATACACCCTGTGCGTCGGCGTCCATGGTCACCGCGACGCCAGCCAGCGGATAGTCAATCGAGTTGCGGATGCGCAGCTTGTGGTAGACACCGCGGCGGCCGGCCATGCGAGGCGGCACATGAATCGCCGTGACCATTTCACCGCGTGCCAGCGCGATGCGGCTCATGCCGTCGTTCGTGTAAAAATCGCCCAGCGGCATTCGTCGCGCGCCCGCCGGGCCGGTGATTTCAATCTCCGCGTCAAGTGCCAGAAGAGCCGGCGCCGCGTCACCCGACCAGGCAGCCCAGCAGAATTTCCCCGCGGGCGCTACATGACACACATCGCCTTCGAGCTTTAAACATCCGCCCAGCGCATTCCGCCAGAATTGCGACTGGTTGTACCACCGGCAGCGCGTCTCCAGGCAAAGATTGCCACCCAGCGTGCCCATGTTGCGCTGCAGCGGACCGGCAATGGTGCCAACGGCACTGGCCAATACCGGAAATTTGCTGCGGACTAACGAGGATTGCATGATGGCCGTGAGCGTGGTCATCGCGCCGATGCGCAGTCCGCTCGCAGGCGTGAACTCGATGCCGGCAAGTTCCCGCAGCGGTTTTAGATCCACCACCACGCGCGGCGAAAAAAGCTTCATTTGCAGGTTGGGCACCACGTCCGTGCCGCCGGCAATGATCATCGCTTCCGGCCCGTGCGCAACCAGGATGCGAACCGCATCCGCCAGCCGAGCTGGTCGCTCCAGGCGAAATGCAGGCAGCGTCATCGCGCCCCTCCGCCGCCATTGCCGGACATATTTGTTGCGGCCGCTCGCTCGCGTTTCTGTTTTTCTTGCAGCGCTGCCAATACTTTTTCGGGTGTAATGGGGAGAGAGTTGATGCGCACGCCCACGGCGTCGTAAATGGCGTTGGCGATCGCCGGAATCGTGGCAGCGAGAGAACCTTCGCCGGCTTCTTTCGCGCCGAACGGCCCCTCCGGATCGATGCTCTCGATGATGATCGATTCGATTTCCGGAGTCTCCAGAGTGGAGGGAATGCGGTATTCGAGCAGCGTTGGATTCATCAGCCGGCCATTCTCCCAGATCATTTCTTCCTGCAACGCCTGGCCGAGTCCCATGTAGACCGAACCCTCGATTTGACCTTCGACCGTCAACGGATTGAGCGCGCGGCCGCAATCATGCGCCGCCACGATACTCTCCACGGTGACGCGTCCGGTCTCGACGTCCACGCTGACTTCGGCGACCTGCGCGCTGTAACTATAGGAAGGCGAAGGCCCCACTCCCGCGCCCTTAAATTTTCCTCCGCGCGCTGTTTCCGGAGGCTGGTAGGTGCCCCGCGCCACCAGCCCGCCCTGGAATTCCAGCGCCGCGGCGATGGCCTGATCGAAATTCATGCGCGCCGCGGATTCACCTTTCACGAAAAGCTGTTCCTCGCGAAGATCGAGCTCGCTTGCTTCACAGCCAAGTTTTTTTGCCACGCCTGCCAGAATCTGCTCACGCATATTTTTTGCCGCGGCGATGCAGGCGTTGCCGGCCATAAAGGTGACGCGGCTGGAGTAGCTGCCAAGATCGATTGGCGTAAGATCGGTGTCCGCCACCACGAGGTGCACGCGATCGGGGCGCACGCCCAGCACTTCGGCGGTGAGTTGGACGTGCATGGTGTCTGAACCCTGCCCGATCTCGGCGGCGCCGGTAAAAACCGTGATGCTGGCGTCGCGATCGACTTTAATGTTGACCGTGGTATGCGGGATGTTCGAGCGCACGATGGGATTCGCCGCGCCGCTCACGTAATGACTGCAGGCCATTCCGATTCCGCGTCCGCGCGGCAGCTTTCCTTTTTTATCATTCCAGCCGGCGTGTTCGGTGGCGCGCTCGATGCATTCCGGCAAGCCGTAGCTGGTGACGCGAAGGCCGTTGACAGTGATGCACGGCGCATTCAGCAGATTGCGCCGGCGCACGTCCACCGGGTCGATTCCGGCATCGTGTGCCAGCGCGTCGAGCATGGCCTCAAACGCGAACCGCACGTTGACCGTGCCGTGCCCGCGCATCGCTCCGCACGCTGGCTTATTGGTCAGCACGCGGAAGCCGTCATACTTCACGTTGGGGATGTCGTAGATGGCGCCCAGCAGCGCGCCGGAATAAAGCACGGTGACTGGGCCATACCCGCAGTAGGCGCCGCCATCCTGCACCACGCGCGCGGCCACGGCGGTGATCTTGCCTTCGCGCGTGAGGCCGACTTTCAGATCCACGTAGGTGATCGGCCGGCCGCGATGCGCGTAAAAAACTTCTTCGCGGGTGTAAGTAATTTTTACCGGGCGCTTGGCCTTTTTGGCCAGCACTGCGGCGGCAACTTCCAACGGAATAATCTCGCTCTTGCCGCCAAATCCGCCTCCGATCAGCGGCTTGATCACGCGAATCTGGCTCATGGGCATTTCGCAAACGTCGGAGAGTGTGCGGTGCAGGTAGTAAGGCACCTGCGTCGAGGAATAGACGGTCATGCGCTGGTCGGGCTCCCAGATGGCCAGCGTGGAATGCGGCTCCATCGCGGCGTGGGTGACTTCACCGGCGTAGTAGGACTCCTCGCGCACGAACTGCGCCTGCGCGAAGCCCTCGTCCACGTTGCCGAAGTGGTGGTGGTATTCCTTCTCGATGTTGTTCGGCTTGGTGTCGTGAATCCACCCGGCCGCCGCTTTCATGGACTCGCGCGGATCGAAAAATGCCGGAAGCACTTCGTAGTCCACTTCAATCAGGCTTAGAGCGTGTTCGGCAATTTCCGCGGAGGTGGCAGCGACGGCGGCGATGTTGTCACCAATGTAGCGCGCCTTGCCGGACTGCAGCACCTGCTCGTCGTGGCCTACCGGCAGAATGCCGTAAGGCTTGGGCGCATCGAGGCCGGTGACTACAGCCTTCACGCCGGGTAGCGCTGCGGCGCGCGCGGTGTCGATGCGGCGAATGAGCGCGTGCGCATGCGGAGAATGCAATATTCGTCCCACCAGCATTCCCGGCACGGAAATATCGTCGGTGTACAGCCCTTGCCCGGTAACTTTGGACTTTGCGTCCGTCATGGGCATGGGCTTGCCGATCAGAGTGTATTTTGCCGCCACGATCAGCTCCTCACTGCGTCGAGCTGGCTGGATTTAGTGCGCTCGATCGCCAGCCGCACCGATTCATAAATCTGCATGTAGCCGGTGCAGCGGCAGAGATTTGAGCTCAGCGCCTCGCGAATATCGTCCGGCGTCGGTTCGGGATTGCGATCCAGCAGCGCCTTGGTGGCGATAAGAAATCCCGGCGTGCAGAAGCCGCATTGCGTGCCGCCTGCTTCCACGTAACCTTCCTGCACAGCTGTGAGCGTGCCCGGCGCGGCGATGCCTTCCACAGTGGTGATCTCGCAATCCTGGTAGCTGGCGGCCAGCGCGACGCAAGCCAGCGTGGGCACGCCGTCGACCAGCACCGCGCAGCAGCCGCAGCTGGAATCGTCGCAGCCGCGCTTCGAGCCGGTCAACGCCAGATCCTCTCGCAGCACGTCAAGCAGCAACTTGTGCGGCGGCGCCAGCGCTTCGCGCTCCTCGCCATTCACCTTCAGCCGCAGAATTTCTTTGGTCGCTGAGTTATGCACGGTATCTCCAGTCGCGTGCTAGCCGAGCTTCTTCAGAGCCTCTTCATCGTAGCCCAGGATAATTCTATTTCCACGAATGACCACGGGGCGCCGAATGAGATTGGGCTCCCTGGCCATCAGTGCCAGTGCTTCTTTGCGCGATGGCGGCTTCTCTTTCATGTTGCGGGTGCGATAGAGCTCGTTACGCGTGTTTAGAAAATCTTTATAGTCCCGCTCGCCAATCAACGCGTCGAGCTCCTGCACCGAAAGCGGATCGGCGTTGATGTCGCGAAACTCCATCTCCACGCCTTTTTCCAGCAAGAGACCTCTTGCTTTCCGGCACGACGTTCAAGTGGGCTTGTGTATGAATTGTACTTTCGCCAACCCTGCTCCTTTCGAATGGTCCTATCTAAAGCGCGCGCCTGCCCTTGCCGCGCGAGGTTACTTTAATAACCGAAATCCGCGGGCGCGGAGTAGGCATGCTCCTTAACACCCAGGGCTTCCACGCGGCATGAACCGAGCAGATTCATGTACTCGCCGCGGTCGGCGACGCCGGTGACCCAGCGCGCCTTCCAACTTTCGAAATCACCGGCGCTGCGCGACTGCTCGTGATACTGCGCAAAATAGGCGTGATCGCGGCCGTAATATCCTTGCACGGGAGATGGATGCGCGCCGCCCGGCTGGTGCACTACGGCGGCGACGAGAAAACCCGGTATGAGCGTGCGGTTCGGGTCCGAGGCGATCACGCTGGGTGAGACAATCTCTTCCGCGACGACGACTACCGTGCGCGCCGCACGCGCCGCGTCTACCGCCACGCCAAGGTTTCCCCACACATGGGCATTCCCGAATTCATCGCAGCGCTGTACATGCAGGATAGCCACGTCGGGGCGTAGAGCTTCCACGGCGACAAGCTTTTCTTTCCGATCCGCAGTGCCATAAGCAGGCAACGGGGAAACAAACTCGCGCAGCTTGCTGTTTTTTTCGAGCAGGTCGCTTCCCAGCGTGGAGTAAGTGGGCAGAAACGGCACGCCCAGCGCCCCGGCGTGCAGCGCAAGCGCCATCGTAAAATTCGAATAGTCGAGCATCTCGATGGGCGACGGCAGCCCGTCCTCCATGGCGCGACGGAAACAGTAACCCACGCCCGCCGAAACGTTGCCCACCCAAGCGGCATAGACCCGCGCCACGCAGCCTGCGCCGATCATTTGATCGAACAGAATGTCCGAAATCGGCCCCATCAGGGTCAGCTCGCGAATCCCCTGGCGAATAATTTCGTGGCCGGCGGCGAACGGGATCATCTGCTCGAGTTGCGCCCCGAGCAGCACGGACGCACCCGAAGGCACGTGCGTGGCGATCGCCGTGCCCATCGCCGCGAGTTTTGACTGATGGCTCACTGGTGGCTTATTTTTTTCAAGAGATTCAGCACCACCCAAACCGCCACGGCGGCCACTAGCGCCAGTGCCACCTCGACGGCGGATCGGCTCGACGACGGCAGGCGGCCACCGTTCAGAATCGCGTACAGGCGCCAGCCAATCACCACTGCCAGAGGCAGTACCACGGCGGTGATTCCCAATGCGCGCAGCGCCGGAGGCATCCGCCCAAACATAGCCGCAGAG
This sequence comes from Acidipila sp., assembly GCA_010365215.1. Classification (GTDB taxonomy): domain Bacteria; phylum Acidobacteriota; class Terriglobia; order Acidiferrales; family UBA7541; genus JAAFGT01. The sequence goes on along the minus strand of JAAFGT010000014.1, from coordinate 4,851 downwards.
ATCGTGCCCTCGACGAGGGATTCTCCGCCCCCTGCCAGAAATCTTTCCATCATCGCGCGCGCGTGCGGTGTCAACCCAGGCTGCGCTTCGACCTCGTGCAGCAGGGCGCGCTCCACCAGACGCGCGGCACGCGCAACGAACTGGTCGAACGTTTCCATGCTGGGAAACTGTTTTTTGATCTCCGCAAATTCTTTTTGTCGCACCGCACCCTCGAGCGCGATGCTCATGCATTTCTTCTCCAGCTCGTTCAGAGGCTGACCTTCCGAGTTGGCCTCCGCGACAATCAGCGCCAGGAAGTGCGCGCGATCGATGGTGACTTCCGTCGTCATTGCGGTGCCAACCCGCCTGTCCAGACCGGTGCGCGCTTTTCCATGAACGCCCGAATGCCCTCGGCAGCGTCCGCGGTCTTCATAAGCCCGCCAAGGTAAAGCGTTTCCATTTCGGCGAGCTCTCGCTCAAAATCGAACCTCCCGCAGCCGCGCAGTGCCCGTCGAGTGATCTCCAAGACGCTGGGACTTAGCCCGCGCAACTCCTGGAGCATGCTCTCCACTCCGTCATCCAGAAGGTTATCCGCAACGATGCGCGTGACCAATCCTATTTTCTGCGCCTCGCCGGCGGAAATTGTGCGTCCTGTGAGGATCAGGTCCAGCGAAGCGCGCAAGCCGCACAGGCGAGGCAGCGTAACCATTGCCACCGGGGGGAAACAGCCCAGCTTAATTTCCGGTTGGCCAAATGTCGCCGACTCCGTAGCGACCACGAAATCGCAAAACGTCGCCAGTTCGCATCCGCCGCCCAGACAGTGCCCCTGCACCGCGGCAATGGTCAGGCATTTTGCGCCGGCAATCTGCCGGAAGATGGCGTGGAACGTGCGCAGCATTTCGCCCACGCGCTCCGGCAAGTGATCGCTCACCTCGACGCCTGCGGAAAACGCCCTGGTGCCTGCCCCGCTCATGACCAGCATCTTCGCGCCAGGGAGAACGCTCTCGAGCGCAGCGCCGAGCGCCTGCATCATCGGAATATCGATGATGTTGAGCGGCGGCCGGTCGAGCAGAACGCGCGCCACGCCATTCTCTACAGTGGCGTGAACCGTAGCTGTGCTGGCGGATGACACGTCTATTTCGTCCAGAATCCTTGCGGATCGATCTCGCGCATCACCGCGAGTTCCGCGGCAGCGGGCACGGCAGTCACTTGCAACTTCTCCGCGACGCGCAGGGGCCATCCGGTATTCGCCAGAACATCTTCGATTTCGGCACCGGGGTGCACGGAGGCCAGGAACGCTTCGCCGGCGGCGTCAAATCGCATCACGCCCTTGGTGGTGATGACGGCGGACGGCCCGGAATTTGCCGGCAAGCCTTGCGCGCGCCGCCATGCGTGCTCGCTTCTGCGCGCGGATGGTTTTTCAGCACTGTTCCCGGACGTGTTCCCAGCATTTTTCCAAGCATTGTTGCCAATGCTGTTCCCAGCGCTATTGACAGCGCTGTCCCCCTTCCCGTTTCCGGGGGAAGTTACGTACGCCACTCGTTCAGGAAGCCGCGCGCGCTCGTGCTGCAGCAGGACCACGGTGCGCTGCGCCAGGCAAGCGATGTCGCACGCGCCGCCCGAGCCAGGCAAGCGAATAGTTTTTCCGTCCCGCCGCGCTAAAGTGGAATTGAGATTGCCGAAGCGATCCACTTCGGCTGCGCCGAGAAATCCCACGTTCACCCTGCCCTGTTGCAGCAGCGCCATCACGTCGAGCATCTGGCCGCAAAAAGTGGCGCCACGCAGGTTGGGAGGATCCGCCATGGTATAGAGCAACTCGGTCGCGGGCGTCTCGCGGATCACGCCATTCTCGTACAGCCCAATGGCGCCAGGCGCATGGGTGCGGCGCGCCACCAGGAACCCCAGCATAGGAAGCCGCATGCCTACGAAGACGATTTCGTGGTCATGAATTTCTCTCGCCGCGGCGGCGACCATCAACTGACCAAGCGAATAGCCGTGGCCAAGCGAATCGTCGCGGACCGAGCCGGCGGATGGCGCGCCCGGCTTCACGCTCCGGATGGCACAAACGTTTTCGGGGCGATCCACTGCTTCTCGGTATCCTGGATTTCGCCCACCAGCTTGACGTCTTCAGGCTGCGGCAGCACGCCTTTCAAGTACTCATCGAACTTGCGCGCATCGAGCAGCTCGCCGGTTACGCTGTAGGGCTGGTCCGCAAACTCGCCGATGTGCCGGTTGAATTTCAGATCCGGCACATACAGCCGCGGCTGCCCCGCGGGAACATTCTTGTTGATCTGCTCGATGAGCTGCAGGCACTCCTCGTAATAGAGGTTGCGGCTATGCTCATTCATTTTGCCAAGGTCGGCTTCCGCCGGGGCGCGCGGCTCGTCGTAACGGCCCTTCAGGCCCCAGATATAAAACCAGTGCGCGGAGCTGGAATTATCAACTCCGAATAAGTCGTAGCTCACGGGTATCCACTTATTGATGTACTTCTGCACGATATTCAGCGGAACCACGCCGGCGCGCACGATGCGCTTGATACCATCGTGGCCCGTGCCCAGGTGGAAAGACTCCTCGCGCAGCATGGGCGTCATGGATTGCGCCAGCGGCTCAAAGCTCGAATAGCTCAGCATGGTGAGCTGAAATTTTCCGTCGCGATCGACGAAATCCGTGTAGGTGAAAAAATCCAGCCAGTTTTTTACGTCCTGGTTGAACGCGCCCAGCAAGCGCTTCTGGTCGAAGGCGCGCCGCTCCAGCATCTTCTGCGCTTCGATGCGCCCGCCGTGGCCGAAATGGCTGATCAGCAGGTGGCACATCTGCCAGCCGTGGCGCATCTCTTCGGTAACCACGCGGCAAAGCGACTGGCGGTCGTGCTCGCTCGGCGTGGTCAGGAACAGATTGCGCTGCTGCTCGACGGAAGCAAATTCCGTGTCGCCTTGATAAATGATCAGGTTCATCAGGGCGTCGCGCACGCGCTGATCGGGAATCTGCATCACCCGGCTCCATTTTGGTCGTCCCTTGTACGCGCCAAATTCGATTTCGTTGGAGCGCGTAGGCCCGAATTTGGCTTCGAATTTATAATTCACCACTTCCGGGTAAGCCACTCCGATGTCTTTCTGCCACTCGCGAAAGAGATCCACCCAGTCGTCAAATGTAGAAATGCGGGTTGCGGGCATCGCGTTCTCCTGGTTTCCTGCGGCGCTCGGGCCGAGCGCGTGCTGTTTTTAGTAGTGCGATTCTGTTTAGTTATGTGTCGGAAAGTTTCGCCAAACGATTCCCCATCAAGAGCGCCCGGCCCCTTTCGCGATTGCGCGCTCGCTCAGCAGCGAGGCAAGCTGCTTGAAGTAGGTCACCTTATCCGTTGCGGAATCTCCCGCATTCTGCCCGCTGGTGGAAGGAAGCACGAACACCTGCGCGCCATAGAGCTTCTCTTTTTGCAGCCCGAGCTTGCAGGGACGCCCGGAAAATTTTTCGTAGGCCAGCTTGCCGTTAAAAGCGATCACGCGCGGCTGGTGCTGCTCGAGCTTCTGCGAAAGCATCACGCGGCCTTCGGCGTACTCTTCGCGCTTGATTTCCTCGATCCCGCGTGACGGCCGCTTGACCAGGTCAGTGAGCCCGATGCCGAATTCCATCAGCCTGCGGTCATCTTCGGCTTCCAGCGCCTCCGGCACCACGCCTCCGCCATAGAGCAGCGACCAGAACTGGTTGCCGCGGCCCGCGTAGTAGTGCCCTGCGCGCGCCGAAGCTTCGCCGGGATTGAACCCCACGATCAGCAGCTTCATGCCGTCCCGCATATAGTCAGGAAGAATGCGCATCTGTTTTCCCCTCCGCAGGACCGCGCGTGCGCCCCTGCGGTTTTATTTCTTCACGCTCACGGAGATAGCCCGGGTTACGGGGTTTCAGTCGTGAATGCTCATTGTATCGCCGCCGAATCCGGTCAAGTGCGCTATTTATTGTATTTGTTACTGGAAGCGAACACCGCGCGCGGCCAACTATTTTCCTTTGAACTCCGGCTGCCGCTTGCCCACATAGGCGTTAAGCCCTTCCTTGGCGTCTTCGCTCTGGAATAGCAGTTGCTGCAACTCGCGCTCAATCCCCAGGGCTTCGCCGAAACCCACTTCCGCGCCGGTAACCACGGCGCGCTTAATGCGGCCAACCGCGCGCGACGCCTTGTTCGGCGGGCAGAACTGCCGCGCGTACGTGAGCACATCTTCCCAAAACGTTTCGCGCTCGTAGATGTCGTTGATCAGCCCCAGCTCCAGGGCCTCTTCGAAGTTGAAGGTGCGGCCGGTGACCATCAGCTCCAGCGCGCGCGTGCGCCCAATCACCCGCAGCAGCCGCTGCGTGCCTCCGGTGCCGGGCAGCACACCCAGCGTCACTTCCGGCAAGCCGATCTTGCCGCCTTCTTTCTTGGCCAGGCGAATATCGCAGGCTAACGCGATCTCCAGGCCGCCGCCCACGGTGTGGCCGTTGAGCGCCGCGATCACCAGCTTGGGCGTCTGCTCCAGCCGCGAGAGGGTTTCGTTGGCGTGCAGGCAGAAATAATATTTCCAGTTCGCTTCGGCTTTCGACAGCATGGAAATGTTTGCGCCCGCGGAAAAGAATTTCTCTCCTGTCCCGCGCAGCACGATAACGTAGGCACTCTCATCCATCCGCGCCTTCAGGATGGCCTCATCCAGCTGGCGCATCATTTCGTGGGTGTAGGTATTGGCCGGCGGATCGTCCATTTCGATTACCGCAACGCCCTGTTCCACACGGTAGTGCACCAGCTCTTTCACTTCGATTGCTTGCGTGGTGGCCATGCCTTTCCTCCGTCCCCTAAATTTTTCCCCGGGTCTCAGCGGCAGCGCTGAACCCCCATTTTCAGCAATATTC
>JAAFGT010000071.1 GCA_010365215.1 Acidipila sp. | reverse complement strand
TAAAAACTCTCTCACTTCTCCTGGACTAAAACCTCGGCCTGGTCAGTGGGGGCTCAGTGCGGCGGACTGGGCATCGAACGGCGTACGACAACATAGGCGAGCGGTCCCAGCGCCAGCGCGACAGGGCCCCAGTGCAACGCGAACTTGTCGCTCCACAACATGGCCCATGCGCTTATCGCGATGGGCGCTCCCACGACGTAAAGCAGACCTGCGCGTCCCCAGGGAATCCGGTAGGGCCGCGCCATTTCGGGCCGCGAGCGCCGCAGCCGCCACGCCGCCAGAACGGTTAACACAGACGTGGCCATGCGCAGCCAAATGTAGACGGTGAGGAGCTGCGTCAGCGTCTGCCGCGCCAAGAGCGCGTAGATCACTGCCGACGCGATAATGGAAAACCAGGGCGTGCCATAGCGCGGGTGCAGCCGGGTGAGCGACGCGGGAAGGTAACCATCCTGCGCCATGGCAAAAGGCATGCGCGTCGAAGCGAGGACGGTGCTGTTCAAAATAGAAAGATTGGTTACCATGGCGGCAAGAACCATGGCCACGCCGAGCCACGGGCCGCCGATTTTCTGCGCGGCGATAGTGAAATATCCGGTGTGCCAGTCCTGCCAGTTGCCGAGCGCTGCCAGCGATACCATGGTAGGCAGGAAATAAGTGGCGATCGACAGCGGCACCACCCAGGCGAGCGCGCGCGGATAATTCCGTTGCGGGTTTTCTACCTCTTCGGCCACCGTGGAAAGCTGTTCGTAGCCGGAGTAGAGCCATAAGCCCAGCGCCAGCCCCACGCCGAACACCTGGGAGACCGGCCCATGCGGAGGAACCAGCGGCGCAAAAGGGTTATGCCGCCACTGCGCCAGGCCGAGCACAATCAGCGCAAGCACCGGAAGAAAAACGAAAATCTCCAGAACCGTGGCGAGCTTTCCCACCATCTGGATTCCGAGAACGTTGACCCACGCGATCACGGCGATCATGGTCACGGCGACCAGATAATGTTTCCACCCGGTGATCTGTGGGAAATAGATCGCCAAATAGTCGGTGAAAAGCACGCCGTAGGCGCTGCCCAGCAGAAAGGAAGCCGTCCAGTTCCACCAGCCCGCCAGGAATCCCCAGAAGTCACCAAAGCCAGCGCGTACCCAGCGGTAGAAGCCGCCCTGCACGGGCATCGCCGTGGTCAGCTCCGCGGTAACCAGAGAAATCGGAATGCACCAGAAGAAAGGCAGAATCAAATGATAGAGCAGGGTCATGCCAGGCCCGGAGGTGGTCACCTGGTCTTCCAGCCCGAACGGGCCCGCTGTCGTGTAGGAGTACATGACGAAGACGAAGTAGAAAAGTCCAGCTTTGCGGACTGCGGTGGTGGTCATGGTTCAGGGTTTGGGCGGATTTACTTTGAGCGCCGCAGCTTCGGTGAGAATCGCGGACAGGTTTTTGCGGATGGCGGCGGCCTGTGGGCCCAACTGCGATTCTGCTTGGCGGCGAAGCTCTTTCACTGTTTCCAGCTCCTTGCCGGGAGTGCTTGCCAGCAGGTCTTCCGCGTGCACGAAGCAGGCATAGATCAGCCGCGCGCGTTGACGTTCCTGGCGAAGAAACTGCCCGTAATTAAACCAGTCTGCCGCTTCGGTAGCCGGGTCGCCCACCCGGGCGTCGAGCGCGAGGCCTCGTTGGTAAGAGATTGCCGCGGCGGTGACGTCGCCGCTCCGTTCGAGAAGATCGGCGCTATGTGCCAGCGCCAGGCTGGAGAGATGCGGGTCGTGGTTACGCTCGGCGAGCACGATAGCGGATTGATAAGCTTGGAGAGCTTGCGAAGTCTGGCCCGCGCGCGCCAAGGCATCCGCCAAGGCAATACCCACGGAGATGATTGGGCGCGCGTTAGCAGGAGCTGCCGGGCCATTGACCGAGGAGAGTTTCAAATATTCCTGATAGTGGCGTGCCGCGACGGCAGGCTGGCCGCGCTGTTCAAATGCCTGCGCCAAATACAGATGCGCACTGGCTTGTTGCGGGTCTACGGCCAGCGCCTTCTGCCAGTTGTCGATGGCCTCATCAACGTGCCCGCGTTGGCTCGACAGCAACCCAAAGCTTACCAGCGCATCCGGATCGCGCGGAAAACGCGCCAGCATTTGCCGGTAATGAGCCTCGGCTTCCGGGTAACGCTTATTTTCGAGCAGCGCGCGCGCCCGGGCGTGTTGCGGCCCGGGATTTCCAGGATTGGCGGCCACGGCACGGTCCAGCGCTGCGAGTGACCTGGTGGTTTCGCCGGCGGTGGCCTCCGCCCCGGCGAGGCGGAGTTGCAGGGTGGCGTCGTAAGGATCGAGTATCGCCGCGCGCCGCAGATGTGCGAGGTTCGATTCGTCGGCGCTCAAAAAATAACGGATCTGGTCCACGCCGCACCAAAGCAAAAATACCGCGACCAGCGCCACGCGGAGGCCACGGGCCAGCGGCGTGCTTCCGGTGAGCCACTCCCAGGCGCCGGTCGACGATTGTGCCGATGAATGTGCTTGCGGCACGGTTTCGGGCGCAGTCGCCGCGGTTTTTTCGCCGCCATCAATCAGCAGCGCAGCCACACGAGTGTCCCGCAGCTTCCAAATTGCGCCATCCAGAATGAAATGATGAATATTGACCAGCGCGGTGAAGATCAAAAAACTCGCGCTGAAATCATAGTGCAGCAACAGGCTCACCAGCCAGGGGCCGGGGATGAACAGCGCAATGCCTCCGGCGAGAAGAGTTACGAAATAGGACCACATGCGCCAGGCGGGATTGCCGGCAGCGCGCGCTTCGCGCCGCGCGTAGTAGCTGGTGATCCATAAATATTGCGTGGAGTGCAGAACGGCCAGAAGCCCGCTGCTATAGCGCGTCTGCGGAATGGAGAGATGGTAACCAAGCACGAGGAGCGTGGGCAGCACAAACCACAACGCCTGCGTGAAGTAGAGGGTCAGCGGCGCGGCCAGGGCGCGACTCCCGCTTCGCGCAGCCAGCCGGAAGAAAGCGGATGCGCCCAATATCAGGAATACCGCAGCGGCCATCACTCGTCCGGCGACGGACCACCGCGCAGAAAGACCCAGCGAGAGAATCAGCGGATCGTTGGATGGCCCGGTGTGAAAACTGATCAGGAGCATCAGGTAGGAAGCCACAAACGCCCAATAGAGCATGCGCCGTTCGCCCGCCGAAATTTGCAGTCCGCTGCGCCGCGCGAACATCATCAGCAGGCCGAAGTTTTGTCCGGAGTAGTGCCACGGGCTCCAGCAGATGTAAAGCGTGAAGACCCAGGGCAGGAATCGAAAGGAGGCATGAGCGAGCACGGCGGTCAGCACCAGGAGCAGCGTCAAGTGAATGGTGAAAAGCCGGTACTTCGAAAAATCGCTGCGCGTGTGGTAGGCGCGATAAATCGTGGCCATGAAATGGGGATAATTAAAAACGACCGCCAAGAGATAAAACGCGGCGGCCCATCCCTGCGCGTGCGAACTGCTTTGCAGGGCGCCCAGCAACAGCAGAGGCGCGGACCACGCTCCGCAGCCGACCGTCAGGTCGAGCGCCGGCCCGTAAATCCACGGGGACTTGGCTCGGGGAGTATCGATTGTGGTTTTCAAACGTGCGGGCCTCAGCGCCGGCCGTCCGTTCCGCACAGGCGGCAAGCCGGAGTGTACCGCGCCACGTTTACTTCAAGCCAGCCACGGAGACATTTTCCAGGAATCGGAATTACTTCCCGGAAACTTTGGCGGCTGCACACACCGCGCGAATCGCCTCGATGACAAGATCCGGCTCGTCCAGTTGCATCCAGTGGCCGCTGGTGGTTGCCACGCTGTGTTTTCCCCGCGCGGAAAGGCGCGCGACGGCTTCCTGGGCGGCACGGCGCGCCGCATCCGGCTTGCTGGCGGTTAAAACGATTACAGGAATATTCTCCGGCAGGGCCATTGCTTCTACCTGGGCCGCGCTCTGCGGGAGATGCGCCAGGTGACTAGCCATGCTGCGAAACGATTTGGGCTGGCACCAGTGCGCCTGAACCTGCGGCCAGACGCTGGCGGGCAGTTTTTGCACTTCGCCCACGAGGCGGCCCACCACGGTGAGCGCGCTGGGACCAAATGAACGTGTGACCATCACCGGCAGGCCGGTGGAGCCGGAAGTCAATCGTGCCAGGCAAAAACGCACGACACCCAGCCCGGCCAGCACCGCGCCGATGCGCGAGAACAGGACGCCGCCTTGCAGCTTCCGTTTGGCATCGGGATCGAGGGGAATCCATTCGCTGGTGCTGGGGCTGTCGAGGAGCACCAGGCCGTCCAGTTGTTCGGGAAAACGCCCGGCAAAAATTCTGGCAACGTAACCGCCGAAGGAGTGCCCCACCAGGACAAAAGGTCCGGGGATTCCGGCCTTCTCCAGAACCGAGCGCAGTTCCTGCGCGCACTGCGCGGCCGAGCGGGGCGCTGAAGAGCGTTCGCTCCAGCCAAGGCCGGAGCGATCATAGCGAATGACTCTCGAGAATTTCGCTACCTCCGGTGCCACGCGGCTCCAGCTTAGAGATGAGGCGGCGATGCCGGCCTCAAACACTACGACCGGCGCAGACGTTTTGCCGCTGTTGCCGCTGTTGCCGCCGGAATCCTGCAGGTGCAAGCGGAAACCGCCCACATCAACCAACCGGCCGGGAGGGGGAAAACGCTGATTGTCGCGGGCCGTTCCAACGGCCTGATAGATGACGCCGCTAAAAATTAAAATGGCGATCAGGCCGACAGCTACGGACGCGAGGACCAAATTATTCTCCGCCTATATTCCGTTGAAAAGTTACCACTTGGCGCGCGGCACGCTCGGGCACGCGGGAACGATGGAGCACCAAAAAGCGAAGCGGGCACCCGGTAAAATCTGCGAGTGCCCGCTGGTCTTAGAGCCGGTCCACGAATTGTGAAACGTGTTTAGGATCCCTTCTTTTTGGTCTTCACTTTGGTTTCGACTCCAGCGCCCAGCGACTCGAGCGCCTGCAGGCTGGCCTTGGCATCGCCAGCGAAGTGGCCGGTGGGGGCAAGCTCCAGATATTTCTGGTATGCCTCCACGTTACCCGGTGCGATGACGTAGATAAGTTTGTCGCCTTCTTTTTTGGTCTCCATGCTGGCCAGCAACGACGCGCCCAGCAGGTACCAGGCATCGGCGTTCTTGGGGTCCAGCGTGGTGGCTTTACGGAACGGGTCAACCGCATCCTTGAGGCGATTGGCGTTGTACAACACGATGCCATAGTTCATCCATGCCGAGGCGGCGCCGGCGGGGTCCAGTTCCGCGGACTTCCCGTACGCCTGTCCGGCCTCAGGAATCTTTCCCTGGCGCGCGAGCACGTTTCCGAGGTTGTTGTAATAGGCGGCTTGCAGAGGCTTCAGCTCAATCGCCTTCTGGTAGGCGGCCACGGCTTCGTCATTCTTCCCGGCGGCATCGTAAGCCACGCCCAGCTTGTAATACACCAGATGGAGATTGGCGTCTTTTTCCGGGGCGGCCTTTTGGGAGGCCTCGAGTTCCGACATGGCCGTGCCGTACAGAGTTTTCAACTGCTCCTGCTGTGCGGAACGCTGGTCGGCGGGCAGCTTCATCATCGCGTCCTTTACCTGCTTGGCTTCGTCGAGCGCCGCGCTGCCCGCCTCGAAGTGCGCCTTCATGCCCTCAAACTTTTGAGCGTCCTCTTGTTGCTTCTTACGCGCTTCCGCCTGTTCGGCCGTCTGCTTGGACAGGATGTCTTTAAAATTGAAATCGAGCTTGGCCTCTTCGCCTGAAGTAATCGCCGCATTGGTCTCGTAGGTCACCTGTTGCTTGGAGGCGGGGTCTTGCCCTGAGAAAGTGACGATGTAGATGCCGGGGCGAATGCCGATTTGGACAAAGTGGCCGTTCTTGTCGGTCTTGGCGGTATACGTCTGGCCCGATTCCTTATTCTTAAGAACCACGGTCGCATCCGCGAAAGGCTTGCCTTCCAGATTTTTCACCTCACCCGCGGCCGAGCCCATGTTTTGCGCCGAAATACCTGGCGCGAACAGCAGCACGGCGCAGAGCGCCATAACCGCGATAAAACCATTCCTAATCCGGTTTGCAGACTGCATGAGGATTTAGACCTCCTTGATGGTCGTCCTTAAACACTAATCTTGAATGCTAATTTTGGATATTCATCCTTACCAGGCACCGTATTCTAGTACGGCGCAACTCCGTTGCGGTAGCGGATTGGATCGGCCACTCCCGCTTCAGTATAAGCGCTCAGGCGCAGCAGGCAACTGTCGCATGACCCGCAGGCCTGGTCATCGTTTTGGTAGCATGACCAGGTTAGATGCAGCGGCGCGCCGATATCGATGCCCCGGCAAATAATAGCGCTTTTGCGCAGGTGAATCACCGGGGTTATGATTTCGATGCGCGTCTCGGGGCGCGTTCCCACGCGCACCAGTTCCTGGAAAGCGCGGTAATAGTCGGGGCGGCAATCCGGGTAGCCGGAGCTGTCTTCTGCTACCGCTCCGATCCACACGGAGCCTGCGCCGATGGCTTCCGCCCAGCTTACCGCCACAGAAAGAAAATGCGCGTTGCGAAAAGGTACGTAGGTGACGGGTATTTCCCCGCCGCCGTTCGCTGCAGTCCCACGGACTGTCCCGCGGGCTGCCCCGGCGGCTCTCTGGGGAACGGCAATCGAGGAGTCTGTAAGAGCGGAGCCGCCAATCTGCGCGAAGTAATCGAGGCGCGCCACCAGCCGATCGCGATCGCTGACACCATAAAAATTCGCGATTTCGTCGAATGCCCGGCGCTCACGCGCTGCGGTGCGCTGGCCGTAACTGGCATGAACCAATGCGAGCGAATGGGTCTGCGCGGCGATCGCTGCGGTAACGCAGGAGTCCATGCCGCCGGAAAGCAGCACCACCGCTTTGGAATTAGCAGTCATTCTTTGACTCAGGCTGCGACTCTGGTTCCGACTCTAGTTCCGGCACTGGTCGGGCGTCCCGCTTACACGCCGCGCGCCTCCGCCCCCCAAATGAATTTGTGCAGTTGCAGCCCCAGCCGCACTTCGAGGCCGTCGGCGAGGATCCATTCGGCCAGTTCCCGCGATTCCAGTCCCGGCCACTTGCCCGCGGGATCCGGCTCCGCGGGAGAAAAAATTACCTGGCGGACGCGGCCGGGCAACTGGTGATTGCTGGTAAATTCGCGGGCGAACTCGAAATCGCGACGCGAAGAGATGATGAATTTGATCTCGTCTTTCTGGTCGACGGCGGAAAGATTGGCGAGATCGAAGGTATCGGCCGCGCCCGAATCGGGGCACTTCACGTCCACGATCTTGATCACTTCGCGCGGCAGTTCGCCGACGTAGCGCTCGCCGCTGGTTTCGATCATCACCGTGTAGCCTTCGTTCATCAGCCGCGCGGCCAGGGGTGTTACTTCCGGCTGTAATAATGGCTCGCCGCCGGTGATTTCCACCAGATCGATACGCTTTGAGCCGGCGCGGCTTCCGGGGTTACTGGCAGCAGGCAGCGAGAGATCGCGCACTTTCTGCATAACTTCGTCGAGGGATAGCCTGGTGCCGCCATGAAATGCGTACGCCGTATCGCACCACACGCAACGCAGATTGCAGCCGGTCAGGCGCACAAAGATGCACGGCAGCCCGGCGCGGGTTCCTTCGCCTTGAATCGATTTGAATATTTCGGTGATGACCATCGGTGAAAACCTTGTGGAGCGTGCCGGACCCGAACTGGAGCTAACGCCCGGTTTGTGGATGGTTTTTGCGGCGGTGCAAGAGCAGCGCTAGAGAAACCGCCAGCAGACACAGGCCGGCTACCACCGGCGTGCTTAGGCGCCAGCCGACCGCCAGGTAAATCAGGACGACGAAGATCGCCGGGGTGATAACGATCAGAAGCGCGCGGTTCACGGTCGCTCCTTTTGCCGTGCGGCCTTTCCTGGCGCGGCCTGTTCCGGCCAGTAGGTGGCATAGGTCGTGTCCGTCTCCCACAAATCGATGCGCGCGATGCGCGCGCCATTGGATGGCCGGGGCATCCCCCGCGAGATCTCTTCGTAAAAATACTTGGCAATGTTTTCCGCGGAAGGATTCAGCACGTCGAACGGTGCCTGGTCGTTCAGGAAGCGGTGATCAACCCCCTCGATCACTTCGCGAATGGTCTTCTTCAAGTGGGAAAAATCGTACAGCAGGCCGATCTCATCGAGCGCGGGACCATCGACGGTTACGCGCACACGGTAATTGTGCCCATGAACATTTTCGCACTTGCCGTGGTAGCCGCGCAGAGCGTGCCCTGCGGAAAATGTTTCTTCTACACTTACTTCAAACATGAGATTCCCCTGCGACGGTCCTGTTCCGGATGATTCTGAGCACTTCGGGCGGGAACGCCGAATCAAATTCTACCACAGGCCTGGAGCGGGGAGTCCCCGGCCCAGGCCTACACCGCACCGCGAGCCAGTGTTGTGGTACCAGTTTTGCGGTAAAAGAGCGCCGAACAGCAGTTTACTTTGCCGCCATGAATCTGGCGACGTCTGCGGCATCCTCTGTGATCGTATATTCGGGCAGGGAATCGAGGAATACCTTGCCGTAATGCATGCGCTTGATGCGGTTGTCGAGCAGCACCAGCACGCCACGATCTTTGCGGGAGCGAATCAGCCGTCCAAAGCCCTGCTTCAAGGCTAGAACCGCTTCGGGCACCTGGTATTCGAGAAAGGCGTTGCGCCCGTCTTCGGTGAGCGCCCGGGTGCGCGCACCCACCACCGGGTCGCTGGGCACAGCAAAAGGCAGGCGATCGATGATCACGCAAGAAAGCTGCTCGCCGGGAACGTCGACGCCCTGCCAGAAGCTTGCCGTGGCGAATAACACCGCGCCCGGCGTGGTGCGAAAACGCTCGAGGAGGGCCGAACGCGGGGCAGTTCCCTGCAGGAAAAGAGGGAAATTCACCAGGTTACTCACGCGGTCGTGCACGTCACGCATCTGCAGGTAACTGGTGAACAGGCAAAAAGCGCGGCCGCCGGTGACTTCCAGAACGTGGGCGATCTCCAGGGCAGCGGCCGCGGCAAATCCGGCGTCGCGCACATCGGGCATTTTTGGCGGGATGTAGAGCATGGCCTGGCTTTTGAAGTCAAATTCGGAGTCGAGCACGCGCTCGCGCGCCACGCGTAGTCCCAGGCGCTGTTTCAAAAAGTCGAAGCGGCCGCCCACGGCGAGCGTGGCGGAGGTGAGCACGATGGTGTCGAACTGTTCGAAGAGGCGTTCCCGGAGAATGGTACTCACGTCGATCGGCGTGGCCGCAAGGTAAATACTCTTGCCGCGCCGCTCGTACCAGTAAACGTAACTTTTCTCCTTGCTCTCGAGCAGGAACTCGAGCTCACCGCGAATTTCCGCCGAGCGCCGGGCGATGCCCACCAGCTCCTCGGGCTTTGTGGCCAGGGAGGATAGTTCGGTTTCGATTCCGCGCAGCGAGGTGAGCAGGCTGTCATAGGCTTCGCGATTGTGTTCCAGAAAATCGTCGCGCTCTTCGGGTGAAAAATTGAACCGCCCTTCCTTCGTGGGAAACGCTTCGAAGAAGGCGCGGGCCCGTTCCTTCAGGCGCGTGGTGCGCTTGACCAGCGCGGGCGAGGCGAGGTGCGTCAGGCGAAGCGCGACTTCCGCATCACGCGCCAGATCCTCAAAGCGGTGAGCGGTGAGCTGGCGGCCGAAGTACGAGCTGGCCACGTCTTCGATCTCATGGGCCTCATCAAAAATTACCGCGGAATATTCCGGGAGGATGCTTCCGAAGTCGTCCTGGCGAAGCGCCAGATCGGCGAAGAACAGATAATGGTTGACGATGATTACGTCGGCAGCTTCGGCACGCTGGTGCATCCAGGTAATGAAGCACGTGCTGAACTCGGGGCACTTCTGCCCGGTGCAGGTCTCGCGGCGCGCGTCGAGCCGCGGCCAGAGCTGCTGGTCGTCCGGAAGGAAATCGAGCTCGGCGCGGTCGCCGGTATCGGTGACTTTTTCCCATTGCTTGATCTGGGTGAACCAGTCCAGCTCGTCCAGGCCTTTTAGCAGCGGCTGGCCATCCATCAGATGAACTTTCTGGCGGCAAAGAAAATTGCCGCGCCCTTTCATGAGGGCAACTTTTAAACCCGGAGCAAAATGCTTCTGAAGAAAAGGCACATCTTTCTCGAAGAGCTGCTCCTGCAGCGCCTTGGTGGCCGTGGAAATGATCACGCGCCTGCCGCTGCGCAGCGCAGGCAACAGGTAGGCCAGAGTTTTGCCTGTGCCCGTGCCCGCTTCGACGATGGTGTGCTGGCGTTTTTCGAATGCTTCCGCCACCATTTCCGCCATCTCCAGCTGCGAAGAGCGAAATTCATACCCGGGATGAACCTTTTCCAGCAGCCCGCCGGGTCCGAAAATATCGGGCATGGTCAGCGCATCCGGTTCTTTGGTGAGAACTTTCTTGGGCATGGCGTTGGGCTTCCCGGCGGGGCGGAAGCACTCCCTAACTTGGACGGAGGACTTAAAACAATAACATGAGCACGAAGGTTCTGCGCTGCGGAGTGGTGCGGGCTTCGTTGACCAGGGTGGGTGTGCATCGCGTTGACTTGACTGGCGGCGCCCCTCTAATATGGCGCCACTGGGCATGACCAACCTCGCCCGCAAACTCCGGCTTACCGATTACTTTACGTTTTCGTTTGGCGCGATGGTGGGCGTGGGCTGGCTGGTGTTGATGGACGACTGGCTGGGCCGGGGCGGACCGCTTGGCGCCGTGCTGGGTTTCGCGCTTGGCGGCGCGGTGCTATTTCCCATCGGCTACGTCTACGGCCGCCTGGTGATCGCCTATCCGGACGCTTCGGGAGAAGTCGCCTACACCGCTGCTGTTTTTTCGCCCTGGGCCAGCTATGCGACCGGCTGGATGATGTTGCTGGCCTATGCCATCGTATGCCCGTGGGAAGCGGTGGCCATCGGGCGCCTGGCATCGTATATTTTCCCCGCTCTAAATTCCCACGAGCTCTACCGCATCTCCGGCCAGCCTGTTTTTCTGCCGCACGTGTTGCTCGGTCTGGTTCTGACCGGGTTGCTGCTGGTGCTCAACTATCGCGGTATTCGCTGGAGCGCCACGTTTCAGAATGTGACTACATTCGGCCTGCTGCTGCTGGTAGGGATTTTCGGCGCGGCCGGAGTTGCGCATGGCAGCGCAGGAAATTGTTCTCCCCTGTTCAGCGCCGCGCCGCTCGTTTCGATCCTGCTGGTGCTGCAAATTGTGCCGTACTTCATGACCGGCTTCGAAGCGGTATCGAAGGCGGCCGAAGAATCGCATCCGGATTTTCCAACGCGCGATTACATGCGCGCGCCATTGATGGCTATCGCGGTGGGTATTTTCTTCTATACCGGGGTGATCGCCATAGTCTCCTGGGCGCAGCCCTGGCAGTCGTTTGTGCACGAAAAGTTTTCCACCGCGGTGGCGCTGGAGCGCGCTGTGGGCGCTCATTGGGTAGTGAACCTGGTGATGGCCGCCGCCCTGCTTTCGCTGATGAAATGTTTTAACGCGAATTTTGTGGCCGCCTCGCGCCTGCTGTTTGCTATGGGCCGCCGGGGCATCGTTCCCGGTGGATTGGGCCGCGTGCATCCCGCGTACCGTACGCCGGGCACCGCGGTTCTCACGATCGGCTGCGGTACGGCGGTAGCCATGTTGCTTGGCCCTGCGCTGCTGGTGGGAATCACCGAGGTGGGCTCGCTGGCCGCGGCGTTTGGCTGGATGATGGCTTGCGCCGCCTATGCGGCGATGAAGCGCGCTCGCGAACGCGTCGTGGGCGTAATCGGCGCGGTCATTGCCGCGCTTCTGGTGCTGATGAAAATTGCGCCGGTAGTTCCGGGCCACTTCACGCTTAACGAATATATTGTTCTGGTCCTATGGATTCTTCTCGGCCTGGCATTCCATCGACGCCCGGCTGCAAGCCGCTGATCGTGCTCAATCAACTTGCTCACGCAACTTGCTCACGCAGCTGGTGAAGCAACCCAATCATTGTGTCGGGGCAGCAGAACGCCTAAACTAAGTATTCGTCTTATAGCGTATGGCTACACCTTTCAACATCGTGAGCAATCCACCGGTCAGCAGTTCCGGCTGCGGCTCGGCTGCGGGCGGGTACGCCCCGGGACTGCATCCACGCCCGGAATGGCTGCGCGTAAAATTCTTTGGCGGGCCGAATTATCAGGAACTGAAGCGCATCATGCGTACGCTGGGCCTGCACACCGTGTGCGAGAGCGCGCGTTGCCCCAACATGGGCGAATGCTGGGAGCACCGCACGGCCACATTCATGATTCTGGGCGACATCTGCACGCGGGCCTGCGGTTTTTGCGCGGTGCCCTCGGGCAAACCGGCTGGCCCGCCGGAAGAAGACGAGCCGCTGCGCGTAGCCGAGGCGGTAGAACGCATGGGCTTGCGTTACGCGGTGGTCACATCGGTGAATCGAGATGACCAGCCCGATGGCGGCGCGGCGATTTTTGCCCGCACGATCGAAGAGATTCGCAGCCGCGTGCCGGAGTGCAAGATTGAAGTGCTCATCCCGGATTTTCGCGGGGAATGGTCCGCGCTGGAGACGGTCATCACCGCGCGCCCCGACGTGCTGAATCACAACACGGAGACGGTGCCGCGCCTCTACCGCCAAGTGCGCAAGGGGGCGGTGTACGAGCGCTCGCTGGAATTGCTGCGGCGCGCGAAAGACCTGGCGCCGGCCATGCCCATCAAGACCGGGCTGATGCTGGGCCTCGGGGAATCGCGCGCAGAGGTGCTCGCGGCGATGCACGAGATCGTCGCGCAAAATGTGGACATCCTCACGCTGGGGCAATATCTGCAGCCTACGCCCGAGCATTTGCCCATCGTCCGTTATGTTCACCCTGACGAATTTGCCGAGTATAAAACGCTGGGCGAGGGCATGGGCTTTCATCACGTGGAAGCTGGGCCGCTGGTGCGCTCGTCGTATCACGCTTTCGAGCAGGAAGCCGCAGCCCGCAGCTAGGAAGTAACTTCCCTTTTGGCAGCGCTCTCGCTTGGCCATGCCGCCTGGCCCTTCCCATGAATCGTCGTAAATATGAATCGTAGTAAATCGTATTGATTTATCGTTTCTACCCCACCTATACTACGGAAATGGCCACGAGCGAACTCCTGCGACCTAAAGAAGCTGCGCAGATATTGGGAATCAGTTACTCGACCCTGAAGCAGTGGGTCTACCACAAGAAGCTGCGCACCATCCGCACCGCCGGCGGGCATCATCGCATTCCGCGCGTGGAGATGGACCGCTACCTGCATCGCGCCGGAGAGAAACCGGGGCCGGCCCGCCGCCAGAATTTTCGCGCCATCAGCGGGCGCAACCAGCTGGTGGGTCGCGTCGTGGAAGTCCGCATCGAGGGCCTGCTCGCGCAAGTGAAGCTTTCGATTGGCGGCCAGCAGATCACTTCGATTATCACCTCCGACGCCGCGCGCGAGCTGGGATTGAAGTTGGGCGACAAAGCCGCTGCGCTTATCAAGTCCACTGAAGTGATGATTCTGCGCGCCTGAGCGTGGGCATGGACGGACCGAGTCAGCCAGCCTGGCGGGGCAGGATCCGCTTCGACCGCAACGAGCTTTCCGGCGCGTTCGGCGACATCGGCACCGATTTCCCTCTACTCGTCGGAATGATCCTGGCGGCAAAGCTTGACGCTCCCAGCGTTCTGATCCTCTTTGGCGTAATGCAGATTCTCACCGGCCTGGTTTATGGCATGCCCATGCCCGCGCAGCCGCTAAAAGCCATGGCCGTGCTGGTGATTACACAAAAGCTGAGCGGCGACATTCTGTATGGCGGCGGGCTGGCGATCGGCGTGGCCATGCTGCTGCTGACCTTGACGGGATCGATCGACTGGCTGGTGCGCATGATTCCCAAGTGCGTGGTGCGCGGAATTCAGCTGGGCCTGGGCTTGCAGCTCGCATCGCTGGCCTTGAGGGATTACGTCCCTTCCGACGGTGCCAGCGGTTACCTACTTGGTGCGTTGGCATTTGTTCTTACCGTTGCGCTGCTGGGGAACAGACGCATTCCTCCCGCTCCGTTCATTATTTTGCTGGGCGTTGCTTATGCTTTTATTTTTAAACTCGACGCCGCACGTTTGGCCGGCAGTGTGGGTTTCTTTCTTCCGCGGTTACACGTGCCAGCCTGGCCGGATATTCTGACCGGGTTCGTACTACTGGCGCTGCCGCAAATCCCTCTCTCATTGGGCAATTCCATTTTGGCTTCGCAACAGGTGGCCACCGATCTATTTCCTGAGCGCCGGATAACCGCGCGAAAAATCAGCCTGACTTACTCGATCATGAATCTGATCAATCCGTTTTTCGGGGGGATTCCGACGTGTCACGGTTCCGGTGGCATTGCCGGGCATTACGCTTTCGGCGGGCGGACGGGCGGCTCGGTGATTTTGTACGGAGGGCTTTACCTTACCCTGGGAATTTTTTTTGGCGGCGGTTTTGGGCTGGCTGTCGAGCTATTTCCCAAACCGATTCTCGGAATTATTTTGCTGTTCGAAGCTGTGGCTCTGATCAAACTGGTGCGGGACATGTTTCAATCGCCGCCGGACACGACGATAGTCCTGCTGGTGGGGATGATTGCTTTCGCGCTGCCCTACGGATATCTGGTGGGCCTGGTGGTGGGAACGGCGCTCGCCTATATCGGCGCCCGCAAGGATGGCACCAGCGCCCCCAGCACGATCACCGCGGGATAGCATTCCAGGAGGTAACGGGGTTCCGGCGATTCCATCTGCGTGAAAAAAAGTGTACGCACCACTATAAACGCTACCAGCAAGGCGACGCCCCGCGAAGTGGGATCCTCCAGCGCGAAGAAAGTTTGAATTCCGCCGGCGCGCCGGAGCGCCAGTGCTACTCCTATAAGCGCGAGTCCGATATAGAGGATATTCAGCGCTCCCAGTCCAACCGTCACCGAGAAATCCACTGGGTCGTCTTCATACATTGCCCCGGGCGGCCAGATGTGCCCGGAATATGGAAGCTGCTCGATACGAGGCGTCAGCCACAGGGTCACTGCCCGCCCGGCGGGGACGGTGAGGTAAGTGCGCAGCGGGTGGCGGCGGGTGCGCTCCCGCGCAATCTCCGCGAATTGCGCATCGAGCTGATCCGTCATGGTCAGAGTGTTGTTGTATTCGTCCAGAATGGCAGCTATGCGTTCACGCTCCTCCGGAGAATCAAACGCCCGGGCGGGCAGCGAGTCGATGTCGATGGGCTCGTCC
>JAAFGT010000070.1 GCA_010365215.1 Acidipila sp. | reverse complement strand
CCGACAATCGCCGCTTGACAGCACCGTGGTCGGGCCGTTATAGATTCCTGCATGACTCAATCGTATCTGATTTTTGATTTCGGCGGGAACGAAGAGGCCGCGCAACAAGCGGCCCATCGCATCGAGGGTTGGAAGCAGGGCTTCCGCCTGGGCACAAAACTTCAGCTGAAGTTCGACCGGCAGGATTCGGAGAATGCCAAAGACAGCGAAGGCGCCGGGCACATCCGCTTGCTCGTACGTTTGGACTTTTCAGAGCACGAAAAACTTTCCTACACCAGATGGTTCGAGCGCATCCCCGCGGAAGCTCCGTTCAAGGGACTGCCGCTTGAGGTGGTCCGTTCCGGAGACGCCGGCTACGAGAAGACCGCGGAGGCCTTCGGAGAAATGAAGTAAATCACGCCACCTCGGCAAGGAAAGCGCTTCGCAACAAAAAAGCCCCGGCAACCGCCGGGGCTTTTTTTTGTTGACGGCTATTTTCGCCGCCGGTGTTCTGTTGAACCGCGATTAATTCACGGTGAAGTTGACGGTATTCGACTTTCCACCGGAGTTGACGGTGAAGACAGTGCGAACACCGGTCGCCGCTCCCGCGCTAATTTGGAAAGTAGCGGTTAACGTCGTGGAGTTAACAACCACGATATTTACGATGGTAATTCCGGCGCCGCTGATACCGCAGTCCTGCGGGGCGCGGAAGTTCGTGCCCGTCAGGGTGACGCTGACATTGGCGCCACGCGCTCCACTCACCGGACTGATGCCGGTGAGCGTGGGCAGCAGGTAGATGTCGAAGGGCTGCGCGCCGCTGGTCCCGCCTGGAGTGGTCACGGAAACTTGCGCCGTGCCGGTAGCGTTTGCGGCAGGGGTCAGCGTGGCAGTGATTTTCGTGCTGCTGACGACGATGACGTTGCTCGCGACGACGCTGGCGCCGGTGACGTTGAGCGTGGATTGGCCGGTAACAAAATTCGTCCCGGTCAACGTGACGTTAGTGCCTTTGCCTTGCGGTCCGCGAGAGGGGCTTAACAAAGTGAGCGTGGGCGGAGTGCCGGCAGCCAGCACGGTGAAGGATACGGTGTTACTGGTTCCGCCGCCGGTGGTAACGGAGACGTTCTGCGCGCCAAGGGGTGCATTGGCGGCGATGGTAAACGTCGCGGTGACCTGGCTGGCCGTGGCGACCACATTGCTGATGGCGATTCCATTCAGCGAGTTGATGGTCGCGCCGGTGAGATTCGATCCGCTCAGCGTGACGGGGCTCACCACCTGGCCGGCTTGCCCGGAAGTGGGACTGATGGTGTTGAGCACCGGCGACTGCGTAGCCGCGTTCACCGTAAGCGTAAAGCTCTGCACGGCGTTCGATCCCACACCGTTGGCCGCGGTGAAGGAAATGCTGTAAACACCGGCTGTGCCCGCCGCCGGCGTGCCGCTGAGCGTGCCCGTGCCGTTGTGGTTGTCGACAAACGTGACGCCACTCGGCAGAGACCCGCTCTCAGACAGGGACGGCGTCGGGAAGCCGGTGGCAGTCAGGCTAAACATTCCCGCCGTGCCAACCACGAACGTCGCGGTGTTCGCGCTGGTGACGGCCGGAGCCTTGTTTACCGTAAAGGTGACGGCGTTGCTCGTGCCGCCAGGGTTGTTGACGGTGACGTTTTGCGGCCCGAGGGAGGCGTTCGCGGCGATGGTAAAGGTCGCCGTGAGCTGCGTGGCGCTCTGAACCACGGTGTTGCTCACGGTGATCCCCGTGCCGCTCAGTCCCACGGTGATGGGCGTGCGGAAGAACGTGCCGGTCAGGGTCACGTTCACCGCCGTTCCAGCGACGCCGCTATTCTGGGCGATGGAGCTGAGTGTGGGCGGATGGTAGATGTCAAAATTAATCCCGCCGCTCGTACCGTTCGGCGTGGTCACCGAGATCGAGCTGTTCGGTTTGGCGGCGTCTGCAACAATGGTAAATGTAGCCGTCAGCTGCGTTGCGCTGGCCACAATTACGTTCGACACCGTGATCCCCTTCGTGGTGGAGGTGACCGTGGTCAAACCGACGATGAAATTCGTTCCCGTGAGCGTCACGCCGAGAGACGTGCCGGTGACTCCGCTGGCCGGGATGATGTTGGTCAGCGTCGGAGGCAGGGTGGCCGACGGATTTACCGTCAGGGTGAAGCTCTGAATGGCATTCGAACCCACGCCATTCGCAGCGGTGAAAGAAATGTTGTAGGTAGCGTTGGTGCCGACACCCGGAGTGCCGCTGAGCGTACCCGTACCGTTGCCGTTGTCGTGGAACGTCACGCCACTCGGCAAAGCCCCGCTCTCGCTGATGCCCGGAGTCGGAGAACCGGTCGTGGTAACGGTGAACGAACCCGCCAGGCCGACGGTGAAGGTTGTGTGGTTGGCGCTGGTAATGGCTGGGGCTTGACTGGCAACGCCGCAGCCAGGCAACTGAAACGTGGCAATTCGCGTTACCCAGTTGAACGACCCGTTTACCGGGATAGCCTCGGTCGTATACCAGAACGTGCAGTCGTCGACCGGGTCCACAGCCATCATGCTGTAGTCGCCCCAGCGATTCAGGCCGCCATTCTGCGAGCCGGCACCGCTGACTATGGTGCCTTCACCCTGGGTCATCTGGCCCGCAGGGTCTCCCGCAAGGCGCCCGGTGTAACGGATCTCCGGGTGGAGGGTGCTGCTCGAAGTGCTGAAGCCTAAGGCGATGTTGCCACTCGTGTCCATGGCCATGCTGCCCATCCAGCGGAAACTCGAGTCAGGCGCATAGGTTCCCTGCTGAAAAACCGTGGGTGTGGTGCCTGGGGTGCGAATTTCGTACCAGCGCACTCCGCCCCCGGCGCCGACCGCGACGCTGTGGTTCACCAGCAGCGATTCATGGGTGCCGAAATTCCGGTAGGAAAGGCGGAACATAAGGCGGTCTGCGAGCGAATCGAGTTTCTGCGTTGTGCCCGATTGAGGGACACATGTGCCGGCGCCACAGAGCGCATTGTACGCAGCAACGGTGATTACTGCCGGGCCGGTGAGAGTGGTATTCGCGGGAATCGCCCAATCGACGTGAAATTTCCAGAAGGCGAGGTCATTGTTGCTCAGTCCCAGCGCCAGAACGTAGTTCGGCGAACCAGCTGGAGGTAACTGCGCCCCGTCCAGATCTGAAGCCAGCAGCCCGCCGTAGTTGAAACCCACGTTGAAACACTGCTGTGTCGCTGCCAGACCAACCAGCATCTTCGCGCGGTCGTAGGCGCACACTTCGCCGCCCGAGAAGCTCACGCCGCCGGCGAACATGTTGAACGTCACGTAGTAAGCGTCGGGCCAGACACTCATCTTCGGGTAATCGGGAAAGTCTGAGGGGATCGCGGACGGGAACGAGTAACGGTTGTAGGCCCCGGTCGGGTCGCCGGTCTTCGATATGGCCACGCACTGCAGATACGGCAAAGTAGAGATGGAGAACTGGGAGATTACCCAGCGGTCGGCGATAGGGTCGTAGATTACAACCGGGTCGCCGTCGTTATTGTTCTGGCAGCCGCCGCCGAACCCACTCCAAAGAGTATTGATGGGAGTGGGACCGAAGACCGCCGTGCCGCTCTTGTTGAAAATAGCGAAATCGGTGTTCACGACCTGGACGTAATGATTAGGACCCACGTCGCCGTTGGTATCGGGCGGAGCAGAATTGACTAAAAACGTGCCGGCCGGACCGGTAAATCCGTTCCCTATGCCGGCGAAATTAAGCAGTGTCGCAGGCGCGCGACGCGTAGGGCCGGTCCGCTGCACAACCGAGTCTACAACGCTTGCAACATTGGGACGAGGCAGGACTTCGATGTCGTGTACGCGCTGGCCGCCTTGGCGTACGGCAGGAGGAATCAGGTAAAGGGGCGGCGAAAGGTCGTGGTTTACTTCGCGGCTGACCGTCGGCGTCGTTTGCTGGACCGAGCGGGACAGGTCAACTTCGCCGGCTTGGGGCGAGGACGGAGCCTGGCCGCCGGCTTTGGCCTTGCGGGAGAATCGAGGTGTGGAATGTCCCTTGGTGGTTTGAGCTTGTGAAACTACTACTAGTAACGTCGCCAGGCAGCACACTACTGCTGCGGCGCAAAACACACGCGACGAGCGAATCGACAAGTTGTCCTCCGAAGGTGAGTCACTTATTCGGCTGCGCCTGGCACCAAACAGTCCCCAGAGACGCACGAAGCCCGACCGAATATAAGAGAAGATAGCAGGAGAGGGGCCACTCTCGCACAAGAATTCAGTACCCTTTCGACAGGCAGCAAGGACAGTATTGCTTCAACGAAACGACTTAGGTTGAGGCTGGCAGATGCCCCAAATGGGAATAGCCAAGGCAGCTTAGGTCCAGTGGCAAATTTTTACACACTTGGAGTAAATTATTTCGACTGTCCTGCACAAATTGGGCAGTCGGTCCCCGCCACTCGCCCGTTCAACCGGCCTCCTTCACGCGGCGAGCTCCCAAAGTCACATTCTGGGCCATTGCCCGTCGCCAAATTTCGTTATAATGGGCGAGGGGTCGTAAAGTCTGCGGCAGCCGGTCACGAGGTGAAGCAGGATGGCGGTACACACTCGCGCACACACAGTAGCCTTGGACGCGGCGAACTACCGCGGCCTGGCCAAGGACGATCTCCTACGGCTCTACCGCCTGATGTATCTCTCCCGCAAGTTGGACGACCGCGAGATCCAGCTCAAGCGCCAGAATAAAATCTACTTCCAAATCAGTGGGGCGGGTCACGAGGCTGTGCTGCTGGCGGCCTCGCTGGTGTTGAAACCTAAACACGACTGGTTTTATCCGTACTATCGAGATCGCGCTCTCTGCCTGGCGGTGGGCATGACCGCGGACGAAATGCTGGTCGAGGCCCTAGGTGGGAAAGAAGGCCCCAGTTCGGGAGGACGGCAGATGCCTTCGCATTGGGGACATGCTGGTTTGAATATCGTCTCGCAGTCCTCGCCCACCGGTACGCAGTTCCTGCAGGCCGTGGGCGCGGCAGAAGCGACGCTTTTCTACCAGGAATTCCCCAAGGCACTGGAGAAGGCGCGGCGCGCACCCGGCGGAAAAGATGTACATCACGCTGCGGATGAGATCGTCTACGTCTCCGGTGGCGATGGCAGCACTAGCGAAGGCGAATTCTACGAAGCCGTCAACACCGCCTGTACCAAGAAACTTCCGGTATTTTTTCTCATCGAGGACAACGGATACGCCATATCGGTTCCCGTGGAAGTGCAGACCGCGGGGGGCAGCATCTCCCGCCTGGTTTCGAATTATCCCAATCTCTACGTCGAGGAGTGCGACGGCACCGACCTGTTTGCCAGCTATGAGGCTTGCCGGCGCTCGGTGGACCATTGCCGCGCGCGCAAAGGTCCGGCGATTCTCCACGCGCATGTGATCCGTCCGTACTCCCATTCGCTCTCCGACGATGAAAAGTTATATCGCAGCAATGAAGAGCGCAGCGGCGACGCGCTGCAGGATCCACTGACGAAGTATGGGCTGCTGTTGGTTCGCGAAGGACTTGCTGACGAGAAGACTCTGGAGCGAATCGAGAAGGAAGTTGACACCGAGGTTCGCGCCGCGACGGACCGCGCGCTTGCGGCGGAACTGCCCGCCGGCGACTCGTATAATCTGTGGGTGTACTCGCCGGAAGTTGACCCCACCGCGCCGCGTTTTGCCACCGAGCCGCATCCTACGGGCGATCCCAAAACCATGGTTGACAGCGTTGCGCTGACGCTGGCCGATGAAATGGCGCGCGATGAACGCATCCTGGTTTTTGGAGAAGACGTGGCCGACTGCAGCCGCGAGGACCAGCTCGAGAAAGTAAAAGGGAAGGGCGGAGTCTTCAAGGCCACGGCCAATCTGCAAAGGCGCTTCGGGTCCGGACGCGTGTTCAATTCACCGCTGGCGGAAGCCAATATCGTGGGGCGGGCCATGGGCATGGCCACTCGCGGCCTGAAGCCGGTCGTGGAGATTCAGTTTTTCGACTATATCTGGCCAGCGATGATGCAACTGCGGAATGAGCTGGCCACGCTGCGCTGGCGCTCGGCGGGGCACTGGAAGTGCCCCTTGGTGATTCGCGTGGCCATTGGTGGATACCTCACCGGAGGCGGCCCCTACCACAGCCAGTGCGGAGAAGTTTTTTTCACGCATACGCCCGGTGTGCGCGTGGTGATGCCCTCGACTACGCAGGATTTGTGCGGGTTGCTGCGTACGGCAATCCGCTGCGACGATCCGGTCATGTTCCTCGAGCACAAGCATCTCTATCGCCAGCCTTACAACCGCGCGCCGTATCCCGGTTCCGACTTCACCATTCCGTTCGGCAAGGCGCGCGTGGCGCGAGAGGGCCGCGACGTCAGCATCATCACGTACGGTGCGCTCGTGCACCGCTCGGAAGTAGCGGCTGCCGAGCTCGATCGCCAGGGCGTTTCCGTGGAGGTGATTGACCTGCGCTCGCTGAGTCCCTACGATTGGGAAGCAATTGCCACCACGGTGCGCAAAACCAACAGAGTGCTCGTAGCCTACGAAGACTCCATTTCCTGGGGCTACGGCGCCGAGATTGCCGCGCGCATCGGCGACGAGCTGTTCGAAGAGCTGGACGCACCGGTGCGGCGCGTGGCCGCCGCCGATACCTTTTGCGCGTATCAGCCTGCGCTGGAGGACGAGATTTTACCGCAGACCGCCGACATTGTTAACGCGGTTCGCGCGCTAGTGAACTTTTAGTGAATGCGCCGTTGCCGGTATCCCACTATTGGGAACATTTTGGGCGCCGCTGCGTATCTATCTAGAGAGGGAAGCTCCCTTACGGCCATTTGAGAAGAGAGCGAGTGGAGCACGGAGATACCAGCCTATGATCTGTCCAAGCTGCCAGAAAGCGATCGCCGATAACTCCAGGTATTGCTATCTATGCGGCGCGCAATTGCTCGCTCACCTACCGGAGCTTCCGCCGGGGGTTGCGCCGCGGCGGCTCTACCGTTCGTCCACCAACAAAAAAATTGGCGGAGTATGCGGCGGATTGGCTGAGTACATGGAGCTGGACGCGTCCGTCGTGCGAGTGATTGTTTTTCTACTCATGTTTTTAACTGGAGTCGGACTCTTCGCTTACCTAGCAGCCTGGATGATCATTCCGCTGGATCCGGAATCCGTGCCGCTCGCAGCGGCAGGGCGTCCTCACCGGCTGTACCGGTCCGCGACGGATCGAAAGATCGGCGGCGTGTGCGGCGGTTTGGCGGAGTACCTGGACGTGGACTCTACGGTGGTGCGCGTACTGTGGCTGGTGGCTACGCTAAGCTTTTTTCCGTTCCTTGCTTACCTGCTGCTGTGGTTCGTAACCCCGCTTGCGGAGACGTATCCGGCGGGGTCGCCGGCGACCGCGGGAACTCCTTCGACATAACAGATTCTGGAAAATTCCTGGCCGTACTGTTTTCTTGTGAACCTCTGTCCGCCCAGGTCGCGGTCAGTCTTTTTTCACTCGCGGACCTTTCTGTCTGCGACCCGCGCTTTCGCGAAACATCGCCCGGTCGATTGAAATTGGCCCTGCGCCGGTGGTGGCCAGGGTGAATGCGGCGAGGCCCATGATCAGAGCAAATTGATATTCGCCCACCGCCATAATTCCTTTCGCCAGGTGCACTTTCCAGATGGCGCCGGCCATTACCCCGGCAAGTAAAAGCGCCGCGACTCGGGTGAAAAGTCCGGCAACCAGCAAAGCCCCGCCGAAGAGTTCGATGATTCCCACGACGTAGGACATAGGGAAGGGCAGGCCCATCTTGGCAAATGACTCCGCGATGCGGTGCGCGTCGGTGAACAGCATGGGATAACCGTAATAGATAAATATCAAGCCAACACCGAGGCGCAGCAGGAGCAAGGATAAGGGCTTCAATGCTTCGAGCATGCGCATGGCCGCCTCCCGGCGCTGAGTGTTGCGTATGTCATGTTGGGCCTGCTGCGCATTCTACCAGAAGCCATCCAGCCGCCGGCGCGCGAGTATCCGTCCGCAGCTAGAGGTCCGCGAATATTTTTTAGATTCCCGACACATAACAAGAAACATGGCGTCGCGCGACTTGTCGGCGTTGCGCGCAGAAGGTGTAGAATCGTGCGGCAATTCCTCATCGGGAGGGCTGCATGACCAGCAACATCCGGACGATCGGCGTCTCTACGGGGGGCGGCGATTGCCCGGGGCTGAACGGCGTGATCCGGGGTATCGTGCGTGCGGCCATCAATGAATTCGGCTGGCGCGTGATCGGCATTACCAACGGATTTGACGGCCTGATCTGGCCAGAGCGCTGCAGGGATCTCGATATCGAGGCGGTCAGCGGAATCCTGCCGCGCGGCGGCACGATCATCGGCACCACCAACCGCGGCAATCCATTTGCTTATGAAGTTGCCGAGAACGGTCAAAAAGTTTGCCGCGATTTTTCCAGGCAGTGCATCGAGAACATGAAACGGTTGCGCATGGACGCCATGGTGGTGATAGGCGGTGATGGCACGCTAGGGATAGCCAACCAGTTCCACAAACTGGGAGTGAAGGTGGTGGGCGTCCCCAAGAGCATCGATAACGACCTCTCCGCCACCGACGTGACCTTCGGATTCGACACCGCCCTGCATGTGGCTACCGACGCCCTCGACCGCCTGCACACCACCGCCGAAAGCCATCACCGCGTGATGGTGCTGGAAGTGATGGGACGCGACGCCGGCTGGATCGCCCTGCATGCCGGTATTGCCGGCGCGGTGCACGTCATTTTGATTCCGGAAATTCCTTTCACGCTCGAGAATGTTTGCGAAGCGATCCGCCGGCGGGAAATTGCCGGCCGTCAATTCAGCCTGGTCGTGGTGGCGGAGGGCGTGCGAATGCCGGAAAAAGACGCGCTGGGCGAGCCCTTTCCCGTGCCGCGCACGCAGAGTGCCGGCGTGCTGATCGGCAACGCGATCCAGGCGGCCACCGGCAAGGACGTGCGGGTCACTATCCTCGGTCATGTGCAGCGCGGCGGCACGCCCAGTCCGTTCGACCGCCTGCTGGCTACGCGTTACGGCGTGGCTGCGGTGGATCTGATCGCGCGCGGCGAATTTGGCCGCATGGTCTGCCTGCATGGAACCAAGATCGAATCGGTCACCTTCGATGACGCGGTGGGCTCATACAATCGGGTCGATCCCCTGGGCGATAAGGTGCACGCCGCGCGTGCCATCGGCATCACCTTCGGCGATCAGGTCTAACGCTACGACCGCGGACGCATCTACGGCTGAGCAGGGGAATCCAAAGGGAATGAAATCCCGAAACTTCAAGATTGGCCTGGCGATTTTTGTGCTGGCTGCCGGCGCAGGATTGTTTGTGGCTCTGCATAACCAGCCGAAGGAACCGGAAGAAGCGTACATCGGCGAGCGCAACGTCCTGTTGCGGAGCCGGCTTGCCCAGGTGCGCGAGACGTTAGCCACGCTGCATTTCGGCGAACGCGTCGTGATTGTCGACCGCAAGAATGACCAAGTCCAGGTACGCACCGACGCGGGACTGCTGGGTTGGGTGGAGCAGCGGCACCTGATGGATGCTACGCTGTGGCGCCATGCGGCTGAGTTGCGCGTGCGCGCGCACACCATGCCTTCGCAGGCGCAGGCGCACACGCGCGTGCCCACGAACGTTCGCCTCGAGCCGGGACGCTCGACCATACGCATTTTTCAGTTTCCCAGCGCGTTGCGACTGGAGATTCTGGAGCGAAAACTCGCTGATGTGAAGCCGAGCGACGATGCACGTGCGAGCGAGTCATCCGGCGCCGGTGACTTGAAGAGAGAAGACTGGGTGCTGGTGCGCGGCACCACGGAAGATACCGGCGAAGTGGCCGGATGGGTGCTGCGGCGCTTCATTGACTACGACCCGCCGCAAGCCATTGCCGACTACGCTTCCGGTTTTCATTTTGTAGCCTGGTTTGAATTGAATCGCGTCAGCGATGGAGAAAAACTTCGCCCGCAATATCTCACCGCGGGAACGCAAGGCGGAGACGGCCATCCATGCGATTTCACACTGCTGCGCGTGTACACCTGGGGCCTGCAACGGCGGCGTTATGAAACCGCTTTCCTGGAAAGTAATCTCTGTGGGCACTTCCCGATTCACGTCGAGCCTGCCACCGCGCCTGGCGGCGACGCGAAATTTTCATTCGTGGCGGAGAGCAAGCAGGGCAGCGGGCAGCGGGTCTATGCCATGCATCAGACCAGCGTTCACCGCATCGATCTTGAAAAGCGCCGGCGAGTCCCTGCACGGAGGCGGAAATGAGCAGCAAAGCGGTTCGATCACTGTCAGAAAGCAAGGAGGCCTGAATGGCTCTGCTGCTCAGCGAGGCCGATGTTCGAAGCATCCTGACCATGCCGATGGCAATTGAGGCGGTGGAGGAGGTTTTTCGCCGCCTGGCCGGCGGAGAGGCCATTCTCCAGTCGCGCCAGCGGCTCAATCTGCCTGACAAGGGCTTTCTCCATTACATGGCTGCTGCGGACGTCAAAGGCGGCTACTGCGGACTGAAGATCTACAGCAGCGTCCGCGGGGCGTTGCGCTTTCTGGTTCCGTTGTATCGCAACTTGACGGGTGAGCTCGCCGCGCTCATCGAAGCGGACTATCTGGGGCAGATACGCACCGGCGCGGCCAGCGGCGTGGCCACGCGCTACCTGGCGCGCGAAGATTCGCGCACCGCCGGGATCATCGGCACGGGAGGGCAGGCCAGAACTCAGCTCGAAGCGGTAAGTGCGGTGCGGAAGCTCGAACTGGTGCGTGCGTTTGGGCGCGATGCCGCGCGCCGCGCCGCCTTCGCGAAAGAGATGAGCGCGTCCCTGAAAGTTCGCGTGGAGCCAGCGGCTTCCGCAGAAGAGGCCGTCCGCGGCTCGGATATCATAATCACCGCCACGCAATCCTCGACGCCGGTGCTGCAAGGCGCGTGGTTGCCCAAGGGCGTGCACATTAACGCTATCGGGGCGAATTTCCCTCAGAAGCGTGAGCTGGATGAAGACGCGGTTCGCCGCTGCGACGTACTGGTTGCCGATTCGCGCGAACAGTCGCGCCTCGAGGCAGGCGATTTGATCCAGGTGATGGGCGACGATCTGGCACGGTGGTCGCAGGTTCGCGAGCTTGCAGATGTGGTCAGCGGCAAGGTGGCCGGCCGCACCAACGCGGAGCAAGTCACGCTCTTCAAATCAAACGGCGTGGCTATCGAAGATATTGCGGTAGCGGCGCGCGTGTTTGAATACGCGCAGGAGCATGGCATCGGCCGGCAAGTGCCGCTGTGGGCTGACGGAAAATAGTGCGGGAGAACAATTTGCGATTTATTTCTGATAAGGAGTTCGGAGAGGGGCGCTGCCGGTGGTAAACCGGCAGTGGCGGGGCAGGGAGCTGGTATTGACGACTCGAGGCGCACGCGCGCCCCGGGGGTTTAGAAATCTTCTTCTTTTTCTGTCTTTCGCTTGAATAACCCGCGCGCCGGCTTGCTATGCGCGGAGTGATAGACCTGCAGCTCCGCGTCGGTAATTCTGTAGTGCGTGTGCGGCGGATTGTTGGCGAAGGTAGCCATCTCGCCCTGCAGCTTCAGAGAGCAGATGTCCGGCGCATCCTGATAACGCACGCGGCGCGAGTGAAATGCCTCGTTCAAGATGGTCAATGTGAATTGGCGCGGGTCGCCGGCTGCTTCCTTTATGTTGAAGGTGTACTCGCGGACCAGCGGTTTTGCTTCGAAGCCAACGTACTGGATAAGAACGGCGCTGGTCATTTCGACCCTGAGGCGGCGACCGCGGCTGCGGCAAGGACAGTCTTCTTCACGCGCTTGGCGCGCGGACGCTTGGGCGGAGTTCCTTCCGCCGGCTCAACGACCATCAGGCTGGTCATGAATTTTTTGGGGCCGTGCAGATCGAAGTCGATCGACGTTTTTTCGGCGTCGGATTCGGTGATCACGCCCAACCCGTACTGAAAGTGTTTGATGTACTGGCCTTTCGGAACTGCTTTCACGGGAGCCTCCTGGGTGATAAACGCGGGTACCAAAAAAAATGGCCGGTAGGGCCTTTGCTTCCGCTTCCTGTTGCTGGTTCATTCTTCTCCCCGGTCCGCACTCGTAAGTCAGGGAATCGGGAGAAGATGCGGGCCCACCAGGGGCAGGCCCGCGCCGTTTGATTAGAGGGTGGTGACGTTCGCCGCCTGCAGACCCTTCGGTCCGGAGGTGACTTCGAACTCAACCGCCTGGCCTTCGTTCAAGGACTTATAGCCCTCCGCCGCGATGGCGGAAAAATGAACGAATACATCTTCACCAGACTGGCGGGAGATGAAGCCAAATCCCTTGCTGGCGTTGAACCACTTAACTGTTCCTTGTTCTTTCACTGTGTTTTCTCTCTTCTTATATTTGAGCTATTTGGTGCTTCTCGAACAGCCCCCAACGGCAAAAAGAAAAGGGACCGCAAGTGTGAACTTGCAGCCCCTTCTAAAGCGTCTAAAGGTTTTACAAGAGCAACAAACGCAAGCCCAGTATACCACAAACGCGATTATAGTCGAGCACAATTTCGCTCCTCGCAGTCCGTGGCGCTACCCCGAGCGCTGCGGCTGGCACCCTCGCATCATTACGCAGCGATGAACTACAGGAGTGGTATCCTCGTACGCCGTGCCACGCCGCCGGGAGGAAATGCTCAGAACAAAAGGTGTGCCGCCCGCCCGGGTGCAAAGTTACACTGCTCCGGGGAGAAGAACCGCCGTCCTCCCCTGGCTCCCGTTATCAACGCCCGCGGAATGCGGCTCTTTGCCCACCGCCATCCCATGATTTGAGTCCCAATGATACGAGTCCTCATCGTCGATGACCACGCTATCATCCGGCGCGGTTTGCGGGCGCTGCTCTCCGATGATTTCCGCGGCGCTGCGTTTGGAGAAGCCTCCGATGCCCGGCAGGCGCTGGAACAGCTTCGGGAAAAAGAGTGGGACGTCGCGCTGCTCGACATTACTCTGCCGGGCAAAGGCGGGTTGGATCTTCTCAAGGAATTAAAGACTGGATGGCCCAAGCTGCCGGTACTCGTCCTCAGCGGCCACTCGGAAGACCAGTTTGCCATTCGCATGCTGAAGGCGGGCGCGGGAGGCTACCTGACGAAGGAAAGCGCTCCCGAGGAGTTGGCGAAAGCAATCCGCAAGATCATGGCGGGGGGGCGATACGTGAGTCCCGCGCTGGCCGAAAAGTTGGCCTTGCGATTAGGAAAGGACTTCACCGGCACACCGCACGAAACGCTCTCCGACCGCGAATATGAAGTTATGTCCCGTATCGCCCTGGGAAAGACCGTTACGGAGATCGCCGAAGAACTGTCGCTCAGCGCAAAAACCATCAGCACCTATCGGGCTCGAATCTTGGAAAAGCTGGGCGTTAAAAATAGCGCGGAGATCGTCCAGTACGCGATCCTGAATGGATTGATGAATTGAGGGCGGCCCAATTCTAGGAGCATTTCCAGCGCGCTCCGTCCTTCTCCGCTTGCAGTTCCCCTGTAAGACAAACACCGACAAATTTTCCAGACTGCGTCCTACGCAAGAATCAGCGAAGGGCTGATTTACATGGCGGGAGGCGGAGGCCATTCTCGAGTCCGACAGCTAAACAGAAATCCAGCCCTAGGAAAAGCAAAGTGCAAAGGAGTTGTAGCAGTGAACAAAAATAAGGCATTGAATACAATTACGTCTGAATCTGGGAATCAGTCGAAACGTGTTAGCGCGTTCCTGCTGGGCGCGGCGTTTGTTCTTTGTTTTGCCGCTGCAAGCCCCATGACGGCGCAAATCGCAGTTGCCGACCAGCCGACCGTATTCCTCGGATCGGCGGCCACCTTCGTGGTTCTGGGCGGCGAAACAGTGACGAACACCGGCCCCAGCGTAATTACCGGGGATCTTGGGGTGTGGCCTGGAACTGCTTATGTCCCTGGAACTCCTCCCGCTACGGTGATCGGATCGATACACGCCGGCGATATCGTCGCACAACACGCGCAAGCCTCCCTGACCATCGCCTATAACAATGCTGCCGGGCGCAAGCTCGGCGTAGTCGGCGTGGCTGGAGATTTAGGCGGGCGTACCCTCACCCCGGGTCTGTATAAATCAACCTCCACGATGGCGATTACCGGCGATCTTACTCTGGATGCCACTGGCCACCCGAATTCCATTTTCATTTTCCAGGTTGCGTCCAAACTTACCGTGGGAACCGGCAGCCGGGTGGTCCTGACAGGCGGCGCAAAGGCGTCCAACGTTTTCTGGCAGGTGGGCAGTTCCGCGACGCTAGGAACATTCTCCGCGTTTAAGGGAACAATCATGGCGCATAGTTCGATATCGATTGCCACCAGTGCGACGCTGCACGGCAGGGCGCTGGCGCAACATGGCTCGGTCACATTAGACTCCAACGTCATTACAAAAAATTAGTTTCGCCCAGACCCATCGCCCACCAAGGGCGCCGGCCAGAACGAAAGTTTCTTGCTTCTGGCCGGCGCTCTCATTAGCAACATGACCTGTAACTTTGTGCGAAAAGGGCGGACGCGGCTTATGTCAAAAACGATTCTCATTGCGGATGACGGCGCGGAAATGCGGAAGCTGACGCGGCAAATTATTCAGGCCATCCCCGGCTCGTTTGTGTGCGTCGAGGCGGTGGATGGACTCGAGGCTGTGCAAAAAACGCGTGAACTGTCGCCGGATTTAGTGATCCTGGATCTTTCCATGCCGCACTTGAATGGTCTGGACACAGCGCGCACGTTGCGTAGTACCGGCAGCATCATGCCAATAATTCTTTTCACTCTGCATGCCGACAGCATTTCGCTATTATTGGCTTCCAACGCTGGGATCGACGCGATCGTGGGCAAGGTTGGAGATCTGGAAGGATTGGTGAGCCAAGTAAAGCGCCTTCTGGCACCTGCCTAAGGCGCGCTCTGGGCACCAAACCACTCGGCCCGACAATGACTTTCCCGCCTTGACATTCTCTGGCTGTCGAAGTAGTGTTTTGAACGAACGTTCGACTCGGCCGTTCGACTTAAGCTTGCCTGGTTTCCCTCATGGCCACAGCTGCCCCGCGAAAATCCGACCGCAAACTGCAGCTTATCTTGCGGCACGCCGCAACGGTCTTTGCGGAGAAGGGCTTTGAAGGCGCATCGATCCGCGACATCAGCCGCTCCTGCGGAATTTCTCTTTCCGGTCTGTACTATTATTTTGAGAGCAAGCAAAAACTTCTATTTCTCATTCAATCCCACGCGTTCACCAGCGTCCTCGAGCGGCTAGAGCAGCGCCTCGAAGCGGAGGCCTCCCCTGAACGGCGCCTGCGGCTGTTAGTGGAGAATCACGTCGACTACTTCTTGAGCCATCCGCTGGAGATGAAGGTGCTCTCGCACGAAGCGGAAGCGCTGGAGGAGCCGTTTCGCCGCGAGGTGGCTGCGATCAAGCGGCGCTATTACGAGCTGGCGTTGCGCCTGTATCAGGACCTGGCGCGCTCGGGCGGTGTCCGCGCAACGAATGCCCGCGTCGCCGTGCTGGGACTTTTCGGCATGATGAACTGGATTTATACCTGGCACAATCCCAAGGTGGATCCCCGCGCCGAGACGCTTTCCGGGA
>JAAFGT010000013.1:16927-96977 GCA_010365215.1 Acidipila sp. | reverse complement strand
CGCCGTGCTTTCCCGTGCGGTAGCGGGCGTGCGCGCAAAGACTCTGGTAGTCAATCTGCCGGGCAGCCCTAAAGGTGCCATCGAATCGCTGGAAGCCGTTGCCGAATTGATTCCCCACGCCATTGATGTGCTGCATGGCGCCCGCCATGATTAGGCCTCTCAGCGATTTGTTTCCTCGCGCCGCGCTGTTGCGGCTATAGTTTCACTATGAAGAACAAGCTGGCTGGGAAGCGTCTGGCGGTGCTGGGCGCCGGAAAAATTGGCGGGATCCTGCTTCAGGCTTTTTTGCGCCACAAGCTGATATCCCCGGGACAGGTGCGCGCTACTGTGCGGCACGCGGAGAAGGCGCGGGCGCTGGGCAAATCACTGCGCGTTTCCGTGACCACGGACAACCGCGCGGCGGTGGAGAAGGCGGACATCATTCTGCTGTGCGTGAAGCCGCAGACAGTGAAAGACGTCCTCGAAGAGATTCGCTCCACGGTGACCCCGAGGCAATTGATTATTTCCGTGGCGGCGTCAGTGCCCACCGCTTACCTGGAGGAACGTCTGGTCGACGGGGTTCCGGTAGTGCGAGCCATGCCCAACACCCCTTGCGCGATTGGCGCGGGCATGACTGGACTGGCCAGCGGTAAACATGCCAAGCCCGGTCACCTGGAAATCGCGCAAACGCTTTTCGATGCTGCGGGCCGCACCGTGGTGGTGGATGAAAAGCTGATGGACGCTGTCACCGGGCTTTCCGCCAGCGGACCGGCATTTATTTACATACTTCTTGAATCGCTCGCCGAAGCCGGGGTGAAGGTAGGCTTGCCGCGCGACATAGCCACGCTTCTTGCTGCGCAGACGATGTACGGCGCCGCGCGAGTTGTGCTGGAAACCGGTGAGCACCCCGCGCGGTTGAAGGACGCGGTCACCACTCCCGCCGGATGCACCATAGATGGAATTCTCGAGCTGGAGGACGGCAAGGTCCGCGTCACTTTGATTAAGGCTGTGGTTAAAGCTACGCAGCGCGCCCGGGAGTTGCTGTTCGAAGGGTAATAGCAATCGAAGTTTAAGGCGTCCCTCGGTGCGTCTCGATCCGCTCGATAACGATTTCCCGCTCTTACGGCAGGCGGAAATTTAAACTCACCATCGTCTTGCCCGCCACTGCCTGGCCATTTAGCTTCGCTGGCTCATACTTCCACTGTTGAAGTGCTTCCACGGCGGCCGCCTGCAGAAGCGCCGGGCCGGAGATCACTTTCGTTCCCACCACCTTACCCAGGGCATCGACGTCCGCCTGGATGACGACGTCACCTTCGATGTGAGCGTTTTTTGCCGCCGATGGATAGTGCGGCTTCACCACAGAGATTGCTCTCGGAACGGTGGCTTTCACGGCGGCGGGGGCGGGCGCTGGCACCACCCATTTGGCCGGAGGCGCTACGTTCCCGAGGCCACCAGAGATAATGCCGCTGCCCGTGGAACCGCTAGCGGCGGGCGATGAGGAATTATCCGCCGCGATCGCTGGCGC
This sequence comes from Acidipila sp., assembly GCA_010365215.1. Taxonomy (GTDB): domain Bacteria; phylum Acidobacteriota; class Terriglobia; order Acidiferrales; family UBA7541; genus JAAFGT01. The sequence goes on along the minus strand of JAAFGT010000013.1, from coordinate 95,473 downwards.
CTCGTCAGATGAGGAACCGCTAGGGTGCGCCGGGCTGGCGGGGGCGATAATCTTACTGTTGTCCGGGCTAAGATGCAGTTTCGTTGCCGCAGTGCGCAGCAACTCGCGCACGGCGCCAGGTTTATTCGCGTCTGTCGTTTCAGGCGCCGTGGTAGCGGCGGGGATGGCGGCGGTGCGCTGCGCCCCACTCACCGGAGACGCGGCAGGGGAGCCGGGCGGTGTGGCGTTGGCACTCTCGCCCATAGTTGGCGGCGGTGCGGGCGTAATATCGACGTTTTGCGCAACGGCCACATTCTCATTTTGTGGGACCACTGCAGTGCTTGCCGGGCGTGAACGCAACAGATAAGTGCCCAGGGTTAGCGCCAGCACCACGGCTGCCGTCGAGACGCCGACGGCCTTCCATTTGCCGCCAGTCTGAAGATCCCCGGCAATTCGATTCTTAGCGAACTGCACGTCTAATTTGGGCTCGACTGATGCCGGGTGCGAGCGGGGTTGACTTTCAACAGTTGCGTGCGCATGCGCATCAGCGGTCGCGGCAAGCGCCGCCACGGCAGACACCGGCGGCGAGCTGGGCAGATGCTGCATGCGTGCAGGCTTGACAGCAGCCAGCGGGGAAGCAGATTGAGCGGTCTGATCGAATGGCGGTTTGAGCGCCGCCCCGAAAGATGCGGTAAGCGTGGCGGCGCGCGTTTGCGTTTCAGCGTTTGCCGGGGAGAACTCCGGCGCGCTGGTGGCAGGAGTGATTTTGGGCATGGGGACCACGCTTCCCCAGAATCCCGCAGTGCGGTGCGTGAACTCCAGTTCGACGTAACCTTTCGCGCTTTCACTGGCGCGCACCGTGAGCACTTTGCAGTGTACGTGCTGGTTGCTGTCCAGATTTGTGAGCATTAATTCCTGGCCGGCGGTTACTGGCGTCGCGAGTCTTACTACCGCGCCGCGCGGAAACAGAATCAGCGTATTCGTGTCTTCAGTGAATGAGTTGGAAGACGTAATTTCTTCGCCCGCCGGCGCGTCACCCTGCAGGCCGCGAATGCGGACCGGGATCTCCATGCAAACTGGGCTGGACGAAACATCGGGTACGGCAATCCTCGGGCTTACCCCTGGCGGCGAGGCAGATTTGTCGGAACTCTGTTGTGCAAGTTCGGCGCTTACTTTGGTAAGTGTGCTCATGGACTTGACCGGCAAAAGCCGGCCCTCCGCAGTGCCAAATCGGTACTCTCGTGAAGCGATCTCCGATTCTTTCCTCCGGGCGTACCCTGGGCAATAGTACAAATGTACTGTTGCTCCCATCTTACTGTTGAGCCCGCCTGCAGACTTCTAGCAGTTCGGGCTAGCCCCGAGGCTGAGTAGGTCGTGCGCCAGAGGCCGGTGCGGCCCTTGCTAGCTTCGCTTTGCCGCGTTAACATCCGCTCCAGTCTGAGGGGGACTCATGAAGAAATTGTTTTCTCTGTTCGTTGTGTTGCTTGCTACCGCTCCAGGCACCCACGCCCAATCTGTCGCGGTACAACCTGGCGCGGTACAACCTGTCGCGGCACAACCTGTCGCAACACAATCTGGCGCAATACGCTGCGGCAAACTTCTGGATGTTCGTTCCGGTAAATTTCTCTCCGACCAGGTGGTTGTATTTGAGAAGGGTCGAATTACCGCCGTGGGCAAGGCAGATAGCGCTGCCATCCCCGCGGGCATTACGTCCGTGAATCTGTCCGAAGCCACGTGCCTCCCTGGATTGATCGATGTGCACACGCATCTCACTGGCGATCCATCGCATAGCGGCTACCAGGGATTGGGAATCTCCGTGCCGCGCGAGGCGGTGATCGGGGTGAAGAACGCCCGGCTGACGTTGCGCGCCGGCTTCACGACCGTGCGTAACGTGGGAGCGTCAGGATTTACCGACGTCGCGCTGCGCGACGGCATCAACGACGGCGACGTGGAAGGTCCGCGCATGCTGGTCTCCGGTCCTCCGCTGGGCATCACCGGTGGCCACTGCGACCAGAACCTGCTGCCGTATGAATATCACCATCAAGGACAAGGCGTAGCCGACGGTCCCTGGGCCGCGCGCGCCAAGGTGCGCGAGGTAATCAAGTATGGCGCCGACCTCATCAAGATTTGCGCCTCCGGAGGCGTGCTCAGCAAAGGCGATCAGCCTGGCACGCCGCAATACACCCTGGAAGAAATGACCGCCATCGCCGAAGAAGCCCACAAGCTGGGACGCAAAGTTGCCGCTCATGCGCACGGCACACAGTCAATTAAAGATGCCATTCGCGCGGGCATCGACTCCATTGAGCATTCCAGCCTGATCGACGACGAAGGAATCGCGCTCGCCAAACAGCACGGCACCTATCTGGTTTTCGACATCTACAACGACGATTACATTCTCTCTCAGGGCGAAAAAATCGGCATGCTTCCCGAATCCATCGAGAAGGAAAAAGCCATCGGCCGGCTGCAGCGCGAAAATTTCCGGCGCGCCTTTCAGGCCGGCCCGCGCATGGCCTTCGGAACGGACGCAGGCGTCTATCCGCATGGCGACAATGCCAGGCAGTTCGCCAAGATGGTCGAGTGGGGCATGAAGCCCATTGACGCGATTCAGGCCGCCACGATTCATGCCGCGGACCTGCTCGGCTGGAGCGGTAAAGTCGGCACTCTGGAGCCCGGGAATTTTGCCGATCTGGTTGCTGTCACGGGCGATCCGCTCGCCGACGTGCGAGTGCTGGAACACGTGGCGTTTGTTCTTAAAGGCGGGACGGTCTACCGCAACGATTTCGCATCCAAGTAGGCGAAACGCCGCTACTCGCTGCAGCTGGCAATGACACGAAATCGGCGCTGTGTTAGCATGGCGCGTCTTAAAGATGCCCGCACAATACATTCCGGTTTTTCTGTTTGCGATTCTGGCCGCGGCCTTTCCCGCCGTTACGCTGATCGTTTTCAAGTTTATCCGGCCCGATTCGACCTCGGGAGGGGCCAAGCTTGAGCCCTACGAGTGCGGCATCCCCGCCGAAAACGACGCACGCGGCCGCTATTCCGTGCGCTTTTACATTATCGCCATGCTGTTCGTGATCTTTGACGTGGAGACCGTGTTCCTGTTTCCCTGGGCGGTGCAGTACGCCAAGCTGGGGGTCTACGGGCTGGTCTCGATGATGTTGTTTTTGGGGATCCTGATTGTCGGTTACATCTGGGTTTTCAAGAAAGGCGCTCTCGAGTGGGTGTAACGCGGATCTGTGGGTCGGCTTCTCGAGAACTGGCAATCTAGTACGGTGCGCAACGCACCAAACACCGCAGATTCCTGGATTGTCCCGCGGATTACAGTTTCCATACTTCTGAACATCCGAATGCGTTCACAGGTGAATCTGTTGCAGGTAAGAAGCGCTGCGGCACGCGCCCAGGCGAGCCAAAGCGTGGTGTGGCGCGAGCGTGGAAGTGGAAGACGCGGTTGACCCGATTCGCTGCGTATGCTAAATACTGCGGGTTAAACTTCACGGTTGCCGCGAATTGGGGATGTGTGGCGAGAGTTCCCGGCAGCAGGTACACCTCAGATCCGAATGGCCAACGATCCTTCTGAAAAAAAACCGCAGTCCACTGGAGAAGGCGGGGAAGTGAACCCCGCGCCGGCGGAGCAGCCCACGCTTGACGCCTCGGAGCCAGTGAAGCCCGCGGCACCCGAAGCTCCGAATCCTGTCGCTCCGCAGCCCGTCGCAGCTGAGACTGAAAAGCCCGCAGCCGCGCCTCCCACTCCTGCAAGCTCTAGCGCTCCCAAGCCTGCATCCGCTGCTCCGCCAGCCGCGAAACCCGCAACGCCCGGCGCGCCCGCCGCTAAGCCCGCTGCCCCGGCAGTAAAGAAAGAAGAGCCGCCCAAGCCCCTGCCTCTTGAAAACGAGCTCGTATCGCGATTCAAGGGGAAGTTTGGCTCCGCCATGCGCGAGGCATGGGTCGACCGCAAGCAGGCCATTCTAGTGGTCGAGCGCGAGAGTCTGGAGGCGATCTGCCAATTCGCCCGCGACAGCGAAAATTTTGATTATCTCGTTGATCTAACCGCGGTCGACTGGCCCAAGCGCGAGAAACGCTTCGAGGTGGTTCTGTTCCTCTACTCATTCAAGAAAAACGAACGCTTGCGGCTCAAGGCGCATGCCGGTGAAGGTGAGACTGTGCCCAGCGTTTGCAATATCTGGGGCACCGCCAACTGGCTGGAACGCGAAGTGTTCGACATGTTCGGCATCCGCTTCACCGGGCACCCCAATCTGACGCGCATTCTCATGCCCGAGGAATGGCAAGGCTATCCGCTGCGCAAGGACTACGACATCCTCACGCAGGACACTGCCTGGGTGCGCGAAAATCTGGGCATCGAGAGCGGGCAATAGCGCATGGCCGACACACGCAGCCCCGCCTTTACCGTCGAACAGACCGTGCTTGGCGCGGACGAAATCATCATCAACATGGGTCCGCAACATCCCTCCACGCACGGAGTGTTGCGCGTGAAGCTGCGCCTCGATGGCGAGCGTGTCATCGGCTCCGAGTGCATCATCGGCTACCTGCACCGCGGCGTGGAGAAGATTGCCGAGCACCGCACCTATACGCAGTTTGCGCCTTACGTGGACCGCATGGATTACGTCGCCGCGGTGTCCAACGGCCTGGGCTACTGCGAAACGGTGGAAAAACTGCTCGGCGCCGAAGCGCCGCCCCGTGCCCGGGTGGTTCGCACCATTCTCACCGAGCTGCAGCGCATCGCCAGCCACCTGCTGTGGTTGGGCACGCATGCGCTTGATATCGGCGCGCTCACCCCGATATTTTATTGCCTGCGGGAGCGCGAAGAGATTCTCAAAATTTTCGAGAAGTACTGCGGGGCGCGGCTCACCACCCACGCCTTCCGCATCGGCGGCTTGCAGTACGAAACCTATGACGGCTTCGAGCAGGAAACCCGGCGCTTCTGCGAAGATTTTCGCATCAAGGTGGACGAGTACGAGCGGCTGCTGACCGAGAACCGCATTTGGGTGGGTCGCACGAAAGGCGTTGGTATTCTCACCGCCCAGCAAGCCATCGATTTGGGCGTGACCGGGCCGCCGCTGCGCGCGTGCGGCGTGGCTTGGGACATCCGCAAGGCCATGCCCTATGCGGCCTACGATCAATACCAGTTTGATATTCCCACCGGCAAGAACGGCGACACCTACGACCGTTACCTGGTGCGCATGGAAGAGTTACGGCAGTCGATCCGCATCTGCCTGCAGGCGATCGAAAATATTCCCAGCGGGCCGATCATGGCGCGCATCGGCAAAGTGCTGAAGCCGCCGCCGGGCGAGGTGTATCACTCGATTGAAGCGCCCAAGGGCGAAATTGGATACTACATCGTGAGCGATGGGACCACGCAGCCCTATCGCGTGCGCGTACGACCGCCGTCGTTCATCAATCTGCAGGCATTCGATACTATGGTGCGCGGGCATCTGGTGGCGGATGTGGTAGCCATCATCGGCACGCTGGACATCGTTCTGGGCGAAGTGGATCGGTAACAGGAATGCAAAGCATCATCGAATTCTTGAGGCCTCACGCGCTACCGCTGCTCTACGCGGTACTGATTGTCGCGGTGCTACCTCTGCTCGCCGGATATGTTGTGCTCCTGGAGCGCAAAGTCATGGCCGACATGCAGGCGCGCCTCGGGCCCATGCGCGTGGGACCGCACGGCTTGCTGCAGCCCATCGCCGACGCGCTCAAGCTTCTGTTGAAGGAAGACATCATCCCCGAGCGAGCCGATAAATGGATTTTCTGGATGGCCCCGCTCATTTCCGTGACCGCAGGGCTGCTGGCGTTTGCCGCTCTTCCGTTCGGCCCCGGATTTCTGATCGCTGACCTGAACATCGGCCTGCTGTTCATCGTGGCGATCAGTTCGATGGGAATCTTCGGTATCGTGCTTGGTGGATGGGCTTCGAACAGCCACTATTCACTGATGGGCGCTCTGCGCAGCGCCGCGCAGCTGGTGAGCTATGAAGTGGCCGGAGGCATGGCATTGGTCGCCGGCGTTCTGCTTGCCGGAACTCTCTCCACGCGCGAGATGGTGGACGCCCAGGCGGCGCAGGGGGTGTGGTTTATATTTCTTTGCCCCGTGGCCTTTTTTATTTATTTAGTGGCCTCGGTGGCGGAAACTAACCGCGCCCCATTCGATATGCCCGAAGCTGAATCCGAGTTGGTGGCCGGCTACATGACCGAGTTCAGTGGTTTCCGCTGGTCGCTCTATTTCCTGGCCGAGTACGCCAACATGATTGTCGTGGCGGGCATCGCCACGACACTTTTTCTGGGAGGTGGCGCGCGGCCCTTCGGTGGCGTGAGTTGGTTGCGGCCGCTCGATTTCTTTCCGCCGCTGTTTTTTGTGGGCGTGGCCGGCTTCTGTTTCTATCGCGCGCCGAAGCAACCCGTCCTGGTGCAGAAGCTGGTGATGGCTGCGTTCGGCGGGCTGTTTCTGCTGCTCGCGCTCCCGCTTGGCGTGGCGGCGACCATCCTGCCCGCATGGAAGGCGGCGGTGCACGGTGGCTTCTGGTTCGTCGCCAAGGTGATGCTTTACATCTACGTGTTCCTGTGGATTCGCTTTACGTTCCCGCGCTATCGTTTCGATCAGCTGATGCATCTCGGCTGGTTTTTCCTGATTCCGCTTTCGATCGTCAACGTGATGTCGCTGGGAATCGGTCTGGTGCTGCATCGCCAGGCGGGTTGGAGCCTGCCCGTGGCCTTGGGGCTATCGACGCTGGCGACTCTTGTAGTCGCTCTGTATCTGGCGCACGTGGGCGAGCAGCGCGCGGGCATCTCCGATACCGAAGTGGAGAGCGAGGCTTAAGGGTGGCAGAGCTTGTCCCATTTTATGGCGCTGATTGCGGTTCCGGTCATGGGCACGATTTGGGCCGTGAGCCTCGGCGTGATGGCTGCGCGACGCAGGACGGTAGCCGGGCGGATCATGTTCGGCGCGTTGTCCGTGGCCGGCGCAGTGCTGGCGGCGGCTGGATGGTATCTGCTGGCTACGAAGCTTGCGGAGTGAAACAGATTTCTGCGCGCAGCGCTTCCGGCCGGCGGGCGGTAAAACTCGAGTATCCGACGCGATGATGGACCAGATCTTATTTTACTTCTTCGGCGGGCTGGCCGTGCTTAGCGCGGTGCTGGTGGTAACGTCGCGCAGCGCGATTTACAGCGCGATCTTCCTGATCACTACGCTGCTGGCTACCGCGGGACTCTACCTGACCCTGCGCGCGGAGTTTCTGTTCGCGGTGCAGATCATTCTTTACGTCGGCGGAATCATGGTGCTTTTTGCGTTTGTCATCATGCTGGTCAATCTGGATGTAGCGCTGCATCAAGCGCAGTTCAACCGGCAGCGCTGGGTGGCGACGCTGCTTGGTCTGGTGCTGGGCGCGCAACTCTTGCTCGCATTCCTGCTGGGGCACCGCGATGGGGCAAACCGGGATCTGCTGAATCTGCCCAGCGTCGCGGTCACCCAGCTCGAGCCCAACACGCAACTGATCGGCGATGTGCTGTTTAATAAGTACGTGATCCCATTCGAGATTGCATCGATTCTGCTGCTGGTCGCGCTGGTGGGCGCAGTGGTTATGGGGAAGAAGCGAATTTAAGTACGAGAGAAAAAATGATTCCGACAAGCCACTACCTGATCTTGAGCCTGCTGCTGTTCACCATCGGCGTGATTGGCGTGGTCACGCGCCGCAACGTGGTAATTATTTTAATGTCCATCGAGCTGATCTTGAACGCGGTGAACATTAATCTGGTGGCATTTTCGCGCCACCTGGGGAGTATCGACGGGCAGGCCTTCGCCATTTTTATTATCACGGACGCTGCCGCCGAAGCGGCCGTGGGTTTGGGCATCATCATCGCCTACTTCCGGAACCGTCAGACGCTTCTGGCCGACGAAATGGATCTGCTGCGATGGTAAGAATCTCATCAGGCCCCGCGACGGAGTGGGCGGCCACATCATGATGCCTGGCGAATATTTTCTCGAGCACGCCGGCTGGATTCCGCTGTTTCCGCTGGTCTCCGCCGCGCTAATGCTCTTCCTGGGCCGGCGTCTGCCGAAATTCGCGGTGAATCTTTTCTGTGTAGGCAGCGTTTTCATTTCTTTCGTCTTTTCCGCCGGTGCCGTCTATCAACTTGCGCACCGCGCAGCCGAAGACCGCTTCTTTCAGAAAATTCTGTTTATTTGGATTCCCGCCGGCGTCTACCACACCACGGCCGGCCCGCTGGCCAATTTCGCGGCGGACTGGGGCATTCTGCTGGATCCGCTTTCGTCGGTGATGATTCTGGTGGTCACCGGCGTTGGATTCCTGATTCACGTTTATTCCACCGGCTACATGGCCCAGGAGGGCGGCTACTACCGCTTTTTCGGTTATCTGAACCTGTTCATGTTCTCCATGCTCACGCTGGTGTTGGCCAACAACCTGCTGCTGATGTTCGTAGGCTGGGAAGGCGTGGGGCTGTGCAGCTACTTGTTGATCAGCTTTTATTTCCATAAAAAAACCGCATCGGATGCCGGCAAAAAAGCGTTCATCGTCAATCGCGTGGGGGACACCGGATTTTTGCTGGCGATATTTTTGTCCTCGGTAACGTTCGGCACCATCCGCTTTACCTCCCGGGGATTTGAGAAACTGGTGGACGCCACGCAGTATCCCGGAATGCTCGATGCGCTGAATATCGGCATCGCCTCGGGCGTCTTCGCCGTGGGCATGCCCGTACTCACCGCTATCGCGCTGCTGATGTTTGTCGGCGCCACCGGCAAGAGCGCGCAGATACCGCTTTACGTGTGGCTGCCCGACGCCATGGAAGGCCCCACCCCGGTCAGCGCGCTGATTCATGCCGCCACCATGGTCACTGCGGGCGTGTATATGGTTGTGCGCATGAACTCGCTGTTTCAGATGGCTCCTTTCGCCATGCACGTGGTGGCCGCGATCGGCGCGCTCACCGCCATTTATGCCGCGTCAATGGGCCTGGTGCAAACGGACATCAAGCGCGTCCTGGCCTATTCCACCATCAGCCAGCTGGGCTACATGTTTCTGGCTTGCGGGGTCGGCGCTTTTGTCGGCGGCGTCTTCCACTTGATGACCCATGCCTTCTTCAAGGCGCTGCTCTTCCTCGGATCAGGCAGCGTGATTCACGCGCTTTCCGGCGAGCAGGACATGCGCAAGATGGGCGCGCTGTGGTCGAAAATTCCCGTTACCGCGAAAACATTTTTCATCGCCACGCTGGCCATCGCAGGAATTCCTCCCTTCGCCGGATTTTTCAGCAAGGACGAAATCCTGTGGAAGACTTTCTCGGGCGGCGAAGAAGTGTTTTACAAAGTTTTGTGGGTAGTGGGCGTGATCACCGCGGGCATGACCGCGTTCTACATGTTCCGGCTGGTGAACATGACGTTTTTCGGGACGTCGCGTGTGGAACACGAGGTCGAGCACCACATCCACGAATCACCGCCATCCATGACCGTCCCACTGATCATTCTCGCCATTCTGTCCGTGGTGGGAGGGTGGATTGGAAAACCCGCGTCACTCGGCGGCGTAAATCATTTTGAGCGCTGGCTCGAGCCGGTGATTTTTTCGCCACCCGCGGCGCTGGCCGGCTTAGCGGAAAGGGCGTTGCCGGCGGCGCATCGCGAGCCGATGGAATATATTCTTATGGCTGTTTCCGTGCTCATCGCGCTGGCCGGCATCTGGCTTGCACGGGTAATCTACCTGCAGCGCGAAGGTCTGGCCGACAGGCTTGCGGAGAAATGGGGTCCCCTCTACACTCTTTTGCACCGCAAATATTATATGGACGAAATCTACGATGCGCTCTTCGTCCAGCGCACCAAGGATCTGGCTACGGCGCTGGGTATGTTCGACCGCGGCGTGATCGACGGCGTGGGCGTGAACGGTTCGGGCGCGCTGACCCTGGCCATCTGCCGCATCTCCATGTGGTGGGACACGTGGATTGTGGATGGCCTGGTGGGCCTCACCGGGACGCTCGTGCGGCTGGGCAGCTATCCCGCGCGCTTCGTGCAGACCGGCAAGCTGCAGAGCTATGCCCTGGTCATCGTGCTGGGCGTTCTGCTGCTGCTCGGATATTTCCTGCGGCACGCAATGGGAATGGTTTAGTACGAGGCTAAAGATCGCTCTGAAGCAACCAAGGTGAATACGTGAACGAATTGATGCAGACTCACTTACTCAGCGTCATCCTGCTGACGCCACTCGCGGGCGCGCTCCTGCTGCTCGTCGTGCCGGGCCGCCTGGTCACGGCGCACCGTATTCTGGCCAATCTCATCGGTCTCGTCGGGTTCCTCGTGTCGTTGCCGCTGCTGGGTCGATTTGTGGCGGGCGAGAAAGGGTTTCAACTGCTGGAAGACATGGGCTGGATTCCCAGCATCGGCGCCCGTTACACGCTGGGGATCGACGGAATCAGTTTCGTGCTGGTGATGCTGACCACGGGGCTTGGCGCCATTGCGATTCTCTCCAGTTGGAGCGCCATCCAGATGCGCGTGAAGGAATATTACATCCTGCTTCTATTGCTGCAGGCTGGAATGCTCGGCGTTTTCATGTCTCTGGACTTCTTTTTGTTTTACGTCTTCTGGGAAGCGATGCTCGTGCCCATGTATTTCCTGATCGGCGTGTGGGGCAGCGACCGGCGCCTCTATGCGGCGATAAAGTTTTTTCTCTATACCCTGGTAGGGTCCGTGCTGATGCTGCTGGCCGTGATCACCATTTACTTCCAGCATGCCGCGCTCTTGCAGGAGGGCGGTCCGGCGGCGCGGGAGCTGATGTCGCTTTATCCCGGGGGCGCGGCCTACACCTTCAACATTCCCGTGCTGATTGAATCCACCAAGTTTCTTGCGCCGCATATGCAGCAACTGCTGTTCTGGGGACTGTTCTTCGCCTTTGCCATCAAGGTGCCCATGTTTCCGTTTCACACCTGGCTACCCGATGCGCACACCGAAGCGCCCACGGCGGGCTCGGTAATCCTCGCCGGCGTCCTGCTGAAAATGGGCACTTACGGCTTCCTGCGATTCTCCGTGCCCATGCTCCCGGATGCCGCGCGCCACTATGCCCCGCTGATGATGGCTGTATCCGTGGTGGCGATTATCTACGGCGCGCTGGTGTGCATGATGCAGAAGGATATGAAGAAGCTGATCGCTTATTCTTCGGTGAGCCACCTCGGTTTTTGTACGCTGGGAATTTTTGCGCTCACGCCCATGGCCATACAGGGCAGCATCCTGCAGCAGATCAACCACGGCATTTCCACCGGCGCGCTCTTCCTGATCGTCGGCGTGCTTTACGAGCGCCGCCACACGCGGCAGATCAGCGAATTTGGCGGTCTTTCCACACCCATGCCAAACTTTGCCGCCATCTATCTTATCGTCAGCCTCAGCTCGCTGGGCATGCCGCTGCTAAACGGCTTCATCGGCGAATTCACCATCCTCCAGGGTGTGTTCGAAGTGCCGGGAAGAGGGCCTCTTTACGCAGCGTGCGCCGTGGTGGGCATCGTGCTTGGTGCGGCCTATCTGTTGTGGCTCTACCAGCGCGTCATGTTTGGTCCGGTCACCAATCCGGCAAACGCAAACTTGCCCGACTTGAACACGCGTGAATTTGCCTGCCTGGTGCCGCTGGTGCTGGCCGCGTTCTGGATCGGCATCTATCCACAGCCCATCCTTCGCTATCTTAAAGTGCCCGCCGACCAGCTCGTGCAGCGCGTGAATCCCGATTACTTCGAACGGCATCCCGGCTTAGTTCCAGCGGGTGGGCCGGCGATTGGAAACCTTGCGCCGGCCGGACTTACCAACGCTCCAGCAGCCGCGGCGTCAGGCAAGGCATTGCCTTCAGGCGCCTCTGCTCTCGCAGTTCCCGTGCCTCTACGTGCGGCCGCTCAGCCGGCGGGGGAGTAGGGCGCGACGATGGGCCATGCCTTCTTTAATTCGTTGCATCGGAATCCGGACCTGGGCCTGATTGTCCCGGAGATGCAGCTTGCCGTATTCGGCATGGGCATTCTGCTCACCGATTTTCTGCTGGATGCCAAGTCGAAAGCCGCTAATGGACTGATGGCCCTCGCCGGCATCGCCTTCAGCGCGTATTCGCTTTACCGCCTGCGCGGAGTAGAGGCCAGCGGCTTTCACAACACCATCCAGGTGGATCCGTTTTTCATTTTCTTTGGAATGATTTTCCTGGCCTCGGCAGCGCTGGTGATTCTGCTATCGGTGCGCTACCTGGAAGTGGAGCACGAACATCACGGCGAATACTATGCGCTGATCATGTTCGCGCTGGTGGGCATGATGTTCCTGGCCTCGGGCACCGACCTCATCGTGCTTTTTCTAGGCCTCGAGACCATGGCGCTGTCGTTTTACGTTCTGGTGGGCTTTCTGCGGCGTGAGAAGCGTTCCAACGAAGCCGCGCTCAAGTACCTGCTTCTCGGCGCATTCAGCTCCGGCATCCTGGCCTACGGATTTTCCCTGATGTACGGCATGGCCGGATCCACCAATCTTGAGGACATCAAGACGGCGTTCGCCAGCCGCGGGCCGAACGACATTCTGGTGCTGCTGGCCATCGTCACCGTTTCCGCCGGCCTGTTCTTCAAAATCGCCGCGGCTCCTTTTCATCAGTGGGCGCCCGACGTCTATGAAGGCGCGCCCACGACGATTGCCGCCTTCGTCAGCGTGGCATCGAGCGCAGCGAGCTTCGCACTGCTGCTGCGCATTTTTCTCACCGCATTCTGGCCGGCCAAATCGAGTTGGGAGCTGATGCTGGCTGTGGTAGCCGTGGCGTCGATGACCATCGGCAATTTCGCGGCGCTCACGCAGACCAATCTCAAGCGCCTGCTGGCCTATTCCTCCATCTCCCACGCCGGATATATCCTCCTTGGGCTGGTGGCCGGAAATGCCACCGGGCTTCTGGGCATCAGCTTTTATATTTTCGCTTACGCCTTCATGCAGACCGGCGCATTCGCCATCGTTATTGTCCTGCGGCGCACCGGATTGATTGGCGATGAGATTGAAGATCTGAACGGGCTATTTGAGCGCAGCCCCGCGGCCGCGCTGCTGTTGGTGCTGTTCATGTTATCGCTTGCCGGCATTCCACCAACGGCAGGATTCATGGGCAAGTATTTCATTTTCCTGGCGCTGATTCAGTCTAAGCATTACCTGCTGGCGGTTTTTGCGGCGCTCTACGTGGTGCCGGCGCTCTATTATTATTTCCGCCTGGTGGTTCATGCCTGTATCCGCAAGAGCAGCGATCCGGTTCGCCCGGATATTTCCGTTGGCCAGTGGCTGGCACTGGGCATTGCGGTGCTCGTTGTTATCGGCGCCGGTATCGTCCCGGAGCCGTTCGTGCGCCTGGCGAATTTTTCGTTGAACTCCCAGTTCATGCCTTTTGTGCATTAGCTGCGTGATGGCCATTGCCTCCTGAACATCAAGACCCGCTGCCTGACACGCCGCCGGGGAAAGTTCCCGCCGGTGGATCGTCGCGTCAATTATCTCTGGCGTACGAGCTGCCGTTTGTGTTGGTGGGCACGATTCTGGTGGGGGGGCTGCTGGGAGTTTTCCTCGACCGTTGGATGGGCACCAAGCCGCTCATGACGTTCGTACTCGGCGCGATGGGATTTGCGGCTGGGGTGCGCGAGGTTCTCCGGCGCATGCGGCCAAGCGGCAATGATGGAAACGCCCGCAAGGAGCGCTGAGCTTTCGCGGCGCCGCGACCGCCGCCTGGCCTGGCTGACCCTTGCTTTGGGGTTCTCCGCCGCAGCCGTGGCCGGCGCTCGCGTGGCCCCGTTAGCCGGCGCGGGCGTAGCGATAGGGGCATTGCTGGCGTGGGTCAATCTTCGCTGGCTGGAACAGGGCGTTGACGCGATCGTGCTGCTCTCCACCGCCCAGCAAGGCCAGCCCCGCCCGCGCATTTCAGCCTGGATTTACGTCAAGCTCTTCGCTCGCTACGCGTTGATTGGACTGGTGGTGTATGTTAGTGTTTCGAGTTTGGCAATTCCCGCTGTAAGCGTTCTGGGTGGCTTGTTCGCGCTGGGCGCTGCGGCCATGGTGTCCGGCATCTACGAAGTTTTTTGGGAGACGCGCTGACGGATGGAACACGAGAGCTTCTTCACGCAGCTGCTGAATCGCTGGTTCGGACATGCCGTGGCGGCAATGCTCGGCATGATCGGTGTTCACGTCGATGCTCAGCACGCGGTGCCCGATTATTTCGCTACTGCATTGCTGGTCGTGCTCGCGGCGATGGTCTTCGTCCTGTGGCTCAAGCCCAGGCTGTCTGCCGAGCGTCCCGGCGGGGCGCAGCAGGTCTGTGAATTCCTGCTCACCAATCCCGTTAAATTCGGCATCCGCGACCTGCTGGACGACAATGTCGGCCACAATGGGCGGCGTTTCCTGGCCATGACCGGCACGGTGGCCATCTTTGTGCTCCTGTGTAATCTGGTGAGCGTGATCCCTGCGTTCAGTTCGCCCACCGGCCATCCCAGCGTGCCGCTGGCGTGCGCGCTGGTCACGTTTTTTTATTTCAACGCCCACGGCGTCAACCACCACGGCCCGCTGGGATACCTGAAGATGTTTGCCGGCCTGAAAGAGATGTCCTTCGGCAGCCTGTTGCTGGCCATCCTGTTGTTCCCGGTGGAAATCATCAGCACCTGCGCCCGTGTTCTCTCGCTCACCATCCGTCTCTGGGCCAACATGTTCTCGAGCGAACTGCTCTACGGAATTTTTCTGGCCATGCTGCTGATCCCCGTGCAATCGCTGATGGCCAAGAATGCCGCCTTCGGCCTGGCCGTCGGAATTTTCCCCGCAATCATTCCATTGGCGTTTATCGCGCTTCATATTTTTGTAGCGATCATTCAGGCCTTTGTGTTCACGGTCCTGCCCGCGGTCTATTTGGGCATGGCGGTCGCAGAGGAGCATTAATCTTCCGGCTTCATCGCCGTCCAGCGTGAGCCCGATCTGCATGAGGGGTGATCGGGAACCACCTCCTGCGGCAAATTCTTAATTAAGGGAGCAATCGAAATGAGGAAAGCAGTGATGATTTTTCTGATGCTGGTATTCGTGATTTCCGTCGCGCCGGCGGCATTTGCCGCGGAGGGCAACCCGGTGGTTGCGGGAGTGAACTGGATCGCTATTTCCGCGGCGTTCGGCATGGCGCTGGCAGCGGCGTTTTGCGGAATCGCCCAGTCACGCGTGGCCGCGGCGGCATGCGAAGGCATGGCGCGAAATCCTGGAGCCGCGGACGCTATCCGCGCCGCCATGATTCTTGGCCTGGTGTTTATCGAAACGCTGGTGCTATTCACCTTCGGGATGATCTATCTGAAGTCCTAGAGGCTCAAATTCCGTCTGCGGTTATTCCTCGGCCCGGGGCGCAAGCTTCCGGGCCGATTGATTTTTATAGCGCGGGCACTCCGTCGTGGACACGCAAGACGCTGAGCTATCGGAAGGATTGCGCGGAGATGGTTGCGAATGTCATCAGCGGGCCGGGAAACAGGCCAAAGCCCAAAGCTGCGACCGCCGTCAGGAACATCACCGCACCCACTCCGGCGGTCACCGGCTCGGGCGTCCACTCCTGTTCCGGCTCGGTGAAGTACATCACGCGCACCAGGCGCAGGTAGTAATAGGCCCCGATCACGCTGTTCATCGCCAGCATGACCGCCAGGCCGGGAAGCTGGGCTTTCAAAGCCGAATCGAAAATATAGAATTTGCCCAGGAAGCCCGCGGTAATCGGCAATCCCAATAGCGAGAGCAGAAAAATTGTCATGCAGAACGCCGTAAACGGCTGCCGCGTTCCCAGTCCGGCGTAGGCGTCAATCTCCAGGCGCCGCTCTCCCGGTTCGCCCAGATGCGTGATGATGGTGAACGCCCCCAGCGTCACCAGCGCATACACCACCAGATAATAGAGCAGCGCGGCAATTCCGATCTCGCTGCGCGCGGCAAGGGCTACCAGCAGATACCCGGCATGCGCGATGGAAGAATACGCCAGCATGCGTTTTACATTGTTTTGCGTGAGCGCCGCCAGGTTGCCGATGAACATCGTCAGCACCGCGGAAACCCAGATGGCCCAGAACCACGTTGCGTTCGCCGCGCCGAAGCCGGTCACCAAAATGCGCACCAGCAGAGCAAATGCCGCCGCCTTCGGCCCGCTGGCAAATAGCGCGGTCACCGGCGTGGGAGCGCCCTCGTAGACGTCCGGCGTCCACACCTGAAACGGCGCCACGGCTGCTTTGAAGCCCAGGCCCACCAGGATCATCGCGCAGCCCAGCAGCATCAGCGGTCCCGGCGCTCGCCCGGCCACGAACATTTCGCGAAGCACGTCCAGACGCGTTGTCCCCGTGGCGCCATAAACCATAGCCGCGCCGTACAGGAAAAACGCCGTGGCAAACGACCCCAGTAGAAAATATTTCAGCGCCGATTCATTGGATTTCGAGGCTGTGCGGCGATAGCCGGCCAGCACGTAGCTGGCGATGCTCGATATTTCCAGGCCCACGAAGGCCGTCAGCAGCTCGTTGGCTGAGGCCATCACCGCCATGCCGCTCGCGGCAAACAGAAGCAGCGCGTGATACTCGCCGAGCGGCAGGCCCTCGCGCACCAGGTAGTCATAGGAGCCAAGCATCACCAGCACGGTAATTACAAAAATCAGCGACTCCAAAAACAGGCTAAACGCGTCGGTGCGGATCAGCCCCGAATACGCATCGTCGGTATGGCGCGAGGCCAGGGTCACCGCGGCCAGGCTGGCCAGCGCTCCCACCACGCCAATGCGCGCCAGCAAGCTCTTTCCGCCTCGCGGCAAAAAGGCATCGCCTACGATAATTAGAATGCCGAAGCCGCACGCGGTGATGACCGGCGCCAGGCTATACGCGTCCGCAAGCGCCGGCGTCATCGGTCGCTCGCCAAGGGGCGCGCATCATTCGCCTGGCGCACATCCGGCGGGGCACTTACCGGCTGGCGGGTATTCCGAATGCCCTGCGCTGGTGCACCGCGCGCGAAATATTGAAATGGCCGCTCCATTTCTGTGAAAATGCGCGCGCTGGAATTCTCCGTGCGCCGCGTGAAAAATGGCGAGCCTACACCCATGACCAGAATCATCGCGCAAACCGCGCCCAGAATCAGCCGTTCGCGCGGCGACGCATCAGGAAGGTCGCGATTTTTCTCCGAGGTCACTTCGCCGAAAATCACACGCTGGTAACTCCACAGTAGACCGCGGAAAGAATTACGCCCGTGGCCGCGTACGCCGCCCACGCCGGGCGCCGCTCAAATGCGCCGGTGAGAATCAGGAATTCTCCGACGAAACCATTCAACAGCGGCAGCCCGAGCGAGGACAGAGTGATCAGAATAAAAAATGACGACAGCACCGGCATCGGCGTGGCGAGGCCCCCAAACTCCTTGATCATGTGCGTGTGCCGCCGGTCGTAAAGCATCCCCGCCACCAGAAACAGCCCGCCACTCGACACTCCGTGGTTCAACATCTGGTAGACCGCGCCCTGCATCCCCACCTGGTTAAAAACAAATATGCCCAGCACCACAAATCCCATGTGGCTTACGGAGGAATAGGCGACCAGTTTTTTGTAGTCCGGCTGCACCATCGCCACCAGCGCGCCGTAGATGATTCCTACAATGGCCAGCCCGACGATCCACGGCGCGAACTTGTGCGACGCGTCGGGAAACAGCGGCAGGCAGAAACGCACCAGGCCGTAGGCTCCCATCTTCAGCAACACGCCCGCAA
Source organism: Acidipila sp. (assembly GCA_010365215.1). Classification (GTDB taxonomy): domain Bacteria; phylum Acidobacteriota; class Terriglobia; order Acidiferrales; family UBA7541; genus JAAFGT01. Next base: position 77,786 of record JAAFGT010000013.1, on the reverse strand, counting down.
GAATCACCGATCCCGCCGTCGGCGCCTCGACGTGCGCGTCGGGCAGCCAGGTGTGCAGCGGGAATAGCGGCACCTTCACGGCGAACGCCAGAAAAAACGCTCCGAACAGCAGCATCTCCTGCCGCACCGGCAGGCGGATCACGCCTTCCTGCAGCAGGCTCTGGATTCTCGGCAGATCGAACGTGCCGCTCAAGCTATAGAGCCAGATGATCGCCACCAGCATCAGGATGGACCCGGCCATGGTGTAGAGTACGAATTTGATCGCAGCGTAAATCCGTCGCTCGTGGCCCCAGATCCCGATCAGGAAATACATCGGGATCAGCATGGCTTCCCAGAATAAAAAGAAAAGGAACAGATCCAGCGCGAAAAAGACGCCGATCATTGCCGTCTCCAGCGCCAGCAGCATCAGGAAGAACTCTTTCACCCGCGTGTGAATGCTTTCCCACGAGCACAGCACAGCCAGCGGCATCAGGAACGTCGTCAACAGCACGAGGAAGAGGCTGATGCCGTCCATTCCCATGTGGTACTGAATTTGCGGATTGGACATCCACGGGCGCCGCTCGACAAGCTGATACCCCGAGGCCGTTGCGTCGAAACCACGCAGCAGAAGCAGTGACAGAAGAAACGTCACCGTGGACGTGAGCAAGGCTACCCGGCGAATGGCTGCGTGGCTTTCCCGGCCCAGCAGGAGCAGCAGCAGCCCTCCGGCCAGCGGCAGAAACGTTACCAGCGTCAGCATGTGGTTCGATTGCACGTCAGGCCACCAGCCACAAAAAGAGCGTGGTGAGCGCCACCGCTCCAACAATTACCCAGGTGCCATAACTGCGCGCATTGCCTGACTGCAGGCGGCGCAGTTGTCCGCCCAAGTCTTGAGCCAGGTCGGCGGTTCCATTCACCGCCCCATCGATGCCTGCGGCATCCAGGCCACGCCATAACACATTCGTTGAGACCCATTCCAATGGCTCGATCACCAGGGCGTCGTAGATCTCGTCGACATAATATTTGTGCAGCAGCAGGTTGTAGGGAGTATCAAAAAACTTGGCTAGTTTCGCCGGAATGGCCGGCCGCCGGATATAGAACAGCCACGCCACCAGCAGACCGAACGCGGAAGAAGCCACGGCGAGGGCCATGTAAGCGTGTTCCGATCCCGGCGGGCTTACAGACTGAGTCTCGAACGGAAGATGCGCGATGCCGGCGAATACGGGAGACAGGTAAGCCTCGAAATGGTTTACGCCCCCTTCCAGCAACGCGGGAGCGGCCATCCAGCCGCCGGTAAGCGAAAGCACGGCCAGAATTACCAGCGGCACGATCATTGAGCTGGGGGATTCATGCACATGCACGGAGTGCTCGTCGTAGCGCGCGCTCCCGAAGAAGCTAAGAAAAATCAGACGGAACATATAGAACGAAGTAAAAAGGGCGGTCAGCAGGGCGATCCAATAGGTGACCACGCCGCCCGCCGGTGAGGTGAGCGAAGCCAAAAGAATCTCATCCTTGCTGAAGAAGCCGGCGAACGGCGGAAAGCCCGCGATCGCCAGTGTGCCCACCAGCATGGTCCAAAACGTCCACGGAATCTTTTTCCGCAGGCCGCCCATCTTGAGCAGGTCCTGCTCGCCGCCCATGGCGTGAATGACGCTGCCCGCCGCCAGGAACAGCAGCGCCTTGAAAAACGCATGCGTCATCAAATGAAAAATGCCCGCGGAGAAGGCGCCCAGCCCGCAGGCCAGAACCATGTAACCCAGCTGGCTTACCGTGGAATAAGCAAGAACGCGTTTGATATCCGTCTGCACCAATGCAATTGTCGCTGCGAAAAAGGCCGACATTAATCCGATGGTCGCGACCAGATGCATAGCCACCGATGAATGCAGATAAAACGTATTGGACCGCGCCACCATGTAGACGCCTGCGGTTACCATGGTCGCCGCGTGGATCAGCGCGCTCACCGGCGTGGGACCTTCCATGGCATCCGGCAGCCACACGTAAAGCGGCACCTGCGCCGATTTACCCATGGCGCCCACAAACAGCAGCAGCGCAATCGCCGATAGCGTGCCGAACCGGTGCAATGGGTCCACCGGCAGCGCGGCAACTTTCTGGAACACCGTGGCGAAGTCGAACGCGCCGAAAGTTTTGAAGATCAGGAACATCCCCAGCATGAATCCGAAGTCGCCGATGCGGTTGACAATAAATGCTTTTTTCCCCGCGTCGGTAGCCGATTTCTTGTGGAAATAAAATCCAATCAGCAGGTAGCTGCACAACCCTACGCCTTCCCAGCCCACAAACATCACCACGTAATTTGCCGCCAGCACCAGCACCAGCATGAAGAACATGAATAGATTGAGGTAGGCAAAAAAGCGATAGTAGCCGCCCTCATGCGCCATGTAGCCGGTGGAATAAATGTGAATCAGCCAGCCGACGCCGGTGACCACCAGCAGCATCACCACGGTCAACTGGTCAACCTGCAAGGCAAAATCCACGCGGAACTTGCCGGCTACAATCCAGGGAAAATAAGCACGCACCCAGGGAACTGCCGCGGCAGGCAGGGAAGAAAACTCCTGCACAACTTTAAGCACCGCGGCGAAGGCCAGGCCCGTGGAACCGGCGGCCACAGCGTTTACCACGGACTTCGGCCAGCGGCTGCCGAGCAAACCGTTCAGTGCCGCGCCCAGCAGAGGCAGCGCGGGAATGATCCACAGATGGTCGAGCAAGGGCATTAGAGTTTCAGCAGGTTCACGCGCTCCACGTTGAGCGAGTGCCGGTTGCGCGCGATCAACACGATGATGGCCATCCCCACGGCCGCTTCCGCCGCGGCTACCACGATCACAAAAAATACAAAAACCTGCCCTGAGAGATCGTGCCATTGCCGGCTGAAGGCCACGAAGGCCAGGTTCACGGCGTTAAGCATCAGCTCGATGGACATGAAAATGGTGATGATGTTCCGCTTAAACACGAAACCAACCACGCCCAATCCAAACAGGATGGCACTCAATACGACACAGTCGGCAGCCAGATCCACCATAACTCCTTCCCCTTCCCGTTACCCGCAGGGGCGAGGCCTGCGTCGCCCTCCGCCCCAAAGTGCAATTTCTCACACGATTACTGCTCGCGCTTGGCCAGCACCACCGCTCCCAGTATCGCGATAAGAATCAAAATCGATGTCATCTCGAACGGAAACGTGAAATCCGTGAACAACAGCCGCGAGAGCATTTTGGTTTGGTTCTGGTCCGTCACCGCGCTTGCCGCAGCCGCTGGAGCGAATGCCCACATGCGCCATGCCAGCAGCCCAGTCAGCGCTACAGCCAGCGGCACGCCCAAAAACTTTGCCGCGTGGCTGACTTCGGTGCGTTCCTCTTCGCCCGCGTTCAGCAGCATGATCACGAATACAAAAAGCACCATGATCGCCCCGGCATACACGATGATCTGCACCGCGGCCAGCAGCTCGGCCCCCAGCAGCAGATACAGCGCGGCCAGCGACACCATCACCACGATCAGCGAAAGCGCGCTGTGAATGGGGTGCCGCTGCCAAATCAGGTTCACGGCCGCCATCACCGCGATCCCCGCGAACACGATGAATAAGACTGTTTCCGCGCTCATCGCTTCTCTCGCAACAAGATCAACAGGCTGGTGACCACAACGTTGGCCAGCGAAACCGGAAGTAAAACCTTCCAGCCGAAAGCCATCAACTGGTCGTAGCGGAAGCGCGGTAACGTGCCGCGTATCCAAACATAGACAAAAAGAAAAAAGAATATTTTGCTCAGCAGCCAGAATGGTCCCTGAATCACGGGATTCACTCCCGGGAGCGCGCAGGTGGCAGCCAGCAGAAGAAGAATCAAGCCCAGCACCGGCACCACCACCCGCCCGACCTTGCTCCGGTAGCGCAGTCCGTTGACGATGAGCAGTACTCCGCCCACCGCAGCCAGCGCCGCCGGCAAATAGTAAGTGAAGTGAAATGCGGGATTTTCCGGAAACGGCGAAAGCCAGCCTCCAAAGAACAGCACCGAGGCTACCGCGGAGACGGTAACCATCGCCGCATATTCGGCCATAAAAAACATGGCGAACTTAAAACTGGCGTACTCGGTGTGAAAGCCCGCCACCAGCTCCGTCTCCGCTTCCGGCAGATCGAAAGGCACGCGGTTTGTCTCCGCCAGCGCGGCGATAAAAAAACAGAGAAATCCGATCACCTGCGGCATGATCGGAGAAAATACGTTCCACCGCGGCAGTACGCCGAGCACGGTGCCCTGCTGCGCGAGAACGATAGTCCGCAGGCTGAATGTGCCGGACAAAAGCACGATGCCTACCACGGACATGGTCAGCCCCAGCTCATAGCTCAGCATCTGCGCCGAGCTGCGCAGGCTGCCCAGCAATGGATACTTGCTGTTCGACGCCCAGCCCGCCAGCGCCACCCCGTAAACGCTCAGCGAAGTGAAAGCAAATACAATCAGCAGGCTGATGTTGATTTCGGCGATCGACAGGGAAGTGGATCGTCCGAATATTGAAATTTCACCCGGCCCGAACGGGATCAGCGCAATCGTGCAGAGCGCCAGGGAGAGCGACAGAAACGGCGCGAGGAAATAGACAAAGCGGTCCGCGCCCGCCGGCGTGGGATCTTCTTTGAATAGAAATTTTACGCCATCGGCCAGCGGCTGCATCAGTCCATAGGGTCCCACGCGCTCCGGGCCCCAGCGCGACTGCATGTGCGCCACGACTTTGCGCTCAAACCAGGTCAGATAGGCGATGCCGGTCAGCAGAACTAAAACGACCACCGCAACTTTGAGCAGGGAGATCAGCAGATAGGCATTCTGTGCGAAGAGACCGTTCACGGCTGGTCGCTCGCTTGCTTCGAGGTTGTCGTATGTTGCAGGTGCGCTTCGGACTGGCCCGCTTTGGACTGAGACGCTTCCGGTTGGGCAGCCTCGGGAAGCGAATTGATCATCGTGCAATAGCGGCTCAGCGTTCCGCTCGTGAACAGAGTATCTCTCGCAGAAAAAATCAGCTCCGCGGGCACATCATAAGTTTTATGGCCGTTCTTCGGCGCCGCGGCTGCGGAAGCTTCGGCGCCACCCGCCAGCAGTCCCGCCTGCGGCAGGTCGTAACCAGGCACGCTCCCGCGAATCAATTCGAAAACCGCCTCCACTGAGCGCACATGGATTGCGCTCCCCACGCCAACACGCGCCAGTTGGTGAGAAAGTATCCGCAAGATGTCGAAGTCGCTGCGCAAACCCGCTGGGTTAAGTGCCCTGCGCAGCATCTGCACTTCGCCGGCAGTGTTGGTGAGCGTTCCTTCTTTTTCGTACGCGCAGGCCGCGGGCAGCACGACGTCGGCCATCGCCGCCGTTTCCGTGAGGAACATTTCCTGCACCGCCAGGAACTCCAGGCCGGCAGGGCGCTTGGCGTTGAGCCCGAATGTACGTACAGGGTTCGCGCCGACCACGTACAACGCTTTCAGTTTGCCGGATTCCGCCGCTCCCAGCATGGCGCGCGCGTCGAGGCCCGGCGTAGAACTGACTGCGCCACCCCACAACTTGCCAAAGCGCTCTCGGGCCGCGGCATCGTCAATAAATGCGTAGCCTGGAAGCCGGTCCGGCAGCAAGCCCATATCCGCCGCCCCCCGCGAATTGGCGTAATCGCCTAGCGCGATATACAGGGTGCGGCCCGGCAGCCGCGCGCCAAACTTCACAAGATCGGCGATGGCGGCTCCGCGCAGCGCGGCTCCGAAAACTACCACTACATCGCTTTCCGCCTCGAGCGCCGATTTCAGCGCCGCCATCTGCTGGGCCACATCGGCGGAGAATTCGGCCTCGCCTCCCGCCAGCCACTTCACCGCGCGCGCTTCGTCTCCTTCGCGCACACGCACTTCGACTTTCGCGCGGCGTCCTAACTTGATGGCTGCGGAATTGATGATATACACGCGCGCCTGGTAGTGGCGGAATGCCGCGCGAATCTGCCAGTCCACCAGCGGATTCTGCTGCCCGGTGTCGTTGCCGATCACCAGGACGGCCCGTGCCTGATCGAGCTGCGCGATAGTGCCCATGGATTCGCGCGCGCTGTTGCCCAGCGCCACGGCGAGCCCCGCGTAATCCGCGGTGCGGTGGTGATCGATGTTATTGGTTCCAATCTGCCCGCGCGCCAGCCAGCCCAGCAGGAAATTTTCCTCGTTGGTCGTGCGGTTGGATCCGATGAACCCGATGGCTGCAGCTCCGTGCGACTGGTGTGCGCCCTTCAGCCGCGACGCCACTTCGCCCATGGCATCTTCCCACGTGGCCGTCTGCAATTTTCCGCCGCGTCGCACCAGCGGCTCCCGCAGGCGCTCGGGATGGCCGATGAAGTCAAAGCCGAAGCGTCCCTTCACGCACAAAAATTCCTTGTTGATTCCCGAGAGGTCACGATTATTGGCTCGCAGCACGGCGTTATTGCGCACGCTGAGCGTAGTCTTACAGCCGTTCGAGCAGTGCGTGCAGATCGTTGATTCGTATTGCATCTCCCAAGGCCGCGCCTTGTAGCGATAGGTTCCGCTGGTTAACGCGCCCACCGGGCAGATGTCGATACACATCCCGCACTCTTCGCACTCCAGGTGGTCGCCGGCATTCGGGATAATCGAGGAGTGCACGCCGCGCGCTCCCACGCCCAGCGCCTTTACGTCCAGGCCTTCATCACACACGCGCACACAGCGGAAACATAGAATGCACCGTGGCGCGTCGAAGTACACCAGCTCCGACCATTTTTCTTCCGGGGCGTGCAGTTTCTCTTCAACAAAGCGGCTGCTATCCGCTCCGTAGCGGAACACCATATCCTGCAGCTCGCACTCGCCGCCTTTGTCGCACACCGGGCAATCCAGAGGGTGGTTCACCAACAGGAATTCCAGCATGGCTTTGCGCGCTTGCTTCACCTGTTCGGTTTCCGTGCGCACGACCATGCCTTCGGTGGCCAGCAGCGTGCACGCGGTTTGCAGCTTCGGCGCTTTTTCCACTTCCACCAGGCACATGCGGCAGGCCGCCTGGAGCGAAAGCCCCGGGTAGTAGCAGAACGCGGGCACTTCCGTGGCGATCCGCCGCGCGGCCTCGATGACCAGCGTGCCAGACGGAACCAACACCTTGCGGTCGTTGATGGTCAGCGTAATCTGTTTTTGTTCTGCCATGCTCGTTCCGGTTTACTTCAAAAAGTGCAGACGACCATTTGCCAGTGCGCGATGCCCATCGAAGGCTCATAAGAGCCAGCCGCTACACTCCTACCAAGGCACCCGCCGGTTTGTAAGGGCAGTGTCCACTCAGATGTTCTTCAAACTCGCTTCGCCATTTCCGTACAATTGCGCTGGTAGGCATTGCCGCGGCGTCGCCCAGCGGGCAGAACGTCTTCCCCAACATATTTTTTGCCAGCTCGTCGATCAGCGGAATGTCCGCGCTACGGCCGCCGCCGTCATGAAAACGGTTGAGAAGCTGCTTGAGCCAAGCAGTGCCTTCGCGGCAGGGAATGCACCAGCCGCAGGATTCGTGCGCATAAAACTGCATTATGCGCCGGGCCATATCCACCATGCAGGTGTCTTCGTCGAGCACCACCACGCCGCCGGAGCCCAGCATGGAACCTGCCTTGGCCACCGAATCGTAGTCCATGGCGATGTCGCACTCTTCGGCGCGCAGAGGCGGCGTGGAGCTTCCTCCCGGGACCACCGCCTTCAGTTTCTTTCCGCCGCGCATGCCGCCGGCCACCTCGTTGATTATGCGCAGAAGATTAAATCCCATGGGCAGCTCGTACACTCCGGGCTTATTCACGTGACCCGAGATGCAGAACAGTCGCGTGCCGCCGTTCTTGGGCGAGCCGAGATTCGAATACCACTCCGCGCCTTTCAGAATAATGGACGGCACAGAGCTCAGCGTCTCCACGTTATTGATCACCGTGGGGCACCCATAGAGTCCCACGATGGCTGGAAACGGCGGGCGGATGCGCGGATATCCGCGTTTGCCCTCGAGCGATTCCATCAGCGCGGACTCTTCGCCGCATTCATAAGCGCCGGCGCCGGTGTGCGCGATCAAATCGAAATCAAAACCGCTGCCGAGGATGTTCTTTCCCAGATAGCCTCGCGCGTAAGCCTCGGCGATCGCTGCGTCCACAATTTCCAGCACGTAGCGGTATTCGCCGCGCACGTAGATGTAGCCTTGATGCGATCCTACAGCGCGCCCGGCGATGACCATGCCCTCAATCAACTGGTGGGGGTCGAATTCCATCAGCGGCCGGTCCTTACACGTCCCCGGCTCGCTTTCGTCGGCGTTGGCGATAATGTATTTCGGCTTGGCCGTGTCTTTCGGCACGAAACTCCACTTCATGCCGGCGGGAAATCCGGCGCCACCGCGCCCGCGCAGGTTCGACTTCTTTACTTCCTCGATTATCTGCTCAGGTGTCATGTCTTTCAGCGCCTTGGCCAGCGCCTGATAGCCTTCATTGGCAAGAAATCCATCGATGCGATGCGCCCCGGGAATGTTAAACCGCCGGCTGATCACGGGCGACTCCGCGGCGCAAGCGTCGTGGCGCGCTCCGGAGGTATAGGGCGCGGGCGCAGGCTTTCTTCCGGCGCGAAATTCTCCCAGGATACTGTCCACGCTCTGCGGCGTCAGGTTTTCGTAGAAGTCATAATTCACCTGCAAGGCCGGCGCCCCGGTGCAGGCGCCGATGCATTCGACCTCTTCAATGGAGAAGAGCCCGTCGGCGGTGGTCTGGCGGTTGCCGATACCCAGAGTTCGCTGCACGTGCTCGTAAATCTGATTCCCGCCGCGCGCCATGCACGAAATATTCGTGCACACCTGCACATGACACTTGCCGGCGGGTTTGCGCCGCAGCATCGAATAGTAGGCCAGTGTCTCCGTCACCTGTACCACGTGCAGATCGAGGCGCCTGGCAATCTCCTCGATCATTGCGTCGCTGACGTAGCCCACTTCGTCCTGGGCGTAAAGCATCATCGGAATCAGCGCCGAGCGCTGGACCGGATAACGCCCAATCAGCTCGCCGAATTTCATTTCCAGTTGTGGTGAAAGCGACAGCGGCGCCATCAGCGGTCAATCTCCCCGAGTACAATATCCAGCGTTCCGATGCAGGCTACCACATCCGCCACCAACCGGCCGGTGACCAGCATGGGCAGCGCCTGCAGGTTGACGAACGACGGCGCGCGAACCTTTACGCGCATCGGCTTGGGAGAGCCGTCGCTGGCCACAAAAAATCCCAGCTCACCGCGCGGCGATTCTACGTTCTGATAGACCTCGCCCGGCGGCGGCGAAAAACCTTCGGTAAATATTTTGAAGTGATAGATCAGCGCTTCCATTTCCGTTTTCATCTTTTCGCGCTGTGGTGGGATGATGCCCGGCGCGTCCGTGCGGATGGGGCCTTCGGCGGGAATCTTGCTCATGGCCTGGCGAACAATTTTCAGGCTTTCCCCCATCTCCGCCATACGCACCAGATAGCGCGCGTAGCAGTCACTTTCCGTCCGCGTGGGCACGTCGAACGCGAACTCGTCGTAGCTCGAATATGGGAAAAATTTCCGCACGTCATAGGCCACACCGGCCGCGCGCAAAGGCGGCCCGCTGACTCCCATGGCAATGGCGTCTTCCGGCTTCAGATAGCCAACGCCCTTGGTACGACCCTGCCAGATGCGGTTTTCTGTCAGCAGATCCTCGTACTCGGCCAGGTGGGAAGGGAAGGCTTCGACAAATTTTGCCACCCGCTCGAGCCAACCCACCGGGGGCTCCAGCGCCAAGCCTCCGATTCGGAAATAGCTGGTCATCATGCGCTGGCCGGAGACCATCTCAAAAATCTTCATGATCTCTTCGCGCTCGCGGAAGCAGTACAAAAACACGGACATCGCTCCCAGGTCGATGGCGTGTGTCCCCAGCCATACCAGATGCGAGCCGATGCGCGTAAGCTCGGTGAGCAGCACACGCACGTACTGGGCGCGCTTGGGCACGGTCAGGTTGAGCAGCTTTTCCACCGCCAGGCAGTAACAAAGGTTGTTCGAGAGTGGCGCGAGATAATCGATACGGTCGGTAAGCGTGATGGCCTGCGAGTAGGTCTTCGCTTCGCAGCTTTTCTCAATTCCTGTATGAAGATAGCCAATGTCGGGCCGCGCCTTGACGACATTTTCGCCATCCAACTCCAGCACCACGCGAAGAACTCCGTGCGTGGAGGGGTGCTGCGGCCCCATATTCAGGACCATCGACTCCGCTTGCCCCGTGGCCGTCGAAACCGTAGTGGGCATCAGCGATAGCCCTCAGTGGGATAATCCTTCCGCAGGGGATAACCTTCCCAGTCTTCGGGCAGCAGGATGCGGGTCAAGTCAGGGTGGCCCTCGAAACGCACGCCGAACAGGTCAAACACTTCGCGCTCGTGCCAGTTCGCCGTTGGCCATATGGAGATCACCGAATCCAGCACAGGCTTCTGCCCGCTAACACGCGCCTTCAGGCGTAGCCGTTGACGGAAGGGAATGGACAGCAAGTGGTAATTCAATTCGAAGCGCGGCTCGATCGGAAAGCGATCAACCGCAGTCACGTCAGAAAGAAAATTGAAGAGCAAGGCAGGGTCGGCGCGCAAGAAATCGCATATCCGCCGTAAGTTCTCGGAGGAAATTGTTACCGTTAGCTCGCCGCGAAACAGCTCCGAGCTCGAAACCGCGGAGGAATCCCACGCGCGAAGCCGTTCGAGAATTGCATCTGTGGGCGCGGGAGTCGCCGTCTGCTCGTCAGCCATTGAATACTTGCCCCTCCAGGGCGCTTAGCGGTTCCAATCCAGCGCGCCTTTTCGCCAGAGGTAGATATAACCCGCGAGCAGGATCACGATGTAAAGCAGCATTTCGTAGAAGCCAGCCAGACTCTTACCCGGGTTCAGATCCCGAAACACGTAGGCCCAGGGATAAAGGAAAATCGCTTCTACATCGAACAAAATAAAGAGAATGGCCACCAGATAGAATTTCACCGAGAAAGGTTCGCGCGCGTCTCCGGTGGGATGGATTCCGCATTCATAGGCCTCGCTCTTCTCTCGCGAGGGCCGCCGGTAGCCCACCAGCACCGACAAGGAGAGCAGCGCCCCGGCGACGATCATTGCCGCCAGGATATGGATTAGCAACGGCGCATAATCGCTCAGGTAGCTGGGACTCATACGTCGACTGCTATAATAGCGACCTGGCGGCGGTTCGGTCAAATCACCTACGCCGGAATCGGCGGCAGGTCTCGGCCGCAAAGCGATCCCCTGTGAACTTTGGATTCAATACAGACGTTCAGTTAGGCGGTCTTGCGCTCCACGTGCAGACGGAAGATCGAGGCAAGCGCAACCCGGTTATCGATACTACCGTCTACGCGGGCGGGCGCGTCCTGCACCGTCGCATCCGCAAATATGCCGAGCACCTCAACGATCCCTCATTCAATGACGATGTGTTGAGACAGTGGCTTGAGGAACAGCATCGCACGGTGATTGAAGAGCTGCGCAGCGGAGTTTTGGTGGTGCCGCTGCCGTCGCCGCCAACCTCGCAGGTCGACGGCTCATCGTCGGCTGAGGGCGCATCATCCGCGCCTGCGGTCCGAGGTCCCGCCGGGGCCAATACGCAGGCGGCCAGCGGCATTCAGGTGCAGCTTACGAATCCAGCTTCCTGGCTCAAGTCGGGATCGGCGAGCTTGATCATCGAAGTACGAACGCGAGTGGCGGGTACATCCGTGGAAAACGCCGAAGTGGAAGTGGCTTTCGAAGGGACCCAACAATCGCTAATCTTCCCGGCCGTCACCAATTCGCAAGGCCGTGCGGAACTCAGCTTTCCCATGCCGCACCTGGGATCGGGAGGCGCTGACCTGGTAATCCGCGCCAAGTGCGCGGACGGCGAAGACGAAATCCGCTACTCGTTGCGCGCCAAATCCAAACCGCCCGCGGTATGACCCTGGTCGAAGTTTACTTGGCAGTGTTTCGGTGGCATTGATGAAGATCCTTCTGAATGGCGAGCATCGCGAAGTCCCCGAAGGCCTCACGGTCACTGGCCTGCTCGCCCATCTTGCTATTCCAGCCGGCCGTATCGCCATCGAGCGCAATCTGGATATTCTGCAACGCGACAAATGGGCATCCACCACCGTAGCCGCCGGCGACCGCTTCGAAGTGGTGCACTTCGTCGGCGGCGGCTGAGTTTGTGCAGGTCAACTTAATCAGTGTTTTGCCGTAGTTTCTCCAATCACCCGCTCCAGACCGTCCAAGCAGGCGTTCCAACCCATGTTGTGCTGATCGCGCACCTTTGCGTTGGGGAAGCGTTCGTGCGTGAGCGTAACCTCGGTAAAGTTGGATTCGCCCATTTGGCGGAACAGAATGGTGACCAGGCTCTCGCCGCCGTCGGGCATACCCTCTTCCCACTTCCATGTGTAGACCAGTTTCTGCTGCGGCACGATTTCTTTGAAGACGGCGAGCAAGCGATGCGTCTTGCCCTCTTTATTCTGCACCTCGGCGCGAATTTTTCCTCCGACGCGCAGGTCCACTTCATGAATTGTGCTTTCCTGGCCGGGGTTGGGCATCAGGAACCACTTCTTCAGCCGCTCTGGTTTCGTCCAGGCGTCGAAGATCGTGGGGACCGGCGCCGCGAACGTTCGCTTGATTTGGAGAGAGGTTTCGGGTGCAAGACTTGGTGTGGCCATACTTTTTTCTCCTTTTTTGGTGCGCGTTTAAATTGAATTTTCCTGGAATTGTGGGCATTTGATTCTGCCAGGTGCTCGGAAAGCGCGTCGAACTGCGCCTCCCAAAACTCACGGTAATGCGAGATCCATTCCGCGGCCTCGCTCATGGCCTGGGGGTCGAGGCGGCAGCGGCGGATACGGCCGTCCTTTTCGCTGCTGACGAGGCCGGCGCGCTCCAGCACGCGAATATGTTTGGCGAAACCCGGCAGAGAAATGGAAAATGGCGCGGCAAGCTTGCTGACGCTGGACACACCTTGCGCCAACCGGGCCAGCACCGCGCGGCGGACCGGGTCGGCCAGAGCGCCGAAGGTCGAATCCAGAGCGGCCTCGGAATACTTAACCATATGGTTTAGTATCCTCGCGCGGTTGCCATCTGTCAAGCCCCTTGGATTATTTCCCGGCTGCAGCGGAACCACCTGCGGAAGGAGACCCGACTTACCGCGTCGAACTAGCTTCCAGCCGCTGTCCCACGCTACGCCTTGCGGCGCTTGGCGAGATACGCTCGCCACGGTTGCCAATAATATTTTGGCCAACCCTTGCTTACCCCGGCATGGTCCTGCGCGGGAACACCAACATGCGCGAGATCGATGCGGCTTCCTTTGGGAGCTTTGCTGAACGTGAGCACGAGAATTGAATCCGCATCATCTTTCTTGAAGTTCGAAGATCTCCAAGTCTGCACGATCATGCGCTTCGGAACGATCAGCAGATTTTTTCCCCAGAGTTGTCCGCCCCACGCCGTAAAGGCGCCACCCGCCTTGCGGCTCAGCTTGGCCAGTCCACCCGTCGCCGCCGAATGTTTCTTTGAGTCCATGTACATCTCAAAAAGCTCGGCGGACGATGCTGCAAATTGTTCGGATTGTTGGATCACTGGCGTCATGTTGGATCTCCTCACAGCCCGGACAATACGTGGCCGAGCTTAGCTTTTTTCGTACGCAGGTACGCTCGTGAACTATCCAGCACGGGCGGCTGGCAGGGAACGCGCTCGATCACTCGGACGCCGCCCTCTTCAAGTTGGCGCACCTTTTCGGGGTTATTGGAGAGCAGCCGCACCGCGCGCACGCCTAACAGCCGGAGGATAGCCGCTGGAAACTGGTAGTTGCGTGAGTCCGCGGCGAATCCCAGATCATTGTTCGCCTCGACGGTATCGCGACCCTGGTCCTGCAATTGGTAGGCTTTGAGCTTATTCATCAGGCCGATTCCGCGGCCTTCCTGCGGCAGGTAAAGCAGCAAGCCGCTTGGGGCGCGCCCGATTTTCTCCAGCGCCAGCTCCAGCTGGCCGCGGCAGTCGCAGCGCTCGCTGCAGAACACGTCACCGGTCAGGCATTGAGAATGGATTCGCACTAAGGGCGCCGCCGCCCCGTCCACTTTGCCGCGCAACAGCACAACGGCCTCATCTTTTCCCTTGCCGTCCTCGATGCCCAGAATTGTGAACCGGCCAAAGCGCGAGGGCAGGGCGGCTTGCGCCACTATTTTTGGCAGGGCACGCGCCGCCGGGCCGCGTTTGCGCGCGGCTTTTCTTGCCGGGCGCGACGCGCCACGGGATGCTTTTTTCTTGCTCATGTGTTTTGCCATGAATTATAGCAGGCCCGCTGCTTTACAGCGCGCCGCGGACTGGGCTAACGTACACGTCTCGCGCATCCGCTGAATTCTTGGCGCGCTCGCACATGGAAGTTCTTACCGGCAAAGAGCTGCTGCTCACGCTGTTCCTCAAGATGGGCCTGGCCGGCTCGCTGGCGGCGCTGTTGGCGCGGTCTAAGGGATTCCGTAAGGTTCTTTACACCGAGCAGCGCGATTCCGACGAAAAAATACGCCTTATGCTTTACTTCACGCCGCCGCTGGCCGTTGGGGTAATGCTGCGGCTGCTGGGCTACCAGTTCGCCGATCTCACTGTGGAGGGCGCGTTTGTGCTGGGACTCCTGGGCGGCCGGGTTCCTGGCGTCCTGGGCGGAGCCATCATCAGCTTGCCTGCATTCTTCAACCATGAATGGTTATCTACTCCGCTGGCCACAGCAGCGGGGCTTCTGGGAGGCTTGATCCGCCAAGCCATGCCCAATACCGAGGCGGTCTGGAATCTTGGCCCTTTCACCTTTATGGGTATTCCGCGGTGGCTGGTGCGCTGGGCGAAGGGCCTCGAGCGCAACCGCCATTGGGAGATGCTGCCATTGGCCGGCTGCGTGGCCCTGGAGCTTGGACGCATCTCACTGGGCGCTGCCGTACACGGACGCTGGCTTTACACGTTCACCGCCCACGCTGCCTGGGCGCCGCTTCCGGTCCTCTTTGGCACGGTCATGTCCGTGGCCATCCCCATAAAAATCTGGAACACCATTCGCGTGGAGGCCAATCTCGAGGAGCACCAGCAGATGCTTCTCAAAGCGCGCATGGACGCGCTCTCCAGCCAGATCAATCCTCACTTTCTTTTCAACACGCTCAACACCGTTTCCGCTTTGATTCGCATGGACCCGGATATGGCCCGCGTCGTAGTCCTCAAGCTGTCCAACATACTTCGGCGACTTTTGCGCACGCAGGAAAACTTCGTCCCGCTGCGCGAGGAGCTGAGTTTCGTGGACGACTACCTGGACATTGAAGTGGCCCGCTCCGGTGCGGACAAGCTAGCTATCTTCAAGGAGATCGAGGAAAACACTCTTGAAGCTTTCGTGCCTGCGATGCTCTTACAGCCCATCGTCGAGAATTCGATAAAACACGGATTGGCTCCCAAGATCGAAGGCGGTGAGATTCGGATACGCACCGTGCTCGAGAACGGCCACCTGGTAATTGAAGTGCAGGATAATGGCATCGGCATGTCCGAGGCCCGTCTAGCGCGTGTCTATGGCGAGGGCATTGGCATGTCCAATGTACGTGCCAGGCTCAAGCTCCTCTACGGTGAGGAATTCCAATTCCATATCACCAGCCGCCCGGGAATTGGCACCCAGGTTCGCATCGAAGTGCCGGAGTTGGTTTCCCTCTCGCCCGCAATTACATAAATTTCACATAAACGCATCTAAATTTCACATTGACAGGCAATTCAGAACAGAATAGAACGCTCTCAATCAAGTTTCTCAGGGGTGTGTAGATGTACTTGGTTGAACTCTTTCCGAAATGCGCAGCCGCGCGTCCCATCCGCTGGCCCGTGGTGCTCTCCGGCGACTTTCAAGCTTTCGTTTGCTTTCAGGGCTCTCCAACGTCTTACCAAATGGGGGAATAACATGAATGCGACCCGCAGATTGGTGTTAGCTTACTTTTCCGTACTGGCCTGCCTTTTCGCGATTACGTTGAGCGTGGCGCCGCCGGCTTACGCGCAAGCCACTACCTCGACGGGCAGCATTCAGGGAACCATCACCGACCCTAGCGGATCCGTCGTCCCCGGGGCCTCGGTCACCATTACCAACAAGGGCACCGGCCAGACCGTCAGACTCACCACTACCGCCACCGGCACTTATTCCTCGGGTGCGTTGCTCCCTGGCATTTATGGCGTACGAGCGGAGGCGCCAAGCTTCAAGACGACGGAAGAGACCCTCACCGTGCAAGTTGGCGTCGCTACGCCCGGAAACCTGAAGCTGGAGTTGGGCGCCGGCAGCACCGTGGTCACCGTCACCCAGGAAGACGTGCAAGTGAATACGGAGCAGCCCACGGTTCAGGGCGTGATGACCCGGGAACAGATCGAGAATTTCCCGGTGAACGGTAGAAACTTCCTGGAGCTGGCGCAGCTCGAACCCGGTGTGCAAATCCAGGACGGCGGGAATTTTGACCCCACCAAGAACGGGTACTCGTCCATCTCCTTCGGCGGACGCTTCGGCCGCACCGCTCGCATTGAAGTGGACGGCATAGACATCAGCGACGAGACCGTCGGCACCACGACGCAGAACATCCCCGCCAGCGCCATCGATCAATTCCAGTTGAGCCAGTCGTCGCTCGACCTATCCACCGAGCTGAC
The DNA here is from genome assembly GCA_010365215.1 of Acidipila sp. Taxonomy (GTDB): domain Bacteria; phylum Acidobacteriota; class Terriglobia; order Acidiferrales; family UBA7541; genus JAAFGT01. The sequence goes on along the minus strand of JAAFGT010000013.1, from coordinate 61,181 downwards.
CTCGTCAGGCGCCGTGAACGTCACCACTCGCGCGGGCTCGAATGTCTTACACGGCGGTGCGTACTTCTACGACCGCAACGACGGCCTGGCCGAGGAGGTCGGGCCATTTCTGCGGCACCAGTACGGGGTCAGCCTCGGCGGGCCTTTTTACAAAGACAAGCTTTTCTTCTTCGCCACGGCTGAGCGCACACGTCAGGACCTTGAGGCCACAGTGCTAGGCCAGTCTTCGTTCCCTTCCGGCAGCTTCACTTCACCGTTCCGCGACCTGGAGCTACTGGGCCGGGTGGACTGGCAGGTGCGGCCAAGTTGGAATATCTTCTATCGATTCTCTTATGAGCAAAACCGCAACGTAAGCACGTTCATTCCCAATACCTTTCAGCCGTTCGCAAACGTGGACCACACGCCTGTGCATGTTGTCGGCACAAACTTCAACACCGGTTCGTTCTCCCATTCCATCCGTTTTGGATATACCAAATTTCGCAATGCGATCGTCGACGCCGTAGTCGGGTCCAAGATTCTGAACCCCGCCCCGGGCATCGCCATCGCCATCGGCGGCGACCAACTCTGCCTCACGGCAGGCGCTGACTCGTTTTGCTCGGGTGCGAACTTCCTGGCTCCGCAGGGCACCTATCAACAGAACACGCAGTTTAAATATGACGGCAGCAAGACCATTCGCTCCCACGTCATACGGTTCGGCTTCGGTTACAACCGCATCGTGGGCGGAGGTTTCGCATCTTTCATCGGTACTCAGCCGATCGCCGCCAGTTTTGGCACATGCAACAGCACCTGCCTGGCCCTGGCCGGCGGGGCGTCCAATCCGTTGAATTACACCGTGGACGCGATTACCCTTGGCAACGGTCAGGGGTTTTTTACCGAGTTGCCGGCATTCGGCCTGAAGGGGGGAGGACAGCTCGACCACCGGCTCCAGTGGTATCTGGGCGATAGCTGGAAGATGCTCCCCAACCTGACCTTTAACTACGGTGTCCGATACGTTCGAGACACTGGGCGCACCAACAACGACCTGGCCCCAATCCCGTGTTCCGCTGCTGCAACGCCGCCTCCTGGCTGCACCGGGAATCTGATTGACCAGTTCGGCTCCGGTTTGGGTGGCCGCACCAACCAGCCGAATCACAATTACGGAGGAAACATCGGCATCGCCTGGGACCCATGGAAATCCGGCAAGACCGTAATCCGCGCCGGCGCGGGCATCTACTATGAAAATGCGATCTTCAACAACGTGCTCTTCGACCGGCCCGTCCGTCTTCAGAAAGGCTTGTTCAACACCTTGGCCTTTCTGTGTCCAAGTGGGCCCACCCTGCCCGGAACTTCCTCACCGCTTCCCACGATTAACGGAAAGGACATCGCTACTAAAGTCTGTACGCAGCCGATCGGCTCCGTAATTAACGACGTCATCGACCTGCAGAATACATTTGTAGCTGCTACGCTGGCAGCGGGAGCTCAGAGCAATTCGAGCTTTATCGGCAACACTCTCGCGGATGGATCGAACAGCACCGGCAACAATCTGCTTTATCCCGGCTACGTGAGCCCGTATTCTTTCCAGGCGAATGCCGGCATCGAGCGCCAGTTATTCCCTGGCACGGTGCTGAAAGTGGACTACGTCCGTAACGTCAATCTGCACTACCTGCTAACCAGGGATACGAACCACGTCGGCGATGCGCGCTTCTTTAACCTCGGAAATGCGCAGGCGGCCGTCGCTACAACGTTGGCGGATTGCGGGGTGACCACGATAAGTGCAGGGATCGCGAACTGTCCCGGCGTTCCAATGTCCACCACGCAAATCATGGGTCGTGGCTTGAACCTCGCGGATTTTGCTTCGCGCGGCCTCGATTCCGGGAATTCTTTCGCATCGGGCGGCCCCTGTCCCACCTGCGCCTTTCCGGGAATTAATCCCAATGTCGGCCAGAACCAGATGGCCTTCCCCGTCGGCCGCGCGGTTTACAACGGTCTGCAAGTTTCTCTGCAGTCACAGGTGAAAGAATTAGTGCAGGAAATCCATCACGCCAACTTCATCATCTCCTACTCCTATTCCCGTTACGTCAGCCAAGTGCGTGACTCCGATTTTATTAGTAGCGCGCCAGATTACGCGGCCTCGGGCAAGTTCATCGGTCCCAACGGCCTCGACCGCACCCATCAGCTTTCCGCGGGTGGCGTGTTCGATCTCCCTTGGTGGACGCGGATCAGCCTGATCTCCCACTACACCACTGCGCTTCCGGTTACTCTGCAAATTCCCGGCTCTCCATTCGGCGGCACCACCGCCGGCATCTTCACCAGCGACCTGACCGGCGACGGAGCCTATCTCGGAAGCACGCGCGGCGGCGCAGGAGATTTGTTGCCGGGTACCAACATTGGCTCGTTCAACCACGGCGTGGATCTAAACGGGCTCAACAAACTGATCAGCTCCTACAACACCAGCGTGGCCGGCACGTTCACCCCCGCGGGTCAGGTGCTGGTTTCGAATGGAATATTTACTCCCGCGCAGCTCGTGTCGCTCGGCGGCGTGGTGCCCACCATCCAGCCGGTGGTACCGGGCGCAGTTCACACCACCGGCCTCTTCACCGTGGATATGAGGCTTGGCTGGGTGATTCGGCCGAACCGGTGGTGGAAACGGCTCTCCGAGTCTCTCCAGGTCGAGCCACAGATCGCGTTCTTCAATCTGTTCAATCATTTCAACTACGACTCGCCCAGCCAGCCTCCGAACGGCATTCTCCAGGGCTGTCCTGTCGCCACCCTGACCTGCGCGGCGGTGGACAACGGAACGGCGGTGAACAGCACGACGGTGGCTTCACGGACAAATCGCGTTGGCTTGGGATCCGGCGTGTTCTCTCTCGGAGCGCCGCGCCAGATTGAGTACGGGATCAAGGTAACGTTTTAGCGGTTGCACGATTGAAGGTCTGGCCTCAAGGCTGCGGCGAGAATTCCTCTCCGCAGCCTTTCTTTTTGTGTCCCGCAAGCTACCACGGTCATTTTCTCGGTATCGCTGCCAGATTTTCAACCCGGCTTTGTATCGACTGGCCCGCCGCGGCGGGAACTTTTGGCTGCGTGGAGGTGTCTGTAATAATAGTCGTCCGAGACTTGGTCACGGTCTGTGCGGTATCCTTAAACCAGGGCGGATGGATGCCGGCGGCAATACCCGCCCCATGCAAGGCTAGATCGCCCACGACTGACATGACTGGTTACTGCCTAAACTGCGGCGCTCAAAACCCAAGCGAGCCTTGCGACAATTGCGCGTCCACTGCCGCGCTCTCTGAGTTCATTTTTCGGCGCCGCCTGCTCTATAGCACGGCGATCTTTCTGCTGGGCGCGCTGGCCTTTCTTCCCGCGATGCACTATTACCCTCCACTCGACGCCGACGGCATGATGATTTTTCTGGGCGTCGTCGCCGCGGTTGAGCTGGTGCTGGCCGTCGTGCTCGATCGCCGGGCGCGCCAAGCGGAGCCTCTCGAAGCGCTGCGGCGCATTTTCCGCGGGTTGCTGCCGGTTCCGTGGCTGCTGTCGCTTCTCCTGGTGCTTAACGGCCGTTTTGACACCTCACCGCCGTACCGTGAAGTCACGCGCGTGGTGAGCAAATTTGCCATGCCCGGCGTTCTCCATACACGCCGTCTGATGGTCACCTCCTGGCGGCCCGGGCAGCGCATCGAGCGCGTCCCAGTCGATGAAGATGACTTCGCCCGCTTTCGCAACGGCGATTCCGTCGAAATCCTCGTTCAGCCGGGACTTGTCGGCATACCCTGGATCTATTCAGTCCTGCGACATTGAAAATGCGATTTGAAATCCAGGACCCAGGTTGCGCGTAGCCCGTTTGTCTCCCAAAGGAAGCCGATCGCGCTGGGAATGAATTACGCGGTTGTCGACGTTTTCGGACTGCAAGCTGGTGGTGTTCACGAAGCAGGTGCAGGTCAGCTTCCTACTGGATGCCGGGATTATCCGCCGCCCGCCTCAGGGGATCCGGAATGGCCCCAGCGCTTCGACTAGTAGCGCAAATCCGGCAAGCTGGGCAGTTGAATTTCAATCACGCGTCCCTCATCCACCAGGCGCACGTGGATGATTCGTACCATGCCGGCTTCGCGCAGCAGCCATTCGCTGGTAGTCAACACCTTCGCCGTCTGCTCGCTGCGTCCAGCTTTCAGGTCCTTGCCGTGCCGATCAAAACTTTCCGGGCGGAATTCGCGCACTTCGCGGTCTTCGGTATCGATAAGCAGATAACGCGATCCCAGTTGCAGCAAAAGCCGTTTCACGCTCTTATCTTTTTCGGTGCGGTACGCAGTCCACAATTTCACCGGCTTCTCATCGATTTTCAGCAGTGCGTACTCGATGGGCTTCCAGACTGACTTGTCGGCGGCGCGCGAGGGCATGGCCATGAATTGCATGGCCAATAACAGCGCGACCGACGAGCAGGCACGGTTAATAGTTTTGCGCAGAACCATAAGAATGATTATGCCTGTTTTGAATCGCCTACACCTTCAATCTTCTTCGGATTCATGATTCCGGCTTCAGACGGAGACTTCAGAAAACGATTTGTCGAGCAGGCGCACAGCCTCATCCACATCCGGCTTGGTGATATTCAGCATGGGAGAGAGACGAAGCACATTGTTGTACAGGCCGCCTTTCCCGATCAGCAGGCCGTTTTCCCGGGTTCGCTCCAGCATCTGCGTAGTCTGCTGCGGTGCGGGTTCCTTGGTGGTGCGGTCCTTCACAAGCTCCAGCGCCTGCATCAACCCCATGCCGCGAACGTCGCCGATTAACGGATATTTTTCTTTCAGCGCTTCGAGTTTCTGCCGGAAGTAAGTTCCCACCACGTGCGCATTTTCGAGCAGGTGCTCTTCCTCGATCACTTGAATGGTCGCGCGCGCCGCCACCGAAGTCACGGGATTACCGCCAAACGTCGAAATATTCAGCCCCTGGAAGGAATTGGCCAGTTCGCTGGTGGTGATCGTCGCGCCGACGGGAGCGCCGTTTGCCATTCCCTTCGCGCAAGTCATGATATCGGGCGTCACCTCCCACTGCTCGATGCCGAACCACTTTTTCCCGGTGCGGCCGAACCCGGTCTGCACTTCGTCGGCAATAAACAGCGCGCCGAACTCTTTCACAATTTTGAAAACGATTTTAAAATATTCTTTGGGCGGCGTGATGAAGCCACCCACGCCTTGAATGGGCTCGGCCATAAACGCCGCCGGCGCCCCATTGGTGGCAGTCTCGATCAGATTTTTCACGTCGTTGGCGCAGGCCACTTCGCAGCTCGGGTAGCTAAGCCCCAGCGGGCAGCGGTAACAATACGGATTGATGGCGTGCGTAACGCCAAAGCTGATGACTCCGCCTTTGCGCCATGGCGCTTGCGCGGTAACGCTCTTGGCCAGCTGTGAGCCACCGGCGTAGGCGTGGCGCAAGGCCACGATGTCGTAGCTGCCGGTGGCCATGCGCGCCAGCAGAATCGCCGCCTCATTGGCCTCCGTGCCGGAATTCGTAAAAAAACTCTTCTGCAATTTGCCGGGGGTAATGTGCGCCAGCTTTTCCGCCAGCGCGACGATCGCTTCATTGGGATACAGCGTGGAAGTGTGTTGGAGTTTGCCTACCTGTTCCTGCACCTTGCCGGCAACTTTCGGGTTGGCATGGCCCACCGATACGGTGAGGATGCCGCCGAAGAAATCGAGGTAGCGCCGTCCCTCCAGGTCCCACAGGTATTGCATCGCACCGTGATCGGCCACCAGCGGCTTCGAGTAATAGTTGGTCACGCTGGGCCAGAGATATTCCTTATGTTTGCGCAGCACTTCTTCGCTGGCATTGAGCGGTGTCACCACCGGTGTAGTCATGATTTTTATCCTGGTGGAAAAGTTTTCCGTGCTGCCGAACAGGAGGGCAGTGTACTCCGCGCGAAGCGTCGCGACAAGCCTCCCCGTAGTTGCTCCCATGTAAGCTCGCGCTCAGTCTACTTCCGCCAGCGCTCGCCAACTGGCGCGCGCTCATCGCCTCTGTATAATGGAACCGCTCATGCGTTCTTACTGGCGCGATTTCCGAAAAGCATTCCACCGCGTCTATCCCGCTGCCGCGCTCTATGCGCAGGCGCTGGCTTTCAATATGTTTCTGACGTTTTTTCCTCTTCTGCTGTTCCTGGTAAGCCTGCTCGCGCATTCCCGTCTGGGGAGCATCGCGCTGCTTGAAATGTTGAGCGAGCGATGGTTCCTGCCTCCCGGTACCGAACAGATGCTCTTCCAGAATCTTCGCGGCTATGACACCCACCCCATGAAATGGGTGTTCCTGGGATTTATTGGGACGCTGGTGGCGGGAACACAATGCATGTCGGCGCTGGTGGAAAGTTTCCGTTTCATGGAGCACGGAAGCGCGCCCCCTTCGTATTGGCGACAGCAGCTGAACTCCCTGTTGCTGCTGTGTTTGGCGGTCGTCCCCACGCTGGCTGCCGTTCTGTTAACCGTGTTCGCCGACTTTTTGCGCAAATGGATCACCTGGCGATTCGGGTTGAGTCGCCTGTTGCAGATTTTCTGGTTTTGGTCCGCGGTGGGCGTGGCATTTTTTCTGGTTTTTATTATTTTGGCACTGCTCTATCGCGCAGGACAACCAAGTGTCGAGAAATGGAGATTCTGTTTTCCCGGGGCGCTGGTAGCCGCGGCATTGTGGTGGGTCGCGAATCTTTGTTTCGGATCGTACATGCGCTTGATGCCTTATAGCCCGGTCTACGGCGGGCTGGCAGCGGTGATGGGGTTGCTGATCTGGATGCAGATCAGCGCCGTGGTTGTGCTGTTGGGCGCAGCTTTCAATGCCGAGCGCCTGGCATCGCGTACGGGGAAGGCGCTCTCCGCGGTTCCAGACGCCCCGGTAAAGCCCGTAAAACCAGTGACAGCGGTTGGCTCTGAATAGTAGATCCGCGCCTTAAGTCCAAGTAGTGCTATTCTTTGTTTTCGTATAAGGATGATGCTGGTGACGCCGCCGCGCAGGAATAAATCCAGAGGGAAACTAAGCCCGGGTCCCAGGGGCGCCGGAAGCCTTGAGATCGAGGAACGGCGTTACCCTCGCAAACAGCTCCCGGGTTCGCAGTGGCTCGAGTGCGAGGGCGTCGGCGCCGAGCTGCACGGGCAGATTTCTGTAGTCGGTCTGGGCGGCGCGTTCATCCGCACATCCAATCTGTATCCCGTAGGCCATCCGCTCGGTTTGCGAATCCGCAAGGGCGGCGAATGGATCGAGGCGGTCTGCGTGGTGCGCAGCAAAGAGACGGATGGCATGGGAGTTGAGTTCATGCCCCCGCGCACACAATTGCTTTCCCACCTGAGTGAAGTGCTGGGCGAACCCAAGTCGTAAGCTCCCGCTTACGCCTTGCGGGTGGGGCGGAACGCTTCGGCGATCAAGCTGCGTAACACAAAAATGCAGTTGGCCGGCCGCTCCGAGAGCCGCCGCATAAAGTACGGACACCAGTCGCTGCCGAACGGAACATAGATCCGCAACGCGTGTCCTGCCTGGCGGATGGACTCCTGCAAATCCCTTCGAATCCCGTAAATCATCTGGAATTCGTATGCCGACGCAGCCACGCCTCGTTCGCGCAAGCGCGTCAGGGCGTGTTCTTGCATGGCCGGGTCGTGCGTGGCAATCGCCGGATAAAATCGGCCGTCGAACAGCAGGTCGACAAGGCGCCGGTAGTTCGCATCGACTTCGCTTTTTTTCTGCCAGGCAATGCTGGCTGGTTCGCGATAGGCTCCTTTCACCAGCCTCAGTTTTGGACGGAGTGGCGCCAGACGCTCGATATCTTTTTCCGTGCGATAAAGATACGCCTGCACAGCCAAGCCGACATTTTGGTGTTGCTTTCGCACCGCTTCAAAAATATCGAGTGTAGCGTCGATGTAAGCAGAGGCCTCCATATCCACTTCGATGTCTCTACACAGTGTTTGGGCGGTCGCGGCAATCTCCATGGTCAGGTCGCGGCAGAGTGTGCGGTCGAAGTCCAGTCCGAGCTGCGTAAGTTTGATGGAGATATTGCCGTCAATCGACCGGCAATCGAGCCCGCGCAACATCTCGATGTAGTTATCGCGCACGGTTCGCGCCTCTTCGGGCGACGAGACATTTTCTCCCAGATAATTCAGGCTTACGCGCCGCGAGGCACGGCCCAATTCGGCGCTGGCCGCCAGCGCCTCTTCCAGCGTTTCGCCGGCGACAAACCGCCTGGCAAATCCGGAACGCATCCCATTTCGGGCAATGGTCGATGTGACCGCCTTCTTGCTCGAGACCCAGAAGATTAGGCTGCGCATCATGGCGACGATAACATAGCAGTATTGTGGGGCGTTTTGTAGCGCATCCGCGTCGCGCTAGCGTCTGGAGCAGTCACCATGCCGGCCTTCTCTTTGCCGCAACGACAGGGCGCCGTACGGCATCTATAAAGCGTTGGCGATGCTGGAGACAAGTTCAATGACGCGATCATGGGGTTATGCAGCAGCGAAGGCGAAAGCGCCGCTTGCGCCTTTCAAGTTTCAGCGGCGGGATCCCGGCCCGGGCGACGTGGTCATCGACATCCAGTATTGCGGCGTATGTCACAGCGATATCCACCAGACGCGCGACGAGTGGGGCGGAGCCATTTTTCCCATGGTGCCAGGGCATGAAATCGTGGGGCGCGTCGTCCACGTTGGAAACGCGGTAAAGAACTTCAAGCCCGGCGATCTCGCCGCCGTCGGCTGCATGGTGGATTCCTGCCGTGTCTGCCCAAGCTGCAAACACAACGAGGAACAGTTCTGCGAAACCCACACCGTCTTTACCTACAACTGTCTCGACAATAACGGTGCACCGGCTTTCGGCGGCTACTCGAATAACATTGTCGTCGACCAGGCGTTTGTGCTGAAGATTTCTCCCAAGCTACCGCTTGCTGCCGCGTCTCCCTTGCTCTGCGCAGGCATTACCACCTATTCCCCCATGCGGCATTGGAAAGTTCAGAAGGGCAAAAAGTTTGGCGTCGTCGGCTTGGGCGGCTTGGGACATATGGCGCTCAAGTTCGGGCGGGCATTTGGAGCCCATGTGGTGCAATTCACCACCTCGCCTGGTAAAAAAGAAGACGCGCTGCGTTTGGGCGCCGATGAAGTTGTTCTTTCCACCGACACCGCTGACATGGATAGACACATCAATACCTTCGACTTCATTCTCGATACTGTGTCTGCCGACCACGATCTTAATGCGTACCTCAGCCTGCTGAAGCGAGACGCCACGATGACGCTGGTGGGGATTCCAGAGAAGCCAGCCGCCATTCCTGCCGGTTCGCTCATAGCCAAGCGCCGTTCGCTGGCCGGCTCTACCATCGGAGGCATCGCCGAGACTCAGGAAATGCTCGACTATTGCGCCGAACACGGGATTACTTCCGAGATCGAAATCATCCCTATACAAAAGATAAATGAAGCCTACGAGCGCGTTCTAAAAAACGATGTGAAGTACCGCTTTGTGATTGACATGGCTTCCTTGCCGATGCAGTGAGCGTCGAGCGGGTGTTCACATAAAGAACGAGGAATAGCTTAAGATAACCAAGGGTAGGATTTACCATCGGACATTCGGAAAAAGGTTTCCAGGAGCGTGACATGTCTTTACGCATCAATGACCAGGCCCCGGATTTCACAGCCGAAACAACGCAAGGCACGATTAATTTCCACCAGTGGCTGGGTGACAGCTGGGGAATCCTTTTTTCCCATCCCAAAGACTTTACGCCGGTGTGCACCACCGAACTGGGCTATATGGCCGGCCTGCAACCCGCGTTCGCCAAACGTAACTGCAAGGTGATCGGGTTGAGCGTGGATCCCGTCAGCAGCCACGGAAAGTGGGCGAGCGACATCGAAGAGACCCAGGGCCACAAAGTGAACTACCCCATGATCGGCGACACCGAGCTAAAAGTTGCCAAGCTTTATGACATGTTGCCCGCCGACGCCGGCAGCACTTCCGAAGGCCGCACCGCAGCAACGAATGCCACCGTGCGCACCGTATTCGTCATCGGCCCGGATAAAAAAATCAAGCTGATGCTCAGTTATCCCATGAGCACCGGCCGGAATTTTGACGAAGTGCTGCGCGTCGTCGATTCCATGCAGCTCACCGCTCAGCACAAGGTGGCCACGCCGGTGAACTGGAAGCCGGGCGATGACGTCATCATCCTGCCCTCAGTGCCGGAGGAAGAAGCGAAACAGAAATACCCGGGCGGTTGGAAAGCTCCCAAGCCCTATCTTCGGATCGTTCCCCAGCCGAAGTAACCTCGATTTAAACCAGGCGCGACCGGGATGCCTCGTACTCCGACAAATCAGAAGAAAGAAGCCCTGGTACTATCCGGAATTACCATCACACATCCGGAGCGTGTGATTTCCGAGATTGGCCACATCACCAAAGGCCAGCTGGCAAAATATTACGCCACTGTGGCGCCTTTTCTTTTAAAGGCGATTACGGAGCATCCGCTCAGTTTGTTACGCTGCCCGAGCGGAATCAATAAGGACTGCTTTTATCAACGCAATCCGGGCCGCGGCCTCGGTCCCGATGTGCGGCCGTTTCAATTTAAACATGAAGGAAAAACCTACGAATATCTTTACATCGACGATGAAAAGGGGCTGCTGGAGGTGGTGCAGATGGGCGCCATCGAGCTTCATCCCTGGGGCGCCCGTGCCAGCAAGATCGATTATCCCGATCGGTTGATATTCGATCTCGATCCCGCCCCCGATGTACCTTTCGAGGCCGTGAAGCTGGGCGCTCGCGATCTGCGGCGCCGCCTGAAAGACCGTGGCTTGGAATCGTTTCTGAAGTGTACCGGCGGCAAAGGGCTGCATGTTACGGTGCCGCTAGCGGAAAAAAATAAATGGGCGGAAGTTAAAGCATTCGGTCGAGCATTAGCCGACGAAATGGTTGCGGCGGTGCCCGAAGCCTATATCGCCACCATGAGCAAGGCCAAGCGTACCGGTAAAATCTTCATCGATTTCTTCCGCAACGATTACACGGCCACTGCCATCGCCGATTTTTCGGTGCGCGCCCGCCCCGGAGCGCCAGTGGCCGCTCCTCTCGATTGGAAAGAGTTGGATCGTCTGAAGGCTGGAAACCAGTTCACCATCAGCGACATGATCAAGCGTGTCAATAAATCGCGCCCCGACATCGATCGTTACAAAAAGCGCCAGAAGCTCCCGGCCTAGAAAACCGCATCCAGAATTCAAGTGCAGATCCTCGTTGAATCCTTGACACGAAGACTGGCGCCGGATGCCAGAGCGACACCTGTAGTGGCTTGAAACCCGGACAGGCGATCTGCATACCCGGATTACATCTCCGATCTACAGTTTTCACTGTATCCATTTCGCGAAGCCAGGCCAATACGATTCCCGTGAAGGAACTGCAGGAAACTTAAAAGCAGTTTCTTTCTAGGACGGACAAATGGCCAAATACGGGAAGGCGGCTGGAAAAAGCGTCAAGAGCGCGATGCACCGTGAAAAGAAGGGCACGCTCCGTTCCGGAAAAGGCGGAAAGGGCGGGAAAGTGACCAGCAGAAAGCAGGCTATCGCCATCGGACTCTCGGAAGCGCGTAAAAAAGGCGCGAAAGTTCCACGGAAGAAGGGCTAGTCAAATCATTGGTCATCCTTCAATAGCTGATGATGACTCGGCAGCGGCCCCATAGTCGCGAAGGTATAGGACAGCATTTTCAGTATCGCAGTACAGGGAAATAAAGCGTGGACAAAGTCTATCGGATCTATACGGAAGACGTCGACAGAAACGCGGTTATACGAATGGTCGCGAAACAGTTTGAGAGTTTCACCGTCCATGAAACGGTTGGATACTACCGGGGCAAGGCCGAGGATTCCATAGTTATAGAGATTGTAGATGCCAAAGCAGCTCCCGTGAGAGCCCTGGCCAAAAAAATCCGCCTGCTGACCGGTCAGAACTCGGTGCTGGTTATAAACCTCAGTGGTCAGGCAAAAAAGATTCAGACCAAGCACGAGTCGTAAAGCCACGCGTAAAATCTGATTTATCGCAAATTCATATCCCCGTTCCGCGCCTCCCCATTTAGCAACCTACCTCAGGCAGTTAGCCATCTTCGCCAATCCAGCCGCTGGTCCAGTTCCGAATAGTTAATACACCACAACTTTTCATTGGCCCGCGGGTTTCTATCAGAGGTAACGTAAAGCCTAGTCACCCAAAAGCCGCAAAGTTTCAGTCAGGGCCCCGACCCTGGGCGGCAGGAGCATTGCTCGATGCCAGCACGCCGCCGGCGCCACCGGCAAAATGATTATGCTTGGACGGGATTTCTCGCCGGGGTGTTCCTGGCCGCCTGTCTGTTCGTTGCGCCGTCGCTCGACGCGATCGGAGCTCAGCAGCACAACAAGGAGAAGAAAAAGGACAAGAAGGCGGCGCAGCTCAGTAAAGCCTTCCGCGGAAAGCTGCCCATCACCGAGCTCTCCGAAGACGAAGCTACGCTCCACGCCCTCAATCGGCTGGCCTTCGGTCCTCGTCCGGGTGACGTGGAGCGCATCAAAAAACTGGGGCTCGAAAAGTGGATCGATGCTCAGCTTCATCCCGATTCGTTGGACGACCGGACTCTCGACACGCGCCTCGAGGATTACCCCGCGCTGAAGCTTTCCACCGCGGAGCTCGTCGATCGTTACCCCAATCCGCAGCAAGCGGCCAAGCGCGCCGGGATCACACTGGAAGAATACAAGCGCGGCATGGACGCCGAAGCGGATAAGAGCAAAGCCCCTCGCGAGGTGGTGCTGGAACTCTCTGAAGCGAAAATACTGCGAGCCATCTACAGCGAGCGGCAACTTCAAGAGGTAATGACCGACTTCTGGTTCAACCACTTCAACGTCTTTGCCGCCAAGGGCCCGGTGAAGTGGATGTTGCCGGACTATGAACGCGAGGTCATCCGGCCGCACACGCTCGGGAAATTCCGCGATCTTCTCTACGCTACGGCCAAAAGCCCCGCCATGCTCTTCTACCTCGATAACTGGCTGAGCGCCGACCCCAAGGCCTATGCGCAGCACGCCAAAGAAATCGAACAGCGGCGGCAGCGCTTCAACCGGCTGTTTGGCGGCGATTCGCGAATCATGATCATGAGCCGGCCGAATGCCAACCGTCCGAATTTTCCGCGGCCGCAGAACCGCCCGCAGCCTGGCCAGCCTCCGCAAGGGCAGGCCAAGCAGCCGCGCGGCCTCAATGAAAACTACGGCCGCGAATTAATGGAGCTGCACACCCTGGGAGTGGACGGCGGTTACACGCAGAACGATGTCACCCAAGCGGCCATGGCGCTTACCGGCTGGACCATGAGTGCGCCGCGAAAAGATCCAGAGTTCCACTTTGACGAAAAAATTCACGGCGCGGAGCCCAAGCGTGTCCTGGGTCACACGATTCATGCCGGCGGAATGAAAGATGGGGAGGAGTTGCTCGATCTGCTGGTAACTCAGCCCAGCACGGCGCATTTTATTTCCACAAAACTGGCCAGGAAGTTCGTCTCGGACACGCCGCCCGTGGCGCTGGTCGAGCGCATGGCTCGAACGTTCGCCGATTCCGACGGAAACATTCGTGAAGTGATGAAGACCATGATTTACTCCCCGGAATTCTGGTCGCGTGAGACTTACCGGGCCAAGATCAAGACGCCGTTCGAACTGGTGGCCAGCGCTCTTCGCACCACCGGCGCTAATGTGGAGCGTCCCAGGGCTCTGGTGATGTGGTCCGCGCGCATTGGCGAGCCACTCTACGCCTGCCAGCCGCCCACGGGCTATTCTGACAAAGCGGAGGCTTGGGTAAATTCTGGCGCGTTGCTCAACCGCCTCAATTTTGGAATCGTCCTGGCCACGGGAAAAATGAACGGCGCCCAATTGGACGTGTCTGCGTTACTCGGCCAGAACTCCGGCACCGATCCCGACGCCGTGCTCACCCACGCCGTGGAGGTGCTGCTGGGCGGGCAAGTTTCCGCGGAGACGCGCGCCGTGCTGCAGAAGCAGCTTAACGATCCCCAGGTGCTGCAAGCGATGTTCGACGACCCGGTGAAAAACGTGGACGCGGGAATGATCACCGGCCTGGTGCTGGGGTCGCCGGAATTTCAGCGGCGGTAGAAGATCTGCCTTTTGCAATTCGAGGCGATCAAATGAAACAACAGCACCAGGGCAGGGAAGGAGCAATACCATGACGATCTCACGGCGGGTGTTTCTGAAGGGCGGAGGAGTCGCCATGTTGGGCTTCGGCGCGATGCCCTCATTCCTGGCGCGCACGGTGGAAGCTACGGCCACGCCTAACAAAAAAATTCTTGTCGCGCTCTTTCAGCGCGGCGCGATGGATGGCTTGAATGTGGTGGTACCCTTCGGCGAGCCGGCGTACTACCGCATGCGGCCCTCGATTGCTATCCCGCAGCCCTCGCGCACGGGAGAGCTTTCGGCTTTGGATCTCGACGGTTTTTTCGGTCTGCACCCAAGCTTGCAGGCGCTCCAACCGCTTTTCCACGATCGTCAACTGGCCATCGTTCAGGCCGTCGGTTCTCCCGACAACACGCGCTCGCACTTCGACGCCCAAGACTACATGGAATCCGGCACGCCCGGCGTGAAGTCCACAGAAGACGGCTGGCTCAACCGCTATCTGCAGCAGCAAAAAGAGGAGCAGTCGAGTCCCTTCCGCGCGATCGCCATGGGCCAGCAGATGCCGCGAATGTTGCAAGGAGCCGCGCCCGCGCTGGCTATCCCGGACATTCGCCAGTTCCAGGTGATGGCTCCCGGCCAGATCTCCGGCGCCATGTCCGGCGGATTTGAAGCGCTCTATGCGCAGACCGTCGACCACGCCTTGCGCGGGACCGGCCAGGAAACATTTGAAGCCATTGATATGTTGAAGAAAATCCGCCAACAAAATTATCAGCCTGCGAACGGCGCGCAATATCCCAAGGGGCGCTTTGCGCAAAGCCTCCAACAGATCGCGCAGATGATCAAAGGCAATATTGGTCTTGAAGTGGCCTTCCTCGATTTAGGCGGCTGGGACCATCACGTCAATGAAGGCAGCGTGCAGGGGCAGCTCTCGAATCTGCTGCGCGAGTTTGGCGACAGCCTTGCTGCTTTCCATAAGGACTTGGGCGAAACCATGCGCGACGTCACCCTGGTCACCATGTCTGAGTTCGGGCGCACTGCGGCGGAAAACGGAAATCGCGGCACCGATCATGGCCACGCCAACTGCATGTTTGTGCTGGGTGGCGACGTGCTCGGCGGAAAGGTGTATGGCAAATGGCCCGGGCTAGAGCGCGAACATCTTTACGAAGGACGCGACCTTAACGTTACCACCGACTTCCGCCAGGTCCTCGGCGAGTTGGTGCAGATCCATCTCGGCAACAACCAGCTCAAATATGTTTTCCCGGGCTTCACTTACGACCCTCACAAAGCGTTGGGGCTCGTGCGCGCGTAAGTATTGAAGGGTTTTTCTTACGCTGCCAGTTTCCGTCGGCGCGGAGCTAAAGACGAACCGCGCGCAGCCGCAGCGCGTTCGTAATCACCGATACCGAGCTGAAGCTCATTGCTGCGGCAGCAATAATCGGGCTCAACAGCAATCCAAACCACGGATAGAGCACTCCCGCCGCTACAGGCACGCCGATGCTGTTATAGGCGAAAGCAAAGAAGAGGTTCTGCTTGATGTTGCTCATCGTCGCGCGGCTTAGGTGTCTCGCGCGCACGATCCCGCGCAGGTCTCCTTTGACCAGCGTGACACCCGCGCTTTCCATGGCGATGTCTGTACCCGTCCCCATGGCGATACCTACCTGCGCCAGCGCCAGTGCCGGCGCATCGTTGATTCCGTCTCCCGCCATGGCCACAATTCGCCCTTCGCTCTGAAGTTTCTTGATGACCGCGGCTTTGTCCTGCGGCAGGACTTCCGCGATCACTTCGTCGATTTGCAGTTTTGCAGCCACTGCAGCGGCAGTGGTCTTGCTGTCGCCGGTAAGCATCACGATGCGCACACCTTCGGCGTGCAGCTGGCGAATCGCCTCCACCGAAGTGGCTTTGATCGGATCCGCCACACCAATCAACCCCGCCACCATTCCATCGACGACCACGAACATCGCGGTCTGGCCGTCGGTCCGCATGATTTCCGCATCTGCCGACAGCGCGCCGGGGTGCACACCGAGTTCCTCCAGCAGTTTGTCATTGGCCAGCGCCACGTCGTGTCCATCCACGCGGCCGCGCACACCACGCCCGGTCAGTGATTCAAACGCTTCCGCCGAACTAAGCGCGATGGCCTTTGCTTCGGCGCCCGCAATGATCGCCGCGGCTAATGGATGCTCGCTTCCACGCTCCAGACTGGCGGCAAGATGGATTACTTTGTTCTCGTCGAATCCATCCGCAGCCTTGACCGCAACCAGTTTCGGTTTTCCCTCGGTAAGCGTTCCAGTCTTATCCACCACCAACGTGTCAACCTCTCGCATCAACTCGATGGCTTCCGCATTCTTGAAAAGCACGCCGAGCGATGCGCCCTTCCCGATGGCTACCATGATGGACATGGGCGTCGCCAACCCCAGCGCGCAGGGACAGGCAATAATCAGCACTGCCACGGCGTTGACGATGCCATGGGCCATGCGCGGCGTTGGTCCCCAAACCGCCCACACCACAAAGGTGAGCACTGAAATTCCCACCACTACAGGAACAAAATACCCTGCGACAACGTCGGCCAGCTTCTGAATCGGCGCGCGACTGCGTTGCGCCTCGCTGGTCATGCGCACGATCTGCGCCAGCAGCGATTCTGCTCCCACGCGCTCGGCGCGTATCACCAATGACCCGGTTCCGTTTATCGTAGCTCCCGTGACACGGGCGCCGGACTGCTTTTCCACCGGGATCGGCTCGCCTGAAATCATCGACTCGTCCACGCTGCTCGCGCCTTCCAGCACTACTCCATCCACAGGAATCTTTTCGCCAGGGCGTACGCGCACGCGATCGCCGCGCTGCACCTGCTCAAGCGGCACGTCGCCCTCGGTGCCATCCTCGCGCACCAACCGCGCGGTCTTAGGAGCCAGGCCCAGCAGCGCCTTAATGGCGGCACCGGTCCGGCCCCTGGCTTTGAGCTCGATCACCTGGCCCAATAACACCAGCGTTACGATGGCCGCCGCAGCCTCGTAATAGACGTCCACTTCCCCACCCATGCCGCGGAAGGAGTCCGGAAATATTTGCGGAGAAAGCGTAGCCACCACGCTGTAAACATAAGAGACCAGGACGCCCAAACCGATCAGCGTGAACATATTCAGGCTGCGCCGCACAATGGATTCCCATGCGCGAGCGAAAAACGGCCAGCCGCCCCACAGCACCACGGGTGTTGCCATAGCCAGCTGCAGCCAACTCCAGGCGCGCGGAGACATCAGCGTATGAACGGACCAGCCGGGAAGATGCTCGCTCATGGCCAGCAGCACCAACGGCGCGCTTATCGCCGCGCTGACCCAGAAGCGGCGGCGCATATCCGTAAGCTCTGGATTTTCCCCTTCGTCGATGGTGATCGTGCGCGGTTCGAGCGCCATGCCGCAGATGGGGCACGATCCCGGCGCCTGCCGCACGATCTGAGGATGCATGGGGCAGGTATATTCAACGCTCTGCACCGGCGTGGCGGCGTGAATCCGTTCCAGCGCCATGCCGCACTTGGGGCAAGCCCCCGGCTTCGATTGACGCACCTCTGGATGCATAGGGCAGGTGTAATCGTCCTGGCCCGCGGCGGAACGCTGCGTTTTGAGAACCACAGGGGTTGTTACGGTTGGGTTCTGTACGGGTGAGCTTTGAACGGTTAGCAATTGCGCGGTGCCGGAAGGTTCCAAGGCAGTTGCTTTCGCGATGTATTTCTCAGGGTCAGCGCGAAATTTTCTACCGCATCCCGCCGAGCAGAAGAAGAAGGTCTGCCCACCGTATTCCACCCGATCGGCCGCCGATTCGGGGTTCACTTTCATCCCGCAAACAGGGTCGATCGGTAGGATTGGCATGGCCCCTCCGCGGCAGGCGCGTCAGCCTCACGCCTTGGTGTTGCGTATGCTCATTCCATAGAACGAGCGGTAGACGAAGTAAGCGGACACCAGGTAAAACGCCCCGGCCAGTATGTGCGTCAACCCGCCACCGGTATCCGCGGTGAGCTTCACCGCAAGCTGTACAGCCAGCAGGCCGAACAAAGTGGTGAACTTGATTACCGGGTTGAGAGCCACGGAAGATGTGTCCTTAAACGGGTCGCCCACCGTGTCGCCTATGACCATCGCGTCGTGCAGAGGCGTGCCCTTTTGCTTAAGCTCGACTTCGACTATTTTTTTCGCGTTGTCCCACGCGCCGCCGGCGTTGGCCATGAAGATGGCCTGGTACAGCCCGAAGATAGCGATGGAAATCAGATAACCGATAAAGAAAAACGGCTCGACGAAGGCGAAAGCCAGCGTGGCAAAAAATACGGCGATGAAAATATTCAACATCCCCTTCTGCGCGTACTTGGTGCAGATGGCCACGACTTTCTTGCTGTCTTCCACCGACGCCCGCTCCACTCCTTCCAGCTTGATGTTGGCTTTGATGAACTCCACCGCGCGATACGCGCCAGTGGTCACTGCTTGCGTCGAGGCGCCGGTAAACCAGTAGATCATCGCCCCGCCGGTGATCAGCCCCAGCATGAAGGGCGCGTGCAGCAGCGATAACTTTTCGACGTTGTCATGAAGCCCGTGGGTCAGCGCCATGATGATCGAAAAAATCATGGTCGTGGCTCCCACTACCGCCGTTCCGATCAGCACCGGTTTCGCCGTGGCCTTGAAGGTGTTGCCCGCGCCGTCGTTGGCCTCCAGCAGGTCCTTGGCGCGCTCGAAATCCACGTCCATGTTGAAGTCGCGCTTCAGCTCCTGTTTGATGTTGGGAACCTGTTCGATCAGCGAAAGCTCGTAGATCGACTGCGCGTTATCCGTCACCGGGCCGTAGGAATCCACGGCGATGGTCACCGGTCCCATGCCCAGAAAGCCGAATGCCACCAGGCCAAAAGCGAACACCGGTGCGGCAATCATCAGGCTGGCCAGGCCCAGCAGGCTGATCAGGTAACTGATGGACATCAACAGAACCATGGCCAAGCCGATGTAATATCCCGAAAAATTGCCCGCCACAAAACCCGAAAGAATGGCCAGCGACGCTCCGCCTTCCTGCGCTGAAGCCACCACCTCTTTCACGTGCCGCGATTCGGTGGAAGTAAATACTTTCACCAGCTCCGGGATCACCGCTCCGGCCAGTGTTCCGCAGGAGATGATCGTGGCCAGCTTCCACCACTGCGTCGAATCCCCCAGCAGGACGGGAATAATGTAAGCCGAGACCAGGTAAGTGAGCGCGATCGATACCAGCGAAGTAATCCACACCAGCGAAGTCAGTGGCGCTTCAAAGTTCATCACGTCCACGTTTGCAAAGCGCGCCTTGGCGATGGCGTCGTTGATGAAATAGGCTGCCGCGCTGGCGATCAGCATGACGATGCGCATCACGAAAATCCACACCAGCAGCTGAACCTGCACCGTAGGATCTTTTACTCCTAGCAGGATGAAGGTGATCAGCGCGACGCCAGTCACGCCATACGTCTCGAAGCCGTCCGCGCTGGGGCCCACCGAATCGCCGGCATTGTCGCCGGTGCAATCGGCGATCACGCCGGGGTTGCGCGCGTCGTCTTCCTTAATCTTGAAGACGATTTTCATCAGGTCGGAGCCGATGTCCGCGATCTTGGTGAAAATTCCGCCGGCGATGCGCAACGCCGCGGCACCCAGCGATTCGCCGATGGCGAAGCCGATGAAGCACGGCCCGGCATAATCTCCGGGAATAAACAGCAGAATGAAAAGCATCATCAGCAGTTCGACGCTGATCAGCATCATGCCGATGCTCATCCCCGCTTCGAGCGGAATGTGAAAAATGGGGAAAGGCTTGCCGCGCAGTCCGGCGAACGCCGTGCGTGAGTTGGCGAAAGTGTTCACGCGGATTCCAAACCACGCCACGCCGAAGCTTCCGGCAATTCCCAGCAGGCTGAAGAGCAGAATGACCACCACGCGTTTAGCTTCGTATTTCAGCAGCACGCCGAAATACAGCACAATCACTACGGCGATGAAGGCTTCCAGGAGCAGCAGGAACTTGCCTTGCGTAATCAGGTAGGTCTTGCAGGTCTCGTAGATCAGCTCGGAAACTTCGCGCATGGTGCGATGCACCGGCAAGTTCTTCAGGCGAATGTAAATCGTCATCCCGAACGCGAGCCCCAGCACGCAAAACACGATTCCCATCATCAGCAGTTTGTGGCCGTCGACACCCAGGAATTGCACTTGAGAAAGATCAGGAAGTTGGAGGTTGGCTTCGCCGCCCGCGGGCTCAGCGCTCATAGGCGCGAGGCGGCCGAATACGGCCGATACCTGGCGGCTGAACGCACCTGCGATGGGCAAAACGACCACACCTGCGCTCTTCAATAAATTCACTAATGCTTGGGGCGACATCTAACCTCCACCGTTTCAATGCGATTGGGCAACCCTAGGCGGGCGCAAATCGAAAGCTGAATCGAGATTTATACAGGATATTTCATTTGCGGTCAACCACTTCGCCCGTAACGGCGCGATACAACCGGACGCGTTTTTGGCAATCACTTCAAGAGACGCGGCCCCTTGGAGCGCACTGTCCGCGCCGCTACTGTCATCGAGTCTGTTAAACTGATGCGTTTTTTTGCGACGCCGATATAGGGCAACCTTTATTGGGCAAATCCGTCTTGGGTAAACAAGGAGCCGCGCTGTCCAGGTTTCTCAGACTCCGTCACTGGATCGAGGCCACCGTGCCCGCTTTGGGCGCAGGAGGAATCTTCCTGATCGCTTTCCTCGATTCCTCGTTTCTCACGTTTCCGGTGATCAACGACCTGCTGGTGATCGAGCTTTCCATTCTTCACCCGTTGCGCATGCCGCTTTATGCCGTCGCGGCCACGCTCGGATCGCTGGCCGGAAGCCTGTGCATATTTTTTCTAGCGCGCAAGGGCGGCGAAATCTACTGGCATCGTCACGCCGGAGGTCGCGGCGAACGAGTGCGCGAGTGGCTGGCCAGCAACAGTTTCATCGCCGTCGCGGCGAGCTCGCTCATGCCGCCTCCCATGCCCTTCAAGATTTTTGTGATCGGCGCGGGAGTGTTCCAGGTGAGCGCACGGGAGTTCAGTCTGGCGCTGCTCGCGGGCCGCGGATTCCGGTACTTCGCCATCGGATTTCTCGCAGTGCGCTACGGCCAGGCCGCGGAGCATTACCTTCTCGATCACAAAATCGTTTTAGCGCTCGTCGGGCTCACATTCCTGCTACTGAGCTATCTCGTGACCCGCCTGGCTTTCCGCAAACCACCGCCAAGAAGGTAGCGTTCGATCTCAGCGCCCCCGCTGTCTCGCATAGTTCAGCTCTTCGCGCAGGACTCGCCCCTGCGCATCCAGCTCCACGTCGGCGAAAACATAACCGCTGCCATCACGTAGCCTTGAATACCCGATATCGCGAAATGTAATGCGAGAACCGTCCGCCGTCGCTTGTACACTGGCCACCGGAAAACGCGCCAGCTCCAGAAAAGTTGACGCCCCGGGCGCCTTGCGCGCAGCCTCAAGCGCAGGCGACGCGTCCGGCTTGAAATAGGTACGGCTGCGATCGGGATCGAACCCTGCGCCGGAGCCCGCGGCCACCTCTATTTCCTCAATGCTCGCCTCTGTCTCCGCTACTCCCAGCCAGTGAAATGGATTTGCTGAATCAGCGAACGCCGCAACCTCGAGCGGAGCACGCCGGTGGAATTCACTGGCGCGTAAAAGCGTTTCTGCATTGGCATGCAGCACGAACCTCCCCGCAGAGAACAGCGCAAGAAAAATCAGCGCGCCAATCGCCCATCCGCGCCCTACATTGTCGTTCTTCTGCGCGCCGATCTCATCGCTCACCAGGCGGAAAAGTCCCGGAAGCAACAACGCCATGAGCAAAATGCCGAGTAACAACGGATCGAGCGTCAGCATGAATTTCCATGCGGTTATCACCTGGCGAAACGGCCAGCGCAGAGCGATACCGTAACTGGTGGTGAGATCAAGCAGCACGTGCGAAGCGACGCCCAGCGCGGCCAAACCCAGCGCGAATCGAAAGGAGCAGGCGGCGCCCGCGCGCCTTCGTGGCCACATCCAGAAACTGCAGGCCAGCAGCGCCGCCAGAATTCCCGCACCGAGATAGGAATGCGTTACGGAGCCGCTATAGCGCAGTCGGGAAGAAAGTCCGGCCAGGCTTGTGAGCGTATCGAGGTCGGGGGCCACGCCGGCCACCACCACCAGGAAGATCGACGCTTTCGCCGGCTTGGATAGGACGGCCCTGGCCAGCGCATACGAGGTCAAGCCGTGTGTGACAGGGTCCATAGAAGCAAACCAGATTTGTCGCGCCACGCGAAGCAAAGCGATACGAGTCCAGCGCAGCCAAGCGCATTATAAAGCCGCGCTAACCCCGCGCCGCTACAACGATTCCGGAACAATAATCGTCAGCGCATCCGGCACAATCGTAAATTTAACGCCCAGGCGTCCCAAGGCCTCGCCATCCACCTGCGCGTACGCGACGCCATCCGCCGGCGGCAGACAATGCAGTTCGGTCGCTTTCCAGGTGTGGATGCCTTCCATACGGCGCAAGTAGCCCAGCCACAAGGCAGGCAGGTAGCTCAGAAATTTCGCCGGGCTGCGCGTGGTGACGGCCAGCACCTCAAACGAATCCTCAAAAAGATCCGCCTCCGTGGTGATGCGAAACGGCCCTCCGTAATGTTTGGTGCGCCCGACCACTACCAGCGTCGCGTCGATCTCGCGCCCATGCGAATTCACGCGGAAGCGCGGAAACGGGTATTGAAATAACTGCCTGGCACCTTCATACCAATACGCCAGGATGCCCGCTTTTTTCTTGAGTCCGGCATCGAGTGCGTAAACCACCACGCCGTCAGGCCCCGCGCCGCCCACCGAGAAGAAATATCGCGGCGGCTCGTCCGAGGCGGCGGTGCTTTCCGAGCTTGCTGCCGAGGACACCATCCCCAGCGCGATACGCCTGTGCTTGCCTCGCGCAATCAGCGCCGCGGCTTTGCTCACGTTCCACGGCAAGCCTAGCTCTTTGGCTAGGATGTTCGCTGTGCCGGCCGGCAGCACGGCCAGGGGAACTCTGCTGCCAGCCATGCCGTTGACCACTTCGTTGATCGTGCCATCGCCGCCGCAGACTATGATCATGTCGCGATTCTCCGCCACAGCCTCCCGCGCGAGTTTGGTGGCATCGCCGCGCGCGCTCGTCGGACGCAGCGTAGTCTCAATGCCGGCTTGCGCAAGGACCTTCCGCGCGCTCTCGATGTGGCTCTGGCTCGCGCGTCCGCGCCCAGCGGTGGGGTTGAAAATCAGTACAGCGTCAGTCATATACGGTTGGCGGACGGCTTCCGTCGGCACAGGCGAACGCGCATTGTATAATATCCGCGGCCTCAGGCATGATTCTTAAGGCCCCTACCCATAGCGCGACGCTTGCGGGGATCTGGAATGACTGTACCTCAATCAGCGACCAAAAAAGCGTCATTGCTGCGCGAGCGGATCCGCAAGCACGAGCATCAGTACTATGTTCTCGACGATCCTTCCGTAACCGACGCCGAATTCGACGCGTTAATGAATGAGCTCAAGGCTCTGGAGGCCAAGCATCCCGGGTTGGCGTCCGCCGATTCTCCCACCCAGCGCGTAGGCGGCGCACCGCGCGAAGGCTTCGACACCGTCCGCCACCGCCGGCCCATGCTCAGTCTCGACAATTCCTTCTCTGACGACGACCTGCGTGATTTCGACCGGCGCGTGCACGAACTTACCGGCCGCGAGAAGGCCGACTATGTCGTGGAGCACAAGTTCGATGGCCTCAGTCTCTCGCTGCTTTACGAAAACGGGGCGCTGGTGCGCGGTGTGACGCGCGGGGACGGCACGAGCGGCGAAGACGTTACCGCCAACGTCAGGACGATTCGGTCCATCCCGCTGCGCGTTGATGCCGCAATTTTGAAAAAGCTTCGTATTCCGCACGATTTCGAAGTGCGTGGCGAGGTCATCATGACCCGCCAGGGCTTCGTGATACTCAACCAACAGCAGGAAGAGCTGGGCGGCAAGCGATTTGCCAATCCGCGCAATGCCGCTGCTGGAGCAGTGCGCGTGCTCGACCCGGAGATTACCGCCTCGCGCCGGCTGGACTTCTACGCTTACCAGCTTTTCTCCGCTGGCCGCTCTCCGCTCAAGCGCAACTCTGAAGCCCTCGCCGGTCTCGCCGCGCTGCAGTTCAAGGTGTGCCCCGCATGGAAACGGCTCGATTCCATCAACAAAGTGATTCAGTTTTGCGCGGCGCAGGGCGCACGGCGGGGAGATCTGCCCTACGAGATCGATGGCATCGTCATCAAAGTGGACGAAACGGCCTTACAGGAAGAGCTTGGTTACACATCTAAAGCTCCGCGCTGGGCGATCGCCTACAAATATCCGGCGCAGCAGGCCACTACGCTGGTGCGCGATATTTTTGTCAGCGTGGGCCGCACCGGCGTTCTGACCCCGGCGGCCCTCTTCGAGCCGGTACAAATTTCCGGCGTCACCGTGGTCAAGTCAACGCTGCACAACCTGGACGAAGTCGAGCGCCTGGGCGTGCAGATCGGCGATACCGTGCTCGTGGAACGCGCCGGCGAAGTGATCCCGCACGTTCTCAAAGTGGTGAAGGAGGGCCGCGACCGCCGCCCTTTTGTGATGCCAAAGAACTGCCCGGAATGCGGCAGCAAAATTCACAAGGCGGAAGGGGAAGTGGCCTATCGCTGCGTCAATGCCGCGTGCCCGGCCAAGCGCAAGGAAGCGCTGCTGCATTTCGCCGGGCGCCACGCCATGAACATTGACGGGCTGGGAGAAAAAATTGTCGACCAGCTCGTCGAGAAAGGGATGGTCAGCGACCCGGCCGATCTCTACGCCCTCAATCTCGAATCTCTCGCCGCGCTCGACCGCATGGCCGAGAAATCAGCGCAAAACCTCATTGACGAGATCGACGCCAGCCGAAAACTCGGTCTGGCCCGGCTGATTTATGCACTGGGGATGCGCTTTGTCGGCGAGCGTACCGGGCAGCTGCTGGCGGAGCACTTTGGCGACCTGGACAAAATTGCCGCGGCCAGCGCCGAAAAGCTTACCGAAGTTGGCGAGGTTGGCCCCAAAGTCGCCGCCGCAGTCGAGGAGTTTTTCTCCGAGCCGGCCAACCGCAAACTCATCGAAAAACTTCGCCGCGGCGGAGTCAAGTTCACCGCGGACCGTACCGAACAGAAGGACGCGCGCTTCGCCGGAAAATCTTTCGTGTTTACCGGCAGCCTGGCACGGCACTCCCGCGAAGAAGCGGCGGAACATGTCAAGAGTCACGGCGGGAAGGTGGTGTCGTCGGTGAGCAAGACCACCAGCTACGTGGTCTTCGGCGCCGATCCAGGATCGAAGCTGGACAAGGCCAAGACTCTCGGCGTCACCCTTCTCGACGAAGCCGCATTCGACAAACTTTTGCGTTCGCCCTGACCGCGCCCACCGCATTACTTGTCGATGATCACCTGCGGGTCGAGCGTTTTCTTGCCGGCCTTCACGGTATATTCGTACTTTCGGTATTTCGCGTTGCTGTTTGCGGATCCCGACTTCTCCTTACCGGGATAGAAAATCGCGTCGTTGAACGGGGTTTCGTGGTCAAAAAAAATAATAAAAGGTTTCCCGTTTACGTGCTTCCAAGTTACTTGGTCGCCGTTTTCTTTGGAGAGCACAACGCACTTCGGGATCACCTTGAGTCCCCTCGAATTTTCGCTGATTTCCACCTTGTTAGTCCGGACGCAACCCGCCGGTATTCGCGGGTAGCGCTTACTCTTTCTCGCTTTCCGCACGGATTTCTTTGGCATGGCTATCTCCTCGCACTCAGTGCTTTTCGATCACTTGCTCGTACTGGGGATTGGCCCGGAGATTATCAAAAAACGGCTCATCGCGCACGGCGGTCATCGAAAAACCGGCCTCCAGAGCGTTCCGGAGCGAAGCGATCGCCGCGCCGGTTTCTCCCAGCAGGTTATACACGACTGCCGCGCTTAGCTGCAGGTCGGGATCTTGGGGAGCCAGGCTCAGCGCGCGTTTGAGTGTAGCGAGTGCCGTGTTGCGCTCGCCCAGCACGGCGTGGTACCTGGCCACGTCGCCCAGCGTACTGGCATCCAGCGGGTTCACTTGAAGCTTTTCCGCAGCCAATTCGACGCCTTTGTGCAACGCTTCATCCCTGCGGCCTTTTTTCTCGGGCACGCGCGATAGCGCTTCCCCCAGGTTTCCCCACACGCGATAATCGCGTTGATCGAATACCAGCGCGCGCTCGTAGTTCGCCGCGGCGTCCGCAAATTTACGCTGATAATAATAAGCGGTTCCCAGGTTCGAGTAGGCGTGCGGCGAGGGACGCAGTGTCACTTCGCGTTCAAGCGTGCTGACCGCTTCCGTGTATTGGCCCTCGAGGATCAGCACTCCCCCCAGGCTGCTGTAGCCGATGTAATTGTCGGGCGCGATGGCCACCACCTGCCGGAACATTTCCGCCGCTTCCTGATACCTTGCGCGTTGGAAGTAGAACGCTCCCAGCCAGCTATAGCCGGCCCAATAATGGGGACGCAGAGCAATCGCTCGCCGGTAGGTGCGTTCCGCCTCATCCGGCCGGTTGAGCTTCTGGAAGGAAAGAGCCAAGCCACGGTAAGCGTCGTCGCTGGTTGGCTCAACGCCCAGCGCCCATTCAAACTCGGATACACCGGCATCCGGCTTGCCTGTGCCGTTGTACAGAGTACCCAGGCAGATGTGGCCCGCGGCCAGATGCGTATTGAGCTGGAGGCCACGCGCGCACGATGTTTGCGCCGCGTCCACCCATTTGCGCTCGCGCGTGTTCTCATACTTCAGCCAGTAGGCTTCGCCCTGGCCTGTATAAGCCAACGCATAGCTCGAGTCCAGGGCCAAGGCCTGCTGAAACGCTCCAATCGCGCTGTCGATATTTTCCGGCTTGTTGTATTCCTGCAGGTAGCCGCGGCCCTGCAGATAGAAATCGTAAGCTCGCGGCACCTGCGTGCCGTGAACGGAAAAAGTCTGCTTCTCGACGGGCTTCAACTCAAGCTCCAGCGCCTCGAGCACTTCGTGCACCACGCGATCCTCCACGGCGAACGGGTCGCTGGCCGGTGAAGTGATCGTGCCAGCGCGCAGTTGACGGCTGGTCTGCGCGTCCACCAGCGCATAATTTACTCGTACGGTATCCCCCGACTGGTGCCAGCTTCCCGTCAGCGCGAGATTGACGCCCAGTTCACGCCTCGCCTGCGCCACCGAAAAAACCCCGCGCGATCGCACCTCGCGATTGGGCACCACCTGCAAATTGCCGCGTTCGGTAAGCTGGCTCAATTTGGCGGCCAGCGTGTCCACCAATCCGTCGCACAGCGCTTTCGATGAGGGGTCGTCGCCCACCGCCACGAACGGCAGCACGGCTACGTACTTCCCGGCTGCCGGTGGGGCATTTCCAATCCAGCGCCCAGCACGCTGCCGGAGAGAGGGAACTAATGTCAACAGCAAGAGAGTGATGCCGACCGCCCCAGCGGCTGCCAGAATTGCTGTTACCGAACCATGACGCCGGCGTGGGGAGGCCGGCGCGGCGCGCGTTGTATTCGCGCGGGCCAGTGTGCGCAGCTCGCTGAGCAGGTCGTCCGCTCGCGCATATCGTTTGGACGGATCCTTTTCCAGCATTTTCGCGAGAATGCGGTCGAGCTCAGGCGATACCTCCGGATTTGCGCGACTCGCGGGAGGCGGCTCTTCGTTCAGGATGCGGTTCGATGTGGTCAGCGCGGTAGAAGCCAGAAATGGATGCTTTCCGGTGAGCGTTTCATAGAAAACCAGGCCCAGAGAAAAAATATCCGAGCGCGTATCCGTTTCCTTGTCGAGCAGAACTTCTGGCGCCATGTAAGCGATCGTCCCGCCGGAGGTTTCGCTGCGCTGCTGGGGATCATCGCTGGTCATGGTATCGGTGCCGTGCAGCACCGGCCGCGCCACGCCAAAATCCAGGATCTTTACCTGATTCTTCGGCGTCAGCATGATGTTTTCGGGCTTGATGTCGCGGTGCACCACGCCCTTCTCGTGCGCGGCGGCCAATGCCGCGGCGCATTGCATGGCGATCTCGAGAAGGCTCGGCGTAGGAAATGCACCGCCCGGAGCCTGCCCTAGATGGCGCGATGCCTGCTCGACAATGTGCTGCCGAAGACTCTGGCCCTCCACGTATTCCATCACCAGAAAGGATTCGCCTTCACTCTCGAAGACGTCATACACCGCGGCGATGTTCTCGGAGGAAAGCCGTGAGGCGAACTCAGCCTCCCGCAAAAGGCGCGCGCGGTACTGCGCGTCGTCGCGCAGACCGGCGCTGAGCCGCTTCAGCGCCACTTGCCGTTTTAAGCGCTGGTCCTCGGCCAGATAGACCTCGCCCATGCCGCCCGCGCCCAGGCGCCGCCGGATGGTGAAGCGTCCGACGGTCACGCCGCTCAAGTCGCGCGCGGCATCCGAGGTTTTCTCTTTTCGTGCGTGTGGTTCGGGCATTGGTCATCCCAGTCAGGACGCGCCGTATTCTGTGCGCCATCTTACTTCCGGAACATTTCGAAGTAAACGAGGCGCCAACCGAATCGGCCGTTGCAGAGTAGTTCCGGGCAAGTTGTCATCCCGAGCGCAGCGAGGGGTCTGCCTCATTGCGGGCCCCGCGTCGCCTTAGGCATCGGCTCCCTTCCGCGCACTTGTTCTCTTAAGAATCCGCTACTTTCTGGTAGCATCAGGAAAGCTGTCTTTTTCCGTCTCCGGTATTAGGAGTTGTCCATGAGTGTTACCAAAGCATTGCGGCCGGTCTGGAAACCCACCGGTAAAGTGCACGCTGGCGATCAGCCGTTCACCTACCCGCTCGAGCGCCAGTTCGTCGAGCCCGACTGGCGCCGCTATCCCGGCTGGAAGGACGTCACCCGCGAGCAGTGGGAATCCGCGCTCTGGCAGCGCCAGAACACCGTCAAAAACCTGAAAGAACTCACTACCGTGATGGGTGCGCTGTTGCCTGCTGATCTTGCTGGGGACATCGCTAAAGATATGGCCGAACGCGCCACCATGTCCATGCTCGTGCCCCCGCAGATGATCAACACCATGAACGACAAAGATTTGTGGGCGGATCCAGTGCGTCACTACATGCTGCCCGCATTTGATGACCGTCATCCAGGCTGGCCCAGCCATCCGCATTCCAGCCGCGACAGCCTGCACGAATCCGAGATGTGGCCGGTGGAAGGTTTAACGCACCGCTATCCCACGAAAGTGCTGGCCGAGCTCGTTTCCACCTGCCCGCAGTACTGCGGACATTGCACGCGGATGGATCTGGTGGGCAACGACGTGCCGCAAATTACCAAGCTACGTTTTCAGATCCCGCAAAAAGACCGCTGGGAGCAGATTCTGGATTACCTGCGCCGCACCCCGGCCGTGCGCGACGTAGTGGTCTCCGGCGGCGACATCGCCAACGTGCCCATCCAGATGCTGGAGCCGTTCGTTAGCGCCCTGCTGGACATTCAGAACATCCGCGACATCCGCCTCGCGGCCAAGGGGCTCATCGGAATCCCGCAGCATTTCCTGCAGGACGAAGTGGTGCGCGGTTTGGAGCGTCTGGCGCTCAAGGCGCGCGAGCGCGGCGTAAGTCTGGCCTTCCACACGCACGCCAATCATGCCAGCCAGGTGACTCCTCTGGTGGGCCGTGCTGCGCGCAAGCTGCTGGAAATCGGCTTTCGCGACGTGCGCAATCAGGGCGTCCTGCTGCGCGGCGTCAATACTTCGCCCAAGGAGCTGCTCGATCTGTGCTTCATGCTCCTCGACCACGCCGCGATCATGCCCTACTACTTTTATATGTGCGACATGATCCCGAATGCCGAGCATTGGCGCTTGGCCGTTTTCGAGGCGCAGCAGTTGCAGCACGACATCATGGGATACTTGCCCGGTTTCGCTACGCCGCGCATGGTCTGCGACGTCCCCTTCGTCGGCAAGCGCTGGGTTCATCAACTGAAAGATTATGACCGCGAGAAGGGAATCAGTTACTGGACGAAAAATTACCGCACCGGCATCGAGGCGCAGGACCCTGAAGCGCTTACTCGCGGCTACGAATACTACGATCCCATCTACACCCTGCCCGAGGCGGGCCAGGACTGGTGGCGAGCACAAGGCGCTACGGTTCACCAGAACGGAACGGCCGCGTTGAAAGTTATTTCCTGAAATATTTTGGGCGAGAACTTGTCAGCCGACAAGATGACCGGCGTCGTTTTTGAGGATATAAGCTATGACGCCGTCTCAAAGGTCGACGGGATAATACGTTCCCTTCGCTAATACTGTTCTCACGGCTTTAACCAGATTCTGGCCTGCCTCGGCCTTGGTTACATACCCGCGCACGCCGATTTTTTGAGCTTCCTCCATCAGTTGCTTGCTCTTGTGCACGGACAAAATAATGATGGGAATTTCCGGCGCAAACTCTTGAATCAGTCGCGCGGCATCGAGGCCGTTCAACACCGGCATGGTGATGTCCAGAATGATCAAGTCAGGCTTAAGCTCGCGCGCTCTGTCCACAGCCTCCTGGCCGTTGGTGGCTTCCGCGCACACCTGTAGGCCTTCGGCCTCTTCGAGAGTCGAACACACGCGCTTCCTGACCAGCTCCTGATCGTCCGCAACTAAAATTCGCACTGCGCCCATGGCAATAGATCTGGATTCATCTCCTGTGGGGAAAAACTCAGCCCTGGCACCTGGATGAAAAATAAGGCGCGATTCGAGGCGTCGGAGTCTGGCGTCTCGAGTGAAGTAGTTCCCAGAGTAGCTCGATGGGTGGCATCCTGAACAGTCCCGTCACTCCTACCGTTGACTGGGCGATTGTTCCAGAGCAAAATATCGCCTTCAATACTGTGAATCAGGTACAAGCCTTAACATGGGGACGGTTGCGGCGAGGCACCCTCAAGTATTTTCCGGTGCCGTATACAGGAAACACTGTAGGGCGCCGTAGCCGTATTAGTGATAGGTATGTATGTTTGCTTTCATTTCTGGGTAGTTACGAAAAATCCATTTGTCATGACACGTCCTATGACGGTAAGTAAATGACAGATTCTAAAACGCTTAGCCGAATCGAGTTCCCGCACTCGTTCCTCGACTGTCCTTGCGTCTATTTTCCCAGGAGATCAGCATGAAGAGAATCGACCCAACCCCTGAGCTGGGCACTGGCACAGTCCACAAAAGCAAACCCAAGACCAACGGCGACAACTCCGTCCGCGCCAACATCTCTGCCGGTGAGCTCAGCCTGATTCTGGCTAGCCTTCAGACCATGCGTGACGGTGACTTTTCGGTTCGTCTGCCAGGCAATTGGACTGGGGTCTCAGGGAAGATCGCCGACACCTTCAACGACATCGTCAGCGCAAACCATGACATCGCCAAGGAGTTGAAGCGCCTCGGACAGGTAGTGGGCAAAGAGGGCAAAACTCGCGAGCGCATGCGTTTTCACCAACCTAAAGCGGCTTGGGGGCAGATCGAAGTTTCCGTTAATACTCTCGTGGATGATCTCCTTCGTCCCACCACCGAGGTTACTCGCGCGATCGGCGCAGTGGCTAAGGGCAATTTGAAGGAAACGGTTCAGCTCGATGTCGATGGGCGTCCGCTGCAGGGCGAGTTCCTCCGCTCCGCCAATATCGTCAACACCATGATTCAGCAGCTCGGCGTTTTCACAGCTGAAGTGACGCGCGTGGCGCGCGAAGTCGGCACTGACGGTAAGTTGGGCGGCCAGGCTCGCGTGCCCGGCGTGGGCGGCACGTGGAAGGACCTCACCGACAACGTGAACTTCATGGCCAGTAACTTGACCGGCCAGGTGCGCAACATCGCCGAAGTAGCCACGGCCGTAGCGCGAGGCGATCTGTCCCGCAAGATCACCGCCGACGTGAAGGGTGAAATCCTTGAGCTAAAAGACACCCTCAATACGATGGTGGAGCAGCTGCGCTCCTTCGCCGCGGAAGTTACACGCGTGGCGCGCGAGGTGGGCACCGAAGGCCGGCTCGGCGGTCAAGCCAACGTGCCTGGCGTCGCGGGCACCTGGAAAGATCTTACCGACTCGGTTAACTCCATGGCCGGCAACCTCACCGGCCAGGTTCGCAACATCGCTGAAGTGACCACGGCCGTCGCGCGAGGCGACCTCTCCCGCAAGATCACCGTCGACGTCAAAGGCGAAATTCTCGAGCTGAAGAACACCATCAATACCATGGTCGATCAGCTCAATGCGTTCGCCGGCGAGGTTACCCGCGTGGCTCGCGAAGTAGGTACCGAAGGAAAGTTGGGCGGGCAGGCGCAGGTGCCCGGCGTGGCCGGTACCTGGAAAGACCTCACCGACAACGTGAACTTCATGGCCAGCAACTTGACTGGCCAGGTGCGCAACATCGCTGAAGTCGCCACGGCCATTGCCAGTGGCGACCTCTCCCGCAAGATCACGGCGGATGTGCGCGGAGAGATTTTGCAGCTTAAAGAAACTCTCAATACCATGGTGGAGCAGCTGCGCTCCTTCGCCGCTGAAGTTACACGCGTGGCGCGCGAGGTGGGCAGCGAAGGCAGGCTCGGCGGGCAGGCCAACGTGCCCGGCGTCGCGGGCACCTGGAAAGATCTTACCGACTCGGTTAACTCCATGGCCGGCAACCTCACCGGCCAGGTACGCAACATCGCCGAAGTGACCACGGCCGTCGCGCGAGGCGACCTCTCCCGCAAGATTACCGTCGATGTGAAGGGAGAAATTCTCGAGCTGAAGAACACCATCAATACCATGGTCGATCAGCTCAATGCGTTCGCCGCCGAGGTCACTCGCGTGGCTCGCGAAGTGGGCACAGACGGCAAGCTTGGCGGTCAGGCCAAGGTGCCCGGCGTGGCCGGTACCTGGAAGGACCTCACCGACAACGTCAACGTTATGGCCGCCAACCTGACCGAACAGGTGCGCGGCATCGTGAAAGTGGTCACTGCCGTCGCCAACGGAGAGCTCACCAAGAAACTCACGGTAAACGCCAAAGGAGAAGTTGCCGCGCTCGCCGAAACGATTAACAACATGACCGACACCCTGGCAACGTTTGCCGATCAGGTGACTACGGTTGCGCGTGAGGTCGGGGTGGAAGGCCGACTCGGCGGCCAGGCGAACGTGCCCGGCGCGGCCGGAACTTGGAAGGCCTTGACCGGGAACGTCAATCTTCTCGCCGACAACTTAACCAATCAAGTGCGCGCAATCGCCGAAGTGACCACTGCTGTCACGAAAGGCGACCTGACCCGCTCGATTCAGGTGGAAGCGCGTGGCGAAGTGGCCGAACTGAAAGATTACATCAACACGATGATCGATAACCTCCGGCTTACGACGGACCGCAACAACGAGCAGGACTGGCTGAAAACCAACCTCGCGCGTTTTACTGGAATGTTGCAGGGCCAGCGCGATCTATCCACCGTCGGCCGCATGTTGCTTTCCGAGTTGGCGCCGCTCGTCAATGCACAGCAAGGCGTCATCTACCAGATGGAGACGGAAGAATCTTCGGATCTCACGCTGCTTTCCACGTTCGCGGA
The DNA here is from genome assembly GCA_010365215.1 of Acidipila sp. Lineage (GTDB taxonomy): Bacteria > Acidobacteriota > Terriglobia > Acidiferrales > UBA7541 > JAAFGT01. The sequence goes on along the minus strand of JAAFGT010000013.1, from coordinate 27,593 downwards.
CGATGGAGAAATCGGCCATCTCCGCCACCTGCGCGTTGGCGACGGCCTGGTCGGGCAGTGCGCCGCGGAGAAACGCCGCTTGCTGATCACCGACGTTCCGGCCAACGCTGTGGCCATCAGCTCCGGCTTATTCAAGGCCATTCCGCGAAACGTAATTGTCTTGCCGGTACTTTTCGAAGATCGCGTGAAGGCTGTAATCGAATTGGCTTCTCTTGGCGTCTTCACTGCATCCCACATCGCGTTCCTCGAGCAATTGACCTCCAGCATCGGCATCGTGCTCAACAGTATTGCCGCCACGATGCAGACCGAAGGCCTGCTCAAGCAGTCGCAGCAGCTCGCCACCGAATTGCAGACGCAGCAGATTGAGCTGCAGACTACCAACGAGCAGCTCGCGCAAAAAGCTCAGCAGCTTGTTGAACAAAACGTCGAAGTCGGGCGCAAGAACCAGGAAATCGAGCAGGCCCGCCGCGCGGTGGAAGAAAAAGCCAAGGAAGTGGCCCTCGCTTCCAGGTATAAGTCTGAGTTCCTGGCCAACATGTCCCACGAGCTGCGCACTCCGCTTAACAGCATCCTGGTTCTGGGCCAGCAGCTGACCGACAACCCCGACGGTAACTTAACCGCCAAGCAGGTGGAGTTCGCCCGTACCATTCACGGTGCCGGCACCGACCTGCTGAATCTCATCACCGATATTCTCGACCTCTCGAAGATCGAATCCGGCACCGTGTCTGTGCAGGCGGAGGAAGTCTTCTTCACCAGCCTTCTGGATATGATTGCTCGCCCGTTCCGCCACGAAGCGGAAAACCGGCGCCTTACCTTCAACATCCACACCGAGGCAAGTCTTCCCCACAGCCTGGTCACCGACTCCAAGCGCCTGCAGCAGGTCCTCAAGAACCTGCTCTCCAACGCATTTAAATTTACCGACCACGGCAGCGTCACATTGTCTCTGTTCAATCCCACCAGCGGCTGGAGTGAGGACCATCCCATCCTCAACGGGGCGGCGTCGGTGGTCGCCTTCGAGGTCACCGATACCGGCATCGGCATCCCCGCGGAAAAACAACGCATCATCTTCGAGGCTTTCCAGCAAGCCGACGCAGGCACCAGCCGCAAATATGGCGGGACGGGCCTGGGCCTTGCGATCAGCCGCGAACTCTCCAGCCTGCTCGGCGGCGAAATTCAATTGCGCAGCGTGCCCGGCAAGGGAAGCACATTCACGCTTTATCTGCCGCAAACCTACGTAGGTCCGTCGTCAGGAATATTGCCGATCGAGACTAGAGTCGTCGCTATCTCAAACCGTGCGGCCACTCCACCTCCCCCGATGGACCGCTCGATGGAGCGGGTCGCTGACGATCGTGCGAACTTGCAGCCGGATGACGCCATTCTGCTGATCGTTGAAGACGACCCGTACTTTGCCCGCATGTTGCGTGACCTCTCCCACGAAAAGGGCTTTAAGGTCCTCGTGGCCGACCGTGGCGCAGAGGCCCTGGCGTTAACCAGCGAATTCCACCCTATCGCCATCTCGCTCGATGTCTTTTTGCCGGACATGCTCGGCTGGACTCTGCTCAATCATTTGAAACAGAATCCGGCCACGCGGCACATTCCCGTGCAGATGTTGACCCTCGACGAGGACCGCCGGCACGGCCTGGCGCGCGGGGCCTTCGCTTACGTCACCAAGCCGGTCACCTCCGAAGTGCTGGATCTGGCCTTTGATCGCATGAAAGAATATTCTTTGCCGCGCCGCAAGCGGCTCCTGGTGGTGGAAGACAATCCTGCCGAGCAGATGAGTATCTGCGAGCTTCTCGGCTATGACGATATTGAGGTCTGCCTCGCCGGCACCGGCAAGGAAGCGCTCGAGGCCATCGCCAAAAAACCGTTTGATTGCGTTGTGCTCGATCTGCGGCTGCCGGATATGTCCGGCTTCGATCTACTCGAGCGCTTCCGCGAGATTCCCGCCCTGACCGACATGCCGGTAGTTGTGTTTACCGGAAAGGACCTGACTCCCGATGAGGACGCGCGTCTGCACATGCTGGCGCGCAGCGTAGTGGTTAAAGGCGTCGAGTCGCCGGAAAGGTTGCTGGATGAAACCGCGCTATTTCTTCATCGCGTAGTCGCGGATCTGCCCCCGGCAAAGCAGCAGATGCTCGACCGTCTACATCACTCCGATGAAGCGCTGATCGGCAAGAAAGTGCTGGTGGTCGACGACGACGTGCGGAACATCTTTGCCCTCAGCAGCGTCCTGGAACGCCGCGGAATGACCGTGCTCACGGCCGGCACCGGACGCGAAGCCATTGCCACGCTGGAATCGACCCCGGACACAGCCATCGTGCTGATGGACATCATGATGCCTGAAATGGACGGCTACCAAACCATGCAGGTCATCCGGCAGAATCCCCTATTCCGTCGTTTGCCTATCGTCGCTTTGACCGCGAAAGCCATGAAAGGCGATCGCGAAAAGTGTCTCGAAGCCGGGGCTTCCGAGTACTTGGCAAAACCTGTTAACACGGAACAGCTCCTCTCGGCACTGCGCATGTGGTTGCACCGATAAGGTATACTCAAATTTTGGTGCCGGCAATTCCGTCGTAACGCGCAGCGAGGAATCGGCCGAGGCCATCGGAGATACATGACGGAGCGGCACAAGGTCAACATCCTGATGGTCGATGATCAGCCTGGCAAGCTGCTCACCTACGAAACCATCCTGGAAGAGCTGGGTGAAAACCTGATCCAGGCTCATACCGGAAGGGAAGCCCTCGACTTTCTTCTAAAGACGGATATTGCAGTCGTACTGATGGACGTCAGCATGCCCGAGATCGACGGTTTTGAGCTGGCGGATATGATGCGCCAGCATCCGCGCTTTCAGAAGACCGCCATTATCTTTATCTCCGCCGTATACCTCTCGGATCTGGACCGCCTGAAGGGATACCAGCGCGGCGCCGTCGATTACATATCCGTGCCGATCATTCCTGAGCTGCTTCGCGCCAAAGTGAGCCTGTTCGCCGATTTGCATCGCAAGACTCGCCAGTTGGAATCGCTCAACCAGGAGCTGCACGCTCTCTCCGCCCGGCTGATCGCCGCGCAGGACGAAGAGCGCCGCCGCATCGCCCGCGACCTGCACGATAGCGTGGGGCAGTACGTGGCCGCGCTCTCCATGAATAACGGTTTGGCGATTCGCGAGGCTGACAAGATTTCTCCCGAAGCGGCCAATGCACTTCGTCAGAATTCCGGGCTGGTGGAGCAGCTTTCCAAGGAGATTCGCACCATTTCCCATCTGCTCCATCCGCCTCTGCTTGACGAAATCGGGCTTATGCCCGCCATCAAAATGTTTGCCGATGGCTTTTCCGACCGCAGCAAAGTGCAAGTCGAAGTGGACCTGTCTCCCGAGCTCGGCCGGCTGCCGCCGAATGTGGAGATTTCGATTTTTAGAATTGTGCAGGAATGCCTGACGAATGTGTACCGGCATTCCGGAAGTGAGAAAGCCAAAATCACCATTCACCCTTCCGACCGGAACCTGCTCACCGTTGAAGTCTGCGACGAGGGCAAAGGGATTCCTTTGGAGAATCGCCTCTCGATGTCGCTCGGAAAAAGCCAGGGCGTCGGCCTCAGCGGAATGCGCGAGCGCGTGCGCGAGCTGGGTGGAACGTTCGAAGTTCGATCGAGCAATAAGGGCACTACGGTAATCGCGTCGCTTCCGCTCAACGGCGCAGGCAAAGGCGGATAATGCCCGTTGTGGAACTTGGAGTGCAATTCGCAATACACCGGCTCCTGCCAGCACAACCTGGCGCAGCCGCGGAGGATTTCGAATGACCCGCATCCTGATCGTGGACGATAGCGAGCTCGTCCGCAACGGACTACGCGCCGTCTTACGAGCCAACCCTACATGGGAAATCTGCGGCGAGGCCGCCGACGGCTTGACCGCCATCGAAATGTTTAAAGAACTTAAGCCCGATGTCGTGATCGTCGATTTTCAGATGCCCGGAATCAACGGCATCGAAACCGCGCGCCGCATGACGGCGATTGCGCCAGACGTGCCGCTGGTGATGTTCACGCAACACGCCAGCCCGGATCTGGAGCGCCACGCGCGCGAAGTCGGCATTCGCTCGGTGGTTTCGAAAACAGACGTCTTCCCCATGGTGGGAATCATCGAGGCGCTTCTTTCACCTCAGATCGCTCCGAACGGAAAACATCCTCCTCAACAGTAGGTCCGCGTTGGGCTATCGCTCAGTCCTCCCGTGCTATGTTCTTTCCACCTCGAAACGCTCGCCACCGCGCTTTCATGCCGGATGTTCACCGTCACCATTTTCTGACTTTGCCGCGATTACGCCGGCTCCCGGCGCGGCCGTCGCAATTTCTTGGGCTCGGGGGCAACGTCGAAAGGAGCGGGACGGCGACTGAGTTTTTCTCAAATGATTGCAGCAAGCCGGTCAGACCGCATGCCAGAATACTCGCTGCGCCCAGACAAGTATGTACGATCACCATATCCTCGCGCTTTTAGCTCCTGCTGTAGCGCGAAGCTTCAGAAGCTGGATCTTTCACCTTGGGGCCATAGGATTCATTCCTCTAGGATTGCTGGATAGCTCCGTCATTCCGCTTCCGGGAAGTATGGATGTCCTGCTGATCGTTCTGGCCGCGAGCAAAAAAGAATTTTGGCTCTATTACGCCGTCATGGCCACGGTAGGCTCGGTGCTCGGAGGTTTTGTCACCTATCGCCTGGCCCGTAAAGGAGGGAAAGAAACTTTGGCACACAGATTCCCGGCCAGGCGGGTGGAAACATTTTGCAAAGTTTTCGAGCGCTGGGGATTCGGCGCCATCGCAATTCCGGCCCTGCTGCCGCCGCCCATGCCCATGGTCCCGTTCGTGCTCGCGGCAGGCGCCATGCAGTACCCGCTGAATAAATTTCTCGTCGCGCTCTCCCTGGGGCGAATCTTCCGCTACACCGCGCTGGCTTTCCTGGCCGCCCATTTCGGACGGACCATACTTTCCTTCCTCTCTCAACACGGACTTGCCTTCAGTCTCTCCGTCCTCTGTGCTATCGCGCTCGCTGCCGCAATCTACTTTGCCATTGATGCGAATCGACGCAATACCCCGGCTTAGTGACAGCCGGAATCGCACGTGGATGAAACGACCAAATGAGTAAGCCGGAGTGAGTCGGATCAGACAGCTTTAAAGAGCCGCCGGTAGCTATTTGCCGGGAATTGTTGCCGCTGCTCCTTCTGTGCTGCCGTGCACAAAAGCACCAGTCCAGCGCACCTCCAGAAGATCGGTTCGCGAATAGGAAATGCTCGATTGCAAAACTTCCTGGCGTTCTGGCCCGGTGGCTTTAAGGAACTCGGCGCAGACTTCGAGTCCTGGCGATAGGGCCTGCCGCGCCAGCAAGCAGGCGCGATCAATCATCGCTTTGGCTCCGGCGGCCAAACCTTGGCTCCGGCAGGGAACAATTGCGGCTCTCGAGGCCGCCTTGCCTCTACGATTACGAGAGTGCCTGCACTGCGAATTGTAATATTATTGTCATTTTTTCTTGACACCGGTTTGTTTGCGGTGCTAACACATCCAAGCGATACGGTGTCTGGACCACTTTATGAAGCGATGATGTGAGCCGGGGGCGGGATTCTGGATTAGCCGGGCAGAGGTAAGGGCTTATTTTTTACGAGCGGAGGCATGGCCGATGCACTTCTCCACGTTGAGATCGCCGGGAACGCCAATTGGACTCCTGGTTCTAAACCGCAATGGCATCGCTTGGGGTCTGATCGCTATCGCCCTGCTGGCCATCACCAGCCAGCCGGCTCAAGCCATTCCCGCCTTCGCGCGCAAGTACGGGTTGCCGTGCTCGGCTTGCCACGAGGCTTGGCCCAAGCTGAATAACTTCGGCCAGGTATTCAAAGACAATGGCTACCAGCTCGAGAACGACCGCGATTCACCGATCTTCCAGAACAACGCCTACTTTCCCATCACCATCAGAATGACGCCTCAGTGGCATTTGGAGCACAACCAGCGCCAACAGGTCGATGGCCCGCTCGGCACTTCCATCGAACAGAACATTACCACCTCCGGCTTCGACCTCTCCGGCATCGACATCTGGACCGCGGGCACCCTGTATAAAAACATCTCCTTTCAGGTACTGCCATCCGCGGACTCGACCGGGGCCTTTCATTTTGAATCTGCTTGGGTGCGCTTCGATAATCTCTTCGGCTCATCCTGGCTGAACTTGAAGTTCGGCAAGCACGAACTCGATACTCCCATCTCCGAAAAGCGCTTCCTCTTTCTGACCGCCAACGGCGGCTTCTTCCAGCTCTACCATTTCACTCCGGTGGGTGGCCCGGGATTAAGCAGCTTGAACCAGTTCGGCGGCATCGGTGACAATCAACTGGGCGTCGAGCTGATGGGCCATTCCAAGAACAGCTACACGCGTTACGCAGTGTCCGTGCTCAGCAGTAACAGCGGCAACGTCGGACTTCCTACGAACCAGAGTTACGACCTCTATCTAAACGGCAGCCAGGCGTTCGAGGCTGGAAGGCTGGGCCTCCAGCGGGTTGGCGCATTTGCCTACGTAGGCCGTTCGCCCACTTATTTCCTGACCGACGGGGGCGCGGCGATTCCCGGCACTGGACGGGGCGACCGGTCTTTCTATCGCGTGGGAGCTTACGGCATCTGGTATCTCGGCAAATTCGATTTCAGCACGCTGTATATGCACGGGCTGGATAACGCTTTCCTGGCCACGAATACTCCGGCCAACACCCCGTTGCCACTGGGTTCGCGTTCGCCTACATGGAACGGCGGCTTTATCGAAACTCACTTTACCGTCAACCCGCAGTTCGTTTTGGTGAACCGCTACGAGGCGATTCGCGTGTCCCGGCAGGCCTTTACCGTTCTTCCGGGCACCACCACCACGGTTCCCTCCGATTTCGGCGACATCGATGCCTTCTCCGTGGGCTACCGCTGGTATCCCATCATGTTCAGCCGCGCCGGTCTGGCCTGGCACCAGGAATATTCCTATGTGCGCTCGCGCAAGACTTCGCTGGTGAACAATCTCGACCAGGGGAACAGCAGTCTTCTCATGGGCTTCGATTTTGATTTCTAAATTCGCGTCACGCATCTCCTACTCCCTGCGACATCCAGGAGGGATCATGAGGGGAACAAGATGGAACCGCTGGGCAGGCGTGGGATTGGCCGCAGCGGTATTGCTCTGCGCCGGCGCTGCATCGGCGCAGGAATCGCACGTCGGCAAGTATTCCGGCAACGCCAAAGCAGGCAAGATCAATTACCGCCGGTATTGCATCGGGTGTCACGGCCCGGCAGGCGACGGCAACGGCGAAAACGCGCCGTGGATCGATCCCAAGCCGCGCGACTTCACCGCCGCGGTATTCAAGTGCCGCTCCACGCCCACGGGAACCTTGCCCACTGATCAGGATCTCTACGACGCGGTAACTCGCGGCTTCGACACCACCAACATGCCGCCGTGGATGCCTCTAACTGTCGTCGACCGTGTGAACCTGGTCGCCTATATTAAGACCTTTTCTCCCAAGTGGAAGTCCGACAAGGCCGGCGCGCCCGTGGAGATTCCCGCGGAAAGCCCGGTCACCATTGAAAGCGTTCTGCACGGCCGGGAACTTTTTCAGAAGATGGAATGCTGGAAGTGCCATGGGCCCGAAGGTCATGGAGATGGTCCTTCCGCCGCGACGCTTACCGACAGCAAAGACCGGCCGATTCCGCCCTACAATTTTTCTACCGGCACGCGCTTCAAGTGTGGCAACACCAACCGCGAACTCTACCGTATTTTCATGACCGGCCTTGACGGCACACCGATGCCGTCGTTTGCCGATGTGATTAAGCCCGCCGACGCCTGGGATCTGGTGCACTTCTTGCGAACCCTCCAGCCTTTGGTTACGCCTGAGGCAACCGTATGGAAAGCCTGGGTGACGACGCACGGAAACGAGCTCAAGCCGATCGGGCCCGAACAGGCGCCCGGAGTGGGGCAGTGATTTCCACCTTTTTCCTACACCTTTTCCTATATAAGGAGTCTTACGATGCGAACTAAATATATTTCGATGACTGCGCTGACTCTGGTTGCCGGCGCTTCGCTGGTGGCTTTGGCCGGCCAGCCTCCGCGCCCCGCTTCCGGCTCCATCAGCGGCAAGATCACCTATACCGGCACGCCGCCCAAGATGAAAGCGATCGACATGTCCAAGGAGCCATCCTGCGTAAAGCAGCACCCCACTCCAGTGACTACCGAAAACGTGGTCACCGGAAAGAACAACAGTATCCAGTACGCGGTGATTTACATTTCGTCGGGTGATCAGGGTTCTACGGCTCCTACGAAGGCGCTGAAGTTTGACCAGAAGGGATGCCAGTACATTCCCCATGTGCTGGCTATGCAGGTGGGCCAGGCATTCCAGATAATCAACGACGATCCCACGTCGCACAACATTCACCCGCTGGCCAAAGTGAATCCGGAATGGAATAAGTCCCAGCCGCCGGGCACGCCACCGCTGAACGCGCAGTATCCCAAAGCCGAGTTCATCCCGGTAAAGTGCAACGTGCATCCCTGGATGCACGGCTATTTCATCGTCTTAAATACCTCTCACTATGCGGTGAGCGACGACGATGGAGAGTTCAGCATCAAGGACCTGCCTCCGGGCAAGTACACGGTTACTGCGTGGCACGAGCAGTTCGGTACGCAAAGCCAGGACGTCACCGTGGCAGGCGCCGACGCCAAAGGAACCAATTTCGTGTTTAAGGCGGTTCCTTACTGACGTGACGCGACTGAAGTGACGCAACTGAACTTTCGCGACGGGCTTCGGCAACGGGTCGTTCCACTCCCGCGTCTTTAAGCTTATGTGGGGCACGCGGATTTCTCGCGGTGGAATCTAGGGGAGAACCACCTTGGGCAAATTATTTGCTGCCGTCGTGACCGTCATCACCCTGGTCTCTACGGGTATTTTCATCATGCGCGTCTGGTGGTTGCCGCAGATCATCTCCGCTCACGGCGCATCGATTGACCGCCAGATAATGGAAACCATGATCGCTGCAGGCGTCCTGTTTGTTTCCTCGCAACTGCTTCTAAGCCTGTTCGTGTGGCAGTCGAGCGACACCAGCCGCCAGCGCAAGATCAAGACCTTCCCCGGCGGCGCCACCCCCATGGTGATTTTCGCCGTCGTGCTGGTGGGCCTCGAAGTTCTCGCCATGACTTTTGTCGGCTCCAAGGTTTGGGCCTCTGTGTATATGACCCCGCCCGATCCCGACTCCATGGTGATTGATCTTCAGACCGGGCAGTTTGCTTTCTATTTCCGCTATGCCGGACCCGACGGCAAATTCGGCACGCTGCATCCCGATAAAATCAACGAGGGAAACCAGAATCCCTACGGCCTTGATCCCGCCAACGACATCGCCTCGCGCGATGACATCGTAGTGGGTACCATGACCATTCCGGTTAACAAGCCCATCCTATTAACCATGCATTCCAAGGATGTGACGCACTCCTTCTACGTCCCGGAGCTGCGCATTCAGCAGGATATTGTCCCCGGTATGTTGATCCCCCTGCACTTCACCGCAACAAAAACCGGCAGGTTTGAGATCGTCTGCACCCAGCTCTGCGGGCTGGGTCACTACAACATGCGCGCGTTTCTTGAGGTGGTACCGCAAGATCAGTTCGATCAGTGGTTGAAGACCCAGTCGCAGTAGGGATCCGGCCGGGCCGCGCCTGCGACGCGGCAACTTCGGCTGATCCTTTGAGGACAGAAAATGAGTGATTTATCCGTCCAACCTGCGGTTCACCAGCACGCTCCGCCCCAGGGTTTCATTCGCAAATACGTCTTCAGCCTCGACCACAAGGTAATCGGCCGGCAATATTACGGCCTGGCGCTCGTCGCCGTAGTCACTGGAATGGTGCTCTCCTGGCTGATGCGCATCCATCTGGCCTGGCCGGCGCTGGCCATTCCCGGCCTGGCGAAAGTAGCTACCAGTGGCGCTCCCGGCGGCGTTATCACTCCGGAGCTGTATCTTTCGCTGATGACCATGCACGGCACCATCATGGTCTTCTTCGTCTTGACGAATGCTCCGTTCGCGGGTTTCGGAAACTTTTTCCTTCCCATTCAAATCGGCGCGGAAGACATGGCCTTCCCCAAAATGAACATGATGTCCTTCTGGGTGACGTTCGTGGCTTTCATGGTGCTAATGGCTTCCTACTTCGTCTCCGACGGCCCGCCCATCTCCGGATGGACCGCCTACGCGCCGCTTAGCGCCGTGGGCGGCGACGCCGGTCCCGGCCTGGCGCTCGGGCAGGTGCTGTGGATATTCGCCATCGCCATTTTTTGCGTGGGGCAACTGCTCGGCTCCATGAATTTCATTACCACCACGCTGGACCTGCGCACCAAAGGCATGACCCTGGCGCGCATGCCCATCGCCTCGTGGGCCTGGTTCGTCACTTCCGTCATCGGCTTGCTCGCCTTCTCGGTCTTGCTGCCCGCCTGCATTTTGCTGATACTCGACCACGTCGCCGGCACAAGCTTCTTTATTCCCGGGGGCCTGGTTATCAGCGACCGCTTGCAACCTCATTCCGGCGGCTCAGCGCTGCTCTGGCAGCACTTCTTCTGGTTCTTCGGGCACCCCGAGGTTTACATCGCCATTCTGCCGGCCATGGGAATCGTTTCCACGATTCTTCCCGTATTCGCCCGCAAGC
>JAAFGT010000013.1:1927-16882 GCA_010365215.1 Acidipila sp. | reverse complement strand
CATGGTCTGGGGCCACCACATGTTCGTCAGCGGCATGAGCCCGTTTTCCGCATTGCTCTTTTCCGTGCCCACTCTGATCATCACCATCCCCGCGACGATCATCACGTTGTTGTGGATCGGCACCGTTTATGGCGCCAAGCTGCGCTTCACCACGCCGTGCCTCTTCTGCCTGGGCTTTATTTCCGTGTTCGTCAGCGGCGGCATGAGCGGATTTTTCCTGGCGCAGCCGGCCATCGATACCTACCTGCACGCCACGTATTTCGTCGTCGCCCACTTCCATTTTGTTATGGGCGTGGCCGCCATTTTCGCCATTTTTGCGGGCACCTATTTCTGGTACCCGAAAATGTTTGGCCGCATGATGAACGAGACTCTGGGCAAGTGGCACTTCTGGCTCACCTTCGTCGGCGTCTATTGCATCTTCATGCCCATGCACTATCTGGGCCTGGCTGGCAACGTGCGCCGCTACGCCGCCTTTACCGACGAGTACCTGATCCCGCTGATTCCCGTGCACAAATTCATCACCATCGCCGCCCTGGTCACCGGTGGCGCGCAACTGATTTTTCTTTTCAATGTGATCTGGAGCCGCTTCCGCGGACCCAAGGCCACGGAAAATCCCTGGGAAGCCACCACCCTCGAATGGTCCACAGACTCGCCGCCGCCATTCGATAATTTTGGGGGCCGCCAGATGGTAGTGAATCACGGTCCTGACGAATACGGCGGCGAAGGCCCGGAGGGCGACTTCATCATGCAGGTCGCGCCCCCCGCGGCGCAGGTGCACCGGCGCCAGGGGTGATAGAGCGGCACTGCAGCGGCAGCAAGGAGACGATGTGAGCGAATTGGAAATGGCCGCAGGCTCAGGACATACAATTGCGGCGCATGGAGTTGCGGCGCACGCCACGCCACATGCACTGGCCATGGAGCCCTCTCCCTACCGCGTGGGCTCGGGCAAGATGGCCATGTGGCTGTTCATCATCGCCGATGCCGCTACATTCGGCGCGTGCCTCTTCGTTTACGGTTTTCTCCGCCTCACCAGTCCGGACTGGGTCAGGCCGTTCGTCTTCTCGCCCACCATCATCAACGGCATGATCATGACTTTTGTGCTGCTCACCAGCAGCCTCACCATGCTCGGCGCGGTCCTCGCCGCGAAGGCTGGCCGAACTTCTTCGTGCTTGAACTGGCTGGGCGCCACGATTTTGCTGGGCATCATATTCGCCGTGCTTCACCTGCGCGAGTGGAGCAGTATGATTCGCGAAGGCTGGCGGCCGTTCCAGAACCCCATGGGCGGCTCCGTGCAGTTTGGCGCGGCATTTTTCAGCATTACCGGGCTGCACCTGCTGCACGTGATTTCCGGCGTCGTGGCCATCGCCGTGATTGCCATCGGATATAAGCGAGGGCGCTTCCAGGCCAGTAACGTCGAAGTCACCGGCCTGTACTGGCACTTCGTGGATCTGGTATGGATGTTTGTTTTCCCGCTCCTGTACTTGCTGAACTCGCACTAGATCAGCGGCCGTGCCGGCCAGAGCGAACCAAGGGGAGAAAAGATGTCAGCTGCCGAGTCGCATCAAGTTCCCGGAATGAAGTTCTACGTAATGGTCTGGATCGGGCTTCTCGCCATCGTAGGTTTCGAGGTGTTTTTAACCTACCGCAACCTTCCCGCGAAGACGCTGCTGACATCGCTTCTGTTGCTTAGCGCCGTGGAGGCCGGGCTCGCTCTGATGTATTTCATGCACCTGAAGTACGAGCGTCCCCGGCTGTTCTGGAGCCTGATCCCCACCCTGATATTCGTGCTGTTTATGATGGACCATATCTGGGCGGATGCGTTCCGGCTGATCAACCTGCGGCTGCCCACGCCGTAGCGCGTGACGAACGCGCGGGCCACGCGTGGAACAGTAGTGATATCCTGTGGGTTGCCCGAACGCGGATGGAAGGGACACAAATAATGCGCGATGAAATGAAAACCGGGCTCCGAATTCTACAGATGGCGGGTGCAGCGTTCGCGGCGATGATTTCGCCTGTCGCGCTCCACGCCCAGAATTGCGCGTTGTGCTACCAGAGCGTCGCCGCCTCGCCGAATAATTTTATCCAGGCGCTCAAAGGCGGCATCTTCGTACTGATTGTCCCCTCCCTGCTGATTTGTGCCGGCGTCACGGTAACGGCTTATCGCAAGCGCAATATCAGCGTCGATGAGGAAAGCTCCGCCGGGGAATGATTTCCGCTTGCTCCAGCCCGCGGGAATGACTGAACTTCGTGTACTGGCTTCGTGATCCCCATGAACCTGCCAAATTCGTCTCAGGCGCTGTCAATTCGAGAGTACAGGACTGCGCGGAACGCGAAGCATCGCCCCGGTCATGCGTCTCGAGTGGCAGCGATCTCCATCGCGATGCTGGCTCTCACCGTGCCTGCTCTTACCATGCCGGCTCTCACCATGATGGCCTCCGCGGCCGCGCACGATCCTGAACCCACCGCATTTGATGCAATCGTTTCCGCTGCCCCGGCGCGTCTCGTGGAGATCGTCCGCCAGGTTGCCAATGACACCACCATCCGCGGCTCGCACGAGTATGAGAAGGAAACTTCGCTGAACGCCGCCGAAGCCCAACCCAACTCCTCCGCCTTTCCTGCCTGGACTGCGGGCGGCCAGGTGTTCTTCAAGGTGAGGCGCCAAGTGCTTTCGCCGGCACACTTCTTCCAAAGCACGGACATCGGCACCGTCACCGTGCGCTACGTCGTACAGCCCTCCACCTCCGGCGGCAGCGAGCTGCGCATTGAGGCTGTCTTCATCGAGGACGGCCATCGTCACAAACCGCACGTGTCCGATGGCTCGGTGGAGGCTGCCGAGTATAAAGCCATTGCCGAGCACCTCCATGCCATTGAGCAGCAAGAGCAGGAAGCCCGCGAGCAGGCCAAGCGCGACAGCGACGAAAAGGAAACCACTGCGCTGCTTTCCTCGATCACGGAAGAAAATGCGCGCATCGCCGCCGCCACTCGCGACCGTGCCGCTCTCGAAAAGCGAGTGCAGGAGCTGCGCCGGAGCTTATCCGCGCGCGTCAAGACCGCCGGCGTCCCCCTCAAGTCCGCGCCCTACAATCACGCGCCCACGCTCCTGCCCCTGGGCCGCGACGAGATGGTCACCGTCCTCGAGGCCACTCCTTTCTGGCTCCGCGTGCGCGAGCCGCAGGGTCAGGAGGGCTGGGTTTATCGGCTGCTGGTGGAAGTACAGCCGTGACTTCTTCGCGCCGTTCCAATCGCATCGTCTGCTTCGCGGTGCCCCTGATTTTCGCGCTTCTGATCCACGCGCCTTCCGCCTGTCCGCAATCCCCGCGCGTCGAACGTGTGTTGCCGTTCGAACAGGCCGACATCGAGCACGCCTTGAACGAGATGCATGCGCGCAGTGAAGCTCCGGTGCTCAGTTTCGATGGTGTTGTCGAAGGAGACGCCGCGCAGTTGAAACTCTACCAGCAGCCTCGCTACCGCTACATTGTCGAAGTGACCCGCATGGGGCCGGAAAAAACGCGCGTCCAGGTTGTAGCCCGCATCATCGCCTGGTACGCCGATCCGGATCTCACCCGCGCCGGCAACCGCGCGCTGCGCTCCACCGGCCGCCTGGAAAACGACCTGCTCGATCGCCTCGAAGATCGCTTGAAGAAAACCGTCTGGACGCTTCCCAGCGGTCCCGGAACAGATCTCTCCGCAAAGCTTCCCACGTTGGAGCAGGAGATTGCCCGGCTTCGGCCGCGCCCTCTTGCCGAGATGTCTGCTGCCGCCGCTGAAACTCCTGCGGCTACTCCCGCGTCGATTGGTGCGGAGCTGGCGGCAGTGCGCGCGCAGCGTGAAGCTGCCGAGCAGCAAATCGCCAAGCTGAAGGCGGAGGTCGAGCGCCTGGAGAAAATCTCCGGCGGCTCAGTGCCCTCGGCGGGCTATGTGGTTGTGAGCGCGGGCTCCGCTGCGGTCCGCGAAAAGCCGGAAGAAAAAGCTCGCATCCTTTTTCAGGCCGAGGAACAGGACCAATTCGAACCAAGGGAAACGCAGGGCGCATGGACGCGCGTGGAGCTCTCTCGCCAGGGTCAAGGTTGGATCAAGACCGCGCAGCTAGCCGCGGCCTCAACGGAGAGCGCGCCGCCGGCTTCGTCTCCCGCCGTCAACTCGTCTGCAACCGCCAAGCCCGTTTTTACCACCATCCGCGAAGATACATTCCCCTACTCGGGTGAATGGAAAGCGCTGCAGGGCAAACAGGCGGTGTTTCTGGTCACTCGCCCCGCCGCTTCCATTTCCCCGGACGCCTTGGGCAGCGCGCAGCTCGCTTTTGTAAAACAGGCTTTCCTGGACCACTACCGCCAGTCCCTGCACCTGCCGCATATCTATTCGGGCGTGGTGGTTATTTTTTTTGGGAAGAAAGCCGGCGTCGCGGCGTCGACGCTCGCGCTGATTCGCCAGTGGATGGAGGGCACGCTGTCGGACGCCGAATTTCTAAAACGCTCATCGCTGGACCCACGCGAAGCATTTCGCGACTAAGGAAAAGGATTAATGAGCAAGGCCAACCACAGAAGGGATACGGGAACGGTGATCACGGAGGACGCGGGCATGAACGGAAACCGAAATCTGGGCGTGTGCATGGCCTTGGGGCTGGCGCTGGTGGCGTTACTCGGGAGTTCGACCGCCAGCGCGCAGCAGTACGACAACAAACTGCTTGAGGGCATGAAGTATCGCCTGGTGGGTCCGTATCGCGGGGGACGATCCGTGACGGCGGTGGGGTTGCCCGGCGATCCAAACACCTACTACTTTGGAGCCGCAGCGGGCGGAGTCTGGAAAACCACCAATGGCGGGCTGACGTGGTCCCCGCTCTTTGACAAGCAAGCGGTATCGTCCATCGGAAGCCTGGCGGTAGCGGCTTCCGACCTGAACATTGTGTATGTGGGGACGGGCGAAGCGTGCATCCGTGGAAATATTTCACAGGGCGACGGCGTCTACAAGTCGCTGGACGCGGGGAAGACGTGGACGAACATCGGATTGCGCGACACGCGGGCCATCGGAAGGGTCATCGTTCATCCCACGAATCCAGCAATTGTGTACGTGGCGGCGTTGGGACATCCTTATGGAAAAAACGCTGAGCGCGGGGTGTTCCGCACAACGGACGGCGGGAAAACCTGGGAGAAACTTCTTTACGTGGACGACAAAACCGGGGCCATCGACGTGCAATTTGATCCTACGAATCCACACATCCTGTTCGCGGCAATGTGGGAGGCCGGACGGACGCCGTGGGGTCTGACCAGCGGCGGCCCAGGGAGTGGAATTTACAAGTCGAGCGACGGCGGGAACACCTGGAAGCATCTGCAGGGGAACGGTCTGCCCAGCGGACTGATGGGCAAGATCAACATCAGCGTGTCCGGCGCCGACTCCAACAGGGTGTACGCGATGATCGAAGCAGAAGAAGAGGCGGGCGGCTTGTATCGCTCGGACGACGGCGGCGAGAAATGGACGCACGTGACCGACGACCACCGGCTCCGGCACCGGCCGTGGTATTACGACCACCTCACGGCGGACCCTAAAAATGCCGACACCATATACGTCTTGAATCTCAGCATCTATCGCTCCACCGACGGAGGGAAGACGTACTCAATCCTCCGGGCCCCGCATGGTGACCACCATTCGTTGTGGATCGACCCCAACAATCCGAAGCGCATGATCAACGCGAATGATGGCGGAGTCACCATAACCGTCGACGGCGGCGCAAGCTGGACTCCGCAGACGAACCAGCCTACCGCGCAGTTCTATCACGTTGCTGCCGACAATCATTTCCCGTATTACCTTTACGGGGCGCAGCAGGACAACACCACCGTGGGCATCGCCAGCCGCAGCGACTGGGGCGCCATTGGCCGCAGCGATTGGAACCCTGTGGGCGGGGGCGAGTCAGGCTACGCGACACCGAACCCCATGGACGCAAACATCGTTTATGCGGGCGATTATTTCGGCATACTCACGCGCTACGACCGGCGCACCAACCAGGCGCAGGACATTATGGTCTGGCCGGACGACGCCGATGGCCACGCTGCCAGCGACATGAAGTACCGGTTTCAATGGACCGAACCGATTGTCGTCTCGCCGCACGATCCTCACACGCTTTATTACGCT
This sequence comes from Acidipila sp., assembly GCA_010365215.1. Taxonomy (GTDB): domain Bacteria; phylum Acidobacteriota; class Terriglobia; order Acidiferrales; family UBA7541; genus JAAFGT01. The sequence goes on along the minus strand of JAAFGT010000013.1, from coordinate 10,756 downwards.
GGAAACATTCTGTTCAAGTCCACGAACGAAGGGATGAGTTGGACGGCGATCAGCCCGGACCTGACCCGCAATGACAAGAGCAAGCAGCAGCGCTCGGGTGGACCGATTACCGGTGAAAACCTCAGCGTCGAGTATTACGACACGATTTTCACTTTCGCGGAATCGCCGGTGGAGAAGGATCTGTTGTGGGTGGGCACGGACGACGGCTTGGTTCACGTTTCGCGCGACGGCGGAAAGAATTGGACCAACGTCACTCCGAAAGAGATGCCCGAGTGGAGCATGGTGAGCATTCTCGATGCCTCGCCACACGACGCCGGGACGGCGTATGTGGCCGTGGACCGGCACAAATTCGACGATCTCACGCCGTTTATATATAAGACCCACGACTTCGGGAAGACCTGGACCAAGATCACGACCGGGATCGCCGAAAACACCTTTGTGCGCGCCGTACGCGAGGATCCTAAGCGCAAGGCGCTGCTCTATGCGGGAACGGAGACAGGGATCTATGTGTCTTTTGACGACGGTGCGCGCTGGCAGCCTTTGCAGCTCAATTTGCCGACCACGCCGATTCATGACCTGGTAGTGAAGGAGGGTGATCTGGCGGTGGCGACGCACGGGCGCTCGTTCTGGATCCTCGACGATCTCTCTCCGTTACGCCAGATGAGCGACAACATCGCCAAAGCTGAAGCACATCTATTTACACCAGCCAACGTTTATCGCGTGCGATCGGGACACCGGTCCGAAGCGCTGTCCGGGGAGAATCCACCAGATGGGGCTATTCTCTATTACTATTTGAAGAACGAACCGAAGGACGAGATCACCATCGATATCCTGGACGCCGCGGGAAAGGTCATTCGCAAGTACTCCAGCCGCGAGAAAATTGTCGAGGGCAGGCCACTCCCCGAACGCGAGGAGAGCAAGGAAGACTCCGAGCGCCTGCCGACCAGCGCAGGGATGCACCGATTTGTGTGGAACCTGCGCTACCAGATGCCGGAGCTGGTGCCGAACGCCATTTATGATATTGGAGATCCAGTTGGCCCTTTGGCGCTTCCGGGCAACTACAGCGTTAGGCTGACCGTTGCGGGCAAAAGCTACACCGCGCCGGTCGAAGTGAAGCTCGATCCTCGGGTGACCACGTCCTTCCTTGATTTGAAGAAGTCATTTGAGCTGCACGCGAAACTCCGCGACCTGCTGGGCGAAGATCATGACGCGGTTATGAAGATGCGGAGCCTTCGCGTCCAGCTCGACGCGCTCCGAAAGCGGCTCGAATCCGATCCACGCGGTGCCGCCCTTGCGGCCACAGCGCAGGCGATTGATACCAAGATGGCGCTGGCGGAAGCAGAGCTAATTGAGGTGAAGGCAAAATCCTCGCAGGACATGGACAACTATCCGACCAAGCTGAGCAGCAAGATTGTATTTCTTCTCGCGGGGGTCGATAGCTCCGATTCGGCGCCCACGGAGCAGGAAGGCCAAATGTACGAAGAGCTGCGCAAGCAGGTGAATATCGAGCTGGGAATCTGGAAGGGCGTCCTGGAACACGATCTGGCGGAACTCAATCAGAAGATCGAGCAGGAGAAGTTTCCTGCGGTCGGGATTTCCGCTGTGGAGAAGTGGTAAGCGAAGGCTCTTACGGGCGGGAATTTCTCCAACCCTTCCATGGTCCCCGAAGGGGACCGGCCTTTATGTTTGCTCACTTGGTCTTCATTCACCCAGCATTAGCATCTAGCCGCGGCTGAGCAAAAAGAACTCACACATTCCCGCGCTCCTCAAGAATTTGGAGGCTCATCACGGCAAGCAGGCGCCGTGCTGGCCAACGGAGCGGTCCCGTTTTCTGGTGTGGTGGCACTGCGGGTAACCCGCGAGCGATTCCGCACGTGCAAAGGGTTGGTAAGCGTTGAATCGTGCGGTTGGCGTCGAGCCGCAGCGTTTACCGCATGACCGTTGTGGCATAACAGAATGCCTCGATGGGGAAGCCCAGTTGAAAAGACAAAAGATAATGGCGGACAGGTCTGTAAGCCGGATTCTGTCCTGCGCGTCTCCTTAACGGCAACGCGCCGGGACGATCATTCCTCTGGGCCGTGCATTGCTGCGCGGCTCATGCAGCCTACCCGAGGGTCATCTCCCGCCTCTTGCGAGGCGGGGTGCGGGCCGGACCAGCCCTCCCCTCCTATTTGGCCTTGCACCGCGCGGGGTTTACCATGCCTCGAGCGTCGCCGCCCGAGCGGTGGGCTCTTACCCCACCTTTTCACCCTTACCGTGCGCGTCCCAACGTATTCGAACGTCCCATGGTTTCGCCATGAGCCGTCCACTGTGCGGGACGCGCCGGCGGTATATTCTCTGTGGCACTTTCCGTGGCCGCTCCCTTGAAAGAGCAACCCCCTGGCGTTACCAGGCGCGCTGTCCTGCGGTGTCCGGACTTTCCTCCCGCCCTTCCGGTAAACCGGAACGGCCAGCGATCGTCCGACCCGCCCGCCATCACGGAGTATAACGCGAGAGAGCCTCCAACGGGGCCATGCGATGGAAACTGCGAATGAGGAGAAGCCCGAATAAGGGTCGAACAAAAGTCCACGGCTTTACGGAGTCACCGGAGCGGGAAGTACCCCGCAGGCTATCGGCAATGTGAATTGAGAAAGTGACGGGATACTGCCGGCGCTACAAAACCGCCAGAACCAAGAGCGTGGCATCGTCGTGCAGCGGAAGCTCGCTGAATTCATGTACGTTTTGAAGCAGCTTGCGGCGCAGCTCCAGGGCGCCCAGGCCGCGATGCGCGGCCATAACTTCCAGCAGGCGCTGCTCGCCGAATTCATCGCCCGCAGCGTTGCGCGCCTCCGAAACGCCATCGGTGAATAGCAACAAGCGGTCGTCTGCGCCGAGCTGCGTAACACCCTGCTCATACACCTGCTCGGGAAACTCCGCCAGCACTGGTCCGCCCTCTTCCAACCGAGCGAACGATCCGTGATGGCGATGCAGAATGGGAGCATTGTGTCCGGCATTGCAATAAACCAGCGACTTCGTCTTGAGTTCCAGGATGCCGTAAAAAAATGTGATGAAGCGTCCCGCCACCTGGTTTTTGCAAAGGATGCTGTTGACCTTCTCGCACAGCTCGCGCGGAGCGCGCTCGGGAGTGGCGAAGGCGCGGACCGTAGCCTGCAGGTTGGACATCAGCAGCGCCGCGGGCATGCCCTTGCCGGCCACATCGGCGATGCAGAAAGCGACTCGCGTCTCGCTGAACTTGATCACGTCAAAATAGTCCCCGCTAACGCCGCGCGCCGGCAGCCAGTCAGCGGATATTTCGATTCCCGGAATTTGCGGAAGCTCGGTGGGGAGGAGACTTCGTTGAATTTCCCGCGCCTCGTCGGCGTCGAAGCGCTCCATGCGCAGGCGCGCGTTCTCTTTCCGAGCATCGACCGCCAGATCGATCTGCTTGCGCAGCAGGGCGATTACGCGAGCGTTGTTCCAGGGTTTCTCAATAAAATCGTTGGCACCGAGGCGCATGGCGTGAACCGCAAGGTCTACCGTGCTCCACGCAGTCATTACTACCAGCGGAAGAATGGCGTCGATTCCGCGCAGTCGTGTAATAAGATCCAGCCCCTCTTCGCCCGACGTTGTATCGCGCGCGTAGTTCAGGTCCAGCAATACCGCGTCGAAGCTGCGCTGCTCGATCGCCTGTACGACACGTGCCGGCGAGTTGGCCCATTCCGTCTTGAACCCTGCTCCTTTGAGCAGCAGGCGCAGCGCCTCGCTTACGTCGGGCTGATCCTCCGCAATGAGGATGCAGCCCGTAGCCGCCTGATTAAGGATGGCGATTTGTGAAGCCGTGTCAGTCATATTGCGTCCAATTTCCCGCCAGTGAATACGATTCTCTTCCTTTATCCAAGCTGCATGTCGCCTGCCACTAATTAACCCTTCGACAGACGATTAAGTAGTTTCATAGCTTATAGTTGCGACCGCCCTCCGAGCTTTCGCTGCGGTTTCAGTCGACCGTTTGTGGGACTTCGTGTCGCGGAAGCGGACACCCACTGACAAACGCAGCCCGGCTCCACAGATTTAAACCACAGCTGGTCCGGCAGTCTCAGCGGGCGTTCTGCGACCGGCGGCCCGCTGGCGCTTGCGCGAATCAGAACCCAAGAATCCGGCACAATTCTTACCCAGTAAGCGGTTTTAAACTTCTTGACATATATTCATAAAGGTAATACAAGAAGTTATCCTACTCGGAAGGGCAGGGAGCATTTCTCCTGTCCGAACGCAGATACAATTCTTTCTAGTATCAAGTCTCTAGTCCCGGCCCGGCTCGAAAGTTCTTAGAGGAACCGCGCGGTCGGAAATCACTACGCACTCCGCGCCGGATTTCCTTGAGGAGGGTCCCTCCATGCGCCGCTCTGTGATCTGCCTCGTCCTACTATTTGGATTCTCTGCCCACGGATTTGGAAGGCAAAAGCCCCATGAAGATGATGGTCCGCCTAACCGGCAGGGAAAGGGAGTTTACCCGGTGGACGCAGGTGGCCGGCCGATTCGCGCTCTGGAGTCTGGCTCGACGCTTTTTGTCGGGGCTCGCGGCCTGCGGCCGATGACCACGTACGAATTCCGGCTGGGGATCGACCACGAGTCGCTGCCTTCGCTGGAAGGCGCTGTCAGCTTTGCCCGCGTGACCACCGACCGGCGCGGCGAGGTGCCGCCATCCGTTCTCTGGTACGAATCGGGTGTCGCGGGCTGCTCGGACCAGATGAACGATCGGCGCAATGCGCCGCCGAATACGTACCAGACGCTTGAGCAAGCAGAGCAAGCGCTACGCGGCAAGACCTTAATCGTTTCCGCACACGTCGTGGAATCATCGGAGAACGGTCGCGTGCCGCCAATGAAACGGCGCGTCGAGCGCCGTCCGGAATCTTCGTTTCGTCTGCCCATTCGCCGCCGCGTCAGCCCTGTGGTGTACGCTTCAGATAAAGACGGATGCATGTTAAACAGCCAGTTGACGCAAAGTGCAGATCTTTACGTCAGCGGACGTCATTTCCAGGCCGGCGAAACCCTGCAAATCTCAGTGGTCCCGAACCAGCGACTATGGTTCGTGGGTGATGCGATCCAAGACGTCACGGGAGTTGGCTCGGCCGCGTCTTCCGAGAGAGTTACTGTCGGTGCCAACGGCCGCTTCACCGTCAAGGCGTGGGACGCGGTCAATCAGCGCCGCGGTGCGTTTGATATTGTCGCCCATCGCATGGCGGCCGGGGCGGTGGCAAATCGCGTCGCGCGCAGGGACATCATCTCCTACGCCGCTGAAACCGGTTTCATCTTTTACCTGCGTTATCCGATTGGCGCACCGTTGATGGACATTGCCGGAAGACCGCTTTCCCACTTTCCGTATTTTGAATTCGCTGATTCTTTTGCCGACAGCGGAGACTCAGTCTGGGGAGCTGTAGATCCAACATACGTCCCCCTGAACCACCCCGGCGGCACGTACGCTGCTTACTACGTAGTCGCGCACCGCGATGTTGCCGGCTGGGATCCCATGATGGGGGGGGGCTACAAATCTAGTGGACGTTTCCGGCGGCATCGAGATTCATCCCGTAAAGTCCTGGTGCGTCAACGGCACCGACGTCATCATCTGGCCATCTCCACTGACTCCGGGCAACTATGACGTCGTAGTAGATTTCGGAAACAATCCCGCGGCCACCCCCCAGCAATATCAGACCGACGGCAATTACGATTCTTCCGTGGACTTCCTCGACGGCGCGGACCAGGTCGGCTTTGTCGTCGCCACCGATCCCTACGAGCTGGGCGCGATCCCCATCGGTCAGGACAGTTATAGCCAGGACAATTATTTCCCACAGCTTGGTGGGGCTATCAACGTGGATCTGCGCGCAGTGGTGCGTTACCCGGCCACCGCCCCCGGCCAGGGGACGCCCGTCGCCGCGGGACCTCATCCGATCTTCATCATTGAGCACGGCAACCACTGGTTCTGCGGTGTGGGCAATTTCGTCGACACGCATGATAGTTGCCAGAACCGCACGCCGAACCATATGGGTTACATGCATCTGCTAGATAGCCTGGCGAGTCATGGAATCATTGCCGTCTCCATCGACGCTTACGACCTGACCGGACCGGTGCCGCAATGGATCGTTGAACGCGGAACTCTCATTCTGAAACATCTCGAGTTGTGGTCCCACATGAACGATCCGCAGACCTTCCAGACGTATCCGGATTTCTTCAACGGGCGTTTTGCAAATCACCTGGACATGACCAAGATTTCGGTCTCCGGGCACTCGCGTGGCGGAGAAGCCTCGGTGGCTGCCTACATGCTTAACAATTCTTTCTCCATCAATTCGGTGTCCTCCATCGCGCCGGTAGACGGCCAGGGGTACAACCTTCCCGATGTGCCTTACTTCGTGATCCTGCCGGCGGGCGACGGGGACGTCTACGACCTGAGCGGGTTGCGGATTTACGACCGAGCTGGAAGCACGCTTATGCCTGTGGATTCCACTGTCAAAAGCGGTATCGATGTCTACGGTGCGAGCCACAACTTCTTTAACACGGTCTGGGCCGCCGATGGCGATGACGGAGCTGCCAACCGCCCGGATTTCATTGCTGCCGTTGACCAACAAAAGATCGGCGAGGCCTACCTCGCCGCGTTTACGCGCATCCATCTGAATAATGAGCTGGTTTATGAGGACATGATGCGCGGCAAGCTGACCTTTCCTTCCTTCGCGGGGCGCAAAATCTATCCGTTCCACCATGAGAAGAACCATCTCAAAGTCGAAGACGGTACGAACCTGGGTGCTGCGGCGGCGGGCGGCGCAACCGTGATGTCCGTCAACAGTCCCTCGGTGCACCAGACTGCCGCTCTCCAGGCGGGATGGCCGGCCGGGACAGCCACAATCACCTACACCATTCCCGTGCAGAAGCGCGACGTTTCGGGCTTTGAGGTTCTGTCCTTCCGTGTGGCGCAGACCAACTCGGGCGTCAATCCAGTAATGAGTGACCAGGATTTCATGGTCGAGTTGCAAGGCGGAGGCAAGATCCGGGCCACCTATTCCAGCAACTACGGGCATATTCCCAGCCCTTATGACAGCCGCGGTCAGGACGTGATGACCACCATACGCATCCCGCTCCACTCGTTCATCATGAACAACTCCGGCGTCACACTTAACAACGTGGATACGCTGGTGTTTCGATTTACGTCGCCGACACAGGGGGAAATTTATGTGGATGACATCGAATTTTCGCGCTGAACGGCCAAGCGACGCGGCTATACTGCGCATCGTCGCGGCTCTCGTGCTTTGGCCGGTGACCGCGTGTGCTTTACCAGCTGGCGCGCAGCAATCTCCCCAACTGCAGCCTCCTCCAGACGCGCCACGAGCCGCGCGTCCGACTCCAGTCCGGGAGCGCAAAATGGATGGACGAGGTCGTTCGCTTATTTCGCACGCCCCGGTCGAGCTCAAGTCAGTTTCCATCCGTCGTCTGGATGCTGATCAGGAGAAGATAGCGGGCAAGGAGTTCCTGGGCGGGTCCAAGGAACCGCTGGTACTTAACGTCACCACCGTAAAGCCACTGGGCAATACGCAACGATCCAGTGGACCGGTGATCGTGCTGAACGGTCAAAACCTGTTGAACACTCATCCTACCGGGCAGCACACACTGCTGGCGTTCTTGCCGGATCGCAAGGCGCTGAAAGCGACCAACACCGTGGCCGTCGTCTGGCTGGGCGACGAGCAGACCCGAACGAAACATCCTTTGACGCTGACGCTCGCTGAGCTCTCGCGCTAGACGTTCTCCGGGAATGCCTCGCGAGTCCTCCGGCGCACCGTAGAGTGAGCTGCAGTCACGGCGTGAAGGCGTAAGAATATTTTACTGCGAACCGGTGCTCGGTGAGCTGTGTGGGATTTGCCGCCGCCAGTGAAGCGAAGCGCTCCCCGGCGGTATAAATTATATAAAGATCACTATCCGGGCGATAGTTCCAGCGCAGCCGCAAATTCGTGCTGAGTGCCTGAGTATTCGAAGTATTTATCTGCACCAGCGCGGAGAGAGAAAGAAAACGCGAGAAGGAATAATTCGCCTGCACAGCGCCTACCACGACCGAAAAATTAGCCTCCCGTAGGCGGAATCGGTTCCACTGCTCGCTCATGCTGTAGGAGAGGTGCTCGTTTACCCGGTATGAAGCGCGAACGGTAAGCTCATTCAGACGACCGTCATAATACGTCCCGAATTTTTCCCTCAAATTAACGTGGAACCGGCGGTCTTCCGGCGATCCGAAAGCAATCTGGTGACGCGTCCAGCGGTACAAGCCCGTTGGGATATTTATGTTCTTATAGATAGTGAAAGGTATGGTGAGCCGCTGGATGAACGCGTCCAGTATGTCAGTGTCGACGTAGGAGCCATTGTTGAACTCCCCACGAACCGTAGCCTGCCATTCTTGGGTCTGCAGCACGCCGTGCGTATCTGGCCGGTGATCGAAGAACCCCTCAAAATTTAGTTCGCGCACACCACGCCATCGCGGCCGCGCGCGCAGCGTCAAATCGGCGTAGTCGCAGATGCAATCCGCGCGTTCCAAAAAGCCCACAGCAGGGTTGAAGTGCGGTCCGATTTTGTGCCGCCCGGCGTAGAGTTCCATCCAATTTCGCCGGTAATCGAAAGACGCGCCCGCATCATATTGCCCGCTTGAATATCCGCGCGTGCGTGTTTGTGCGGCATAACCTCGGACCACAAGGTTTGGAGAGAGCACTATTCGGGCGTCTGCTCCCGCTGCCTGATTAAAGCCTCTGTCCTGGTTTCCCGAGCGCTTATCTATACCCATTACACCGACGTACGAGTTACCGAACAGGGAGCGCTTCACTCGCA
>JAAFGT010000013.1:0-1889 GCA_010365215.1 Acidipila sp. | reverse complement strand
CGTCCATCGCGCCCACTTCGAACCCGCCGATGGATCCGGTGACTTTCGCGCCGCCGGTAATGGGCACTTCCTGGCCGGTCACCGGGTCGATGCCGATGTTGCGGCTGAAGAAAAGCAGATCGCCGTTACCGCTGAGCTGGAAGTTAAATACTCCGGAATTCTCCAGAAAGAATTGACGCTTCTCCGGGAAGAAAAGCTTGTAAGGAGTCAAATTGAACTGCTGAGTATCCACGTCGGCATCTGCAAAGTCCGTGTTCCCGGTGAAGTTGGCCACCAGGTTAGAGCGAAGTCCCAGCTTGATATCCACGCCGCCGGTATAGAGCAACCGCGTGCCGGGGCGCAGGCCATTTTGTGCGGCCGCAGGCGGGAGATGGGTGAAGCCGGAAAGCGCGTACGGCTTGAAGATAAATAGACGGCCGCTGTCGATTCCGGTGATGCCGTGCAGTTCGCCCGCCCGGCTGATTTTGGTGATCCCGGAAATCCGCTGCCACCCCGCCCATAGATCCTGTTCGTTCCTGCGGCGGATGAAACGTTTGAAATTAAGTCCCCACAATACATCGCTCGACTGCATGAAATTGAGGGTCGTGAAGGGGATGGCCACAGTGGCCGTCCAACCTTCTTTGGTAATGCGTGCGCCGGAAATCCACACGCCGTCCCATCCCGGGTCGAAATCGCCGCCCTCGCTGCGATGTTCGTCGGTGATCAGGCCGTCGCGCTGCGTACCCAGCGGATTGATTTGAAAAACGTACGCGTTGCGGCGGCTGCGCGTGGAATCAATGACAATTTCAAAGTAATCGTCCAACTCCTGGCTGGCGTCGCGGCGCAATTCAGTAGCGACGATTCGCTTTGCATCCGAGTCGGTGCACCGGATGCCGAAGTACACAGCGCGCCGCGTATACAGGATGCGAACCTCGGTCTTCTCCGTGGGTTCCTGCCCCTCGTTGGGCTCGTGCTGCAAGAAATTGCCGTGCAGCGTGGCGCGTTGCCATAGCGGATCATCGAGCGTGCCGTCCAGTCGCGGGGCCTGCTCCACTCGCGTCGCCTGCGCTTGATGGTTGTCCGCTTGCTGCAGCGAATCCTGACTACCCGCCATAGCCGGTGCCGAGGTTGTCCAACACAGGGCCAAAAGGGTTGCCGCCACAAGCCGCGGATGCGAGCGGCGGTGCACACTTCTTGCCAGTAAGAATTTCGGAGAATGTAGGCGAAAGGGCACAGGTCAGCGCAAGATTATCCCATTAGGCGGCGAGCGCAGCGCTGAAAAAATCGCCTTCCCACCACCGTCGAACTGCAATCTTCGATTCCTGTTCACGATACGACATTAACGATACGACGTATGCCCTGCACATTCCGTTTCGCCCACAGTTACAGTCAAATTTTCGCGCCAGTCGTGCGAGCCCTACTCTCCAAGCGTTGATAGACTTAGGCCCTCAAATAAATTGCCCAGAGTTTCCCCTGCCCAATGCAACTGAAGGGACACCTAGGCTTACGGGAAAAAAATACTTGGCAAAGCCTAAATTGCTATGCTAGCCTGCTGCTGCGTTTGTTGCTCTTGTGACACCTTTTGGATTCGTTCAACAGGGCTGCGGGAAACAAGCTGCAGTCCTTTGTTGTTTTAACGGCTGGAAGCGTGCAAGAAGCGCAAACAGTACTAAAAATAAGAAAAGGAATATCTGTGAGAGAACAAGGGACAGTAAAGTGGTTCAACGCCAGCAAGGGCTATGGATTCATCACCAGGCAATCCGGCGAGGACGTATTTGTGCACTTTTCGGCGATTCAGGCCGAGGGCTACAAGTCTTTGAGCGAGGGCCAGGCGGTAGAATTCGAAGTCCGCAAGGGACCCAAGGGCCTGCAGGCCGAGAACGTGACCAGCCTCTAATAATTCCAGGCGG
>JAAFGT010000069.1 GCA_010365215.1 Acidipila sp. | reverse complement strand
CGAGCCGGGCACGCTGCTGTTGTTCGGATCCGGCGTCCTCAGCATCGCCGGTGTGCTTCGCCGTCGGCTGACTGCGTAAAACTTTCTGCCGAGGTTGTTCAAAAGCCCCGTTCCGGGTTACCGGGACGGGGCTTTTTTTATTGGGGCTCTTGCCTTCGAGGCCGGGGCGACGTTGAAGGCCACCGGCGAACGTCCTGAGGAGCCGGCTGGAAGATGGCGCTACCTGGGCGGGTCGTGGAGGCGGATAGGGATGCGCGCGGTGCGGGCGTTGGTGCTAAACGCCGCCGACCAGGACTTTGGGGCCAGTGGGCTGATCGACGCCGCCGGCAGGCTCGATGGTGACGGCGAACGCTTTGGCGACGGTGTGCGGCGGAAGCGCGGGTAGCAGGACGTTCCCTTCGCCGCGCGAGTCGGTCTGGAAGACACCGGCATTGATGGGCTGGCCTTCCGCGGGAATTAGCCACAGCTCGTAAGCCCTCTTCCCTTCCAGCGGCGGCAGATTGGAGGCGAAGAAAAGCAGGCCGCGATGAGCGTGGTAGAAGACTTTGCCCTCGGGAACGGGACGCTCGGTACCGGAGACCAGGCGCACGCGCTGCGTTTCAGGGGCGCTAAGAATGTCGAGCGCCGCCTGCGTTTTATCAAGTTGGTTGGCTTGCTCGCTGAGCGCGGAGCGCAACGTTCCCTGTTCGCGCGCGAGACGGCGGTTCTCTACAGAAAGCAGCGAAGCTCCCAGCACGGCCGCGAATACGGCAAAAGCCCACACCAGGTTGGGCAGAGTCCAAAAACCCGGGCGCGCAACCGCAGCGCGGTCAGGTTCCCGGCGAGGTTCTGGGCGAGGTTCCGGGCGAGGTTCGCGCACACTCTCCAGAATGCGCTGGCGAGCTCTTGGGGGTGGCGCCAGAGCAGGTGCGGCGCCGCTCACCAGAGCAAGCAGGCCACGGGCTTCAGCCAGCTTGCGCCGGCAATCGCTACAAGTGGATAGATGCGCTTCGAGCGCGTGCTTCTCCTCACCCTCAAGCCCACCCAGGAGGTAGAGATCCAGATCCTCGAGCTGAGAGTGATCGTTCATGACGCGAATTCTTTCCTCAACGACGACAGCGCTGCACGCAGACGGCTCTTGATGGTGCCCAACGGCTCCCGGGTACGTGCAGCAATTTCTACATGCGTCAGGCCGTCAAAATAAGCCAGCTCCATCAAAGTGCGCTGGTCGCTGGGCAGGCGATCGATCACGCCGCGAACTTTGTCCAGCAGGCGGTCGCGCACGATGCTGTCTTCCAGATTGAACGGGAGGGCGATATCCTCGGGGAGGACATCCGCATGCGATTGTGGAGTTCGCCGGCGCAGGCGGTCGATGGAACGGTTGCGAGCGGTTACCACCAGCCAGCCGGCGAGCGAACCGCGCTCGGGATCAAAACGCGCTGCCGCCCCCCACAAGTGCTGGAAAACGTCCTGCAAAATCTCCTCCGCAGACTGCGCGTCGTTCAAAACGCGGGAGGCCACTGAAAACACCAAGCCTCCATAACGGTCGTAAAGCGCCGCCAGGGCCGCTTCGTCACGCTGCACAATACGGGCCATCAGCGCCAAGTCAATGGCCTTTTTGTCCGTACCGTCGCTGGATTGTCCGGGCGCTCCCGATTGGCGGTTCATAGTCTATACGCAAAAAAAGGGTACAGCGGATTGAAAGTCTCTCGCTAAAACGATCTTAGGCGGGCTTTCCCTAATTCGATGCCGGTGGGAGCTGTGTCGTTGCGGGACAAACTTGCAGGACACAGTTGCGGGACAAACTTGCGGGACAGAGAGGAAAGTCCCGTCCCTTAGTTCCTAAAAACGGCGGCGAGGCTTTCACGGCAAGCGTCAGTGGTGCGGTCGAGGTCCTGGATGGAATGAGCAGCGGAGACAAACGCTGCCTCGAATTGTGAAGGGGCCAGCAGAATGCCATGGTTCATCATCTCCCAAAAGAAAGCGGCGTAGCGTTTGGCGTCAGCGCGCTTGGCGGTCTCGAAGTCGCGCACCCGTTCGGGCGAGAAGAACAACGTGAGCAACGAACCGAAGGCGCTTAGCTGGGCGGGATATTTGCGCTCCGCCAGCATTCGCCTGAGGCCGGCGACGAAATGAGCGCTTTTCTCCGCCAGCGCCTCGTAAAAACCGGGGGCTTCTACTACGCGCAGCGTTTCGATTCCTGCGCGCATGGCTAAAGGATTACCGGAAAGCGTACCGGCCTGATAGACGGTTCCCGACGGCGCGATCAGATCCATGAGGTCGCGGCGGCCCCCGTAGGCCGCGACGGGCAGACCGCCGCCAATAATCTTGCCGAGCAGGGTGAGGTCAGGCTCGATGCTGAGCAGGCCCTGAGCGCCTCCGCGAGCGACGCGGAATCCGGTGATGACCTCGTCAATGATCAGCAGCGCGCCGGCGCGACGGGTGATTTCGCGCAAGTCCGACAAAAAACCGCCCTCGGGCGCGACCACGCCCATGTTGGCGGCAATGGGTTCGACAATCACGGCGGCGATTTCGCCGGCGTGCGCGGCAAAGACCTGCTCGACGGCGCGGCTGTCGTTGTAGGGAATATTGAGGGTGAGGGCGGCGATGGCCGGGGGGACTCCCGGACTTGCGGGGATTCCGAGAGTGGCCAATCCGGAGCCGGCCTCGGAAAGGAAGCTATCGGCGTGGCCGTGGTAGCAGCCGTTGAATTTGACGATGTAGTTGCGCGCAGTGGCGGCGCGAGCCAGACGAACGGCGCTCATGGCGGCTTCGGTGCCGGAACTTACGAAACGAAGTTTTTCCATGGCGGGCATGGCGCGCTGGATGCAGGCAGCCAATTCCACTTCAAGCTCGGTGGTCATGCCGAAGGTGGTGCCGCGGGCGGCCTGATCGGCGATGGCGCGCACCACGGCGGGGTGCGCGTGTCCGAGGATGAGCGGGCCCCAGGAGCCGATGAAGTCGAGGTATTCGTTGCCGTCAACGTCGAAGATGCGCGAGCCGCTGGCGTGGTCGATGATTAACGGAGTGCCGCCGACGGAACGGAATGCGCGGACGGGGCTGTTGACGCCACCGGGGAAAATTTCCTGCGCGCGGGCGAAAATGGCGGCAGAGCGCGGGCGAGGTTTCGCGGGAGGGGTCATTGGCGGCGCCCTGTGACGGCGCAGGTAGTCTGCACGGAGCGCGGGCGCATGACGGGCGACGCAAGCGTCGCCCCTACAAAAACGAGAGCCGGGAACGTCTCCGGGATTAGCGGAGCCAACGGGCGGCGTCCTTAGCGTGGTAGGTGCAGATTACGTCGGCGCCGGCGCGATGGATGCCGGTGAGGATTTCCAGCACCGTGCGGTGCTCATCGATCCAGCCGTTGAGGGCTGCGGCCTTGACCATGGAGTATTCGCCGCTGACGTTGTAGGCGGCTACAGGAACAGCAAAGGCGTCGCGCACGCGGCGCACAACGTCGAGATAAGGCATGGCCGGCTTGACCATGACCATGTCGGCGCCTTCTTCAATGTCGAGAGCCACCTCGCGTAAGGCTTCGCGGGCGTTGGCGGGATCCATCTGGTAGCTGCGGCGGTCGCCAAACTGCGGAGCGGACTGCGCGGCTTCGCGAAAGGGTCCGTAGAACGCGGAGCAATATTTGGCGGCGTAAGAAAGAATGGCTACTTCGGCAAAGCCATTTTCATCGAGCTTGCGGCGAATGGCGGAAACGCGGCCGTCCATCATGTCGGAGGGGGCGACGACGTCGGCGCCTGCGCGGGCGTGGGAGAGCGCGGCGGCAGCGAGGAAATCGAGTGTGCGATCGTTATCCACGCTGTTGCCGGAGAGTACGCCGCAATGGCCGTGGTCGGTGTATTCGCAAAGGCATACATCGGTGACGACAACGAGCTTGAGACCTGCTTTGCGCACCGCTTCTACGGCGCGCTGCACGGTGCCGGAGGTCGAGAAAGCCTCGGAGCCTGTCGCGTCTTTATGCTCCGGCAGGCCGAAGAGCATCACGCCGGGTATTCCCAGGGATTCGACCTCGTGGCATTCCTCGAGGAATTTATCCACGGACTGCTGGAAAATACCGGGCATGGAGCTGACTTCCGCGCGGACGCCGGAGCCGGGGCAGACGAACATGGGATAGAGCAAACCCGCGGTGGTGAGGCGGGTCTCGCGAATCAGCGAGCGAATGGCTTCGGTGCGGCGCAGGCGCCGTGGGCGGTGGGTGGGAAATGTCATGATGGGGTCACGCCTGTAAGCACGGAATAGTATTTCACGATTGCGTCCGCGAGTCCGGCCGAAGCTGATTCCCGGGCGTCAATGGCCACCCGCATTCCCGCCTCGCGCAGCGCCGCCGCGGTCACCGGGCCAATGGCGGCAAAAGCGACGCTCGCAGAAAGCCTTCGCAACGCCGCAGTGCCTGCCGATTCCTCGAGATGTTGGAAGGCCGAGGGACTGGCGAAAATAATTACGTCGACCTCGCCACGGAGGATTCGGGTGAGGCTTCCCGCGTCAGAGACGGGAGCGACCGTGCGATAGGCAACTACTTCGACGACGTTTGCGCCCGCGGAACGCAGGGCTGCGGGCAGGTCGGGACGCGCGTGATCGCTGCGCGGCAAGAGAATGCGCTTCCCTTCCAGAGCGCCGGTCAATTCTTCCACCAGTCCTGAGGCGAGGCTTTTGCTGGCGACGCGATCAACGAACCATCCCGCCTTACCCGCTGCGTCCGCTGTAGCCGGCCCAACGGCTGCGACTTTAGGGCCGGTCTTCGACAGACGCGTCAAATCCATCCCCTGTGACACGCAGCGATCGGTAAAAAAGCGAACGGCGTTTTGACTGGTGAACAGAAGCCACTCAAATTGGGGGAGATTGAGCAGGCTGTCGTCCAGCGCCGTGAAATCTTCGACCGGGGCGAAATCAACAAGCGCAAGCAGAATCACCTGGGCCCCGAGGGCGGAAAGGTGCCGGGTCAGTTCAGCGGCTTGCTGTGGCGCGCGCGTGACCACGATGCGCTTGCCCGCCAGGGGCAGACCGGGCTGCGTGGGCGGCAGTCGGTCAGCGGCCGCCAACGGTCCTTCCCAGGTGACGCAGGATGCGATCGGCGCCGGCGTCGAGCAAGCGATGTGCGAGCTGCCGGCCCAGGGCCTCAGGATCTTCGGCCGGGCCGCGCAGCGTGTCGCGGATCAGGTCCTTGCCGTCGGATGAGCAGACACAGGCGTCGAGGAGAAGTTGCCGGTTCGCTGATGCCGCTCGAGTGGATTCGATGCGGCCCCACGCGCCGAGAGGAACCTGGCATCCGCCTTCGAGCTCCGCAAGCAGAGCACGCTCGGCGGTCACTGCGGCGCGCGTGTCCGGGTCATCAAGAGCGGACAGCAGCTCGAGCAACTCAGGATCGCCGGCGCGTGCCTCAACGCCCAGCGCTCCCTGGCCAACGGCGGAGAGCATGACGGATGGGTCGAGCGTTTCTGCGATGCGCGAAGTGAGGCCCAGCCGTTCGATGCCTGCCCGCGCCAGAATAATGGCCTCGAACTCGCCATGATCAAGCTTGCGAATCCGCGTGTCAACATTGCCGCGAATATCGACGGGCACAAGATCGGGGCGCGCGCGGCGGATTTGCGCCTGGCGGCGAAGACTGCTGGTGCCCACGCGAGCGCCCGCAGGAAGTTTTTCGAGCGTGAGGCCATCGCGGGAGATGACGCAATCGCGAACGTCTTCCCGGGGCGGGATCGCGGGAAAGACCAGCCCGGGCGGCACGGCGGTGGGCACATCTTTCATGCTGTGCACGGCCAGGTCGGTGTGGCCGGTGAGGAGAGCGTCCTCAAGCTCCTTGATAAAAACGCCTTTGAGGCCCATGGCGTCGAAATTGGAATGCTGAAACTGGTCGCCGGTGGTGCGGATGCGGATAATCTCCGAACCGGCGCCGCGCGCGCGCAGCCATGCGGCCACATGATTGGCCTGCCAGAGGGCCAGCGGGCTGCCGCGCGAACCGATGCGCAGCGTCCTCATCGCTTGCCTTTTCCCAGGCCGAAGAGATCGCGGAAGAGCTCGATGTCCTGCAGCTTTTCGCGGATCTCTCTTTCCTTGAGCAGGCGCGCCGAAGGCTCGCGCAGGATGCGTTCGAGCAGCGAATCCATAAGGCGGAGAATGCGTTCGCGGTCGTCCGGAGCAAAGCGCTCCAACTCGATGCGATATTCGACGGCGAAGTTCTCGCGCTCGCGGCGAAGTTTCTCGCCCAGGTCGTTGAGTACGGCGGCGGCCTGCGAGCCGGCCTGCCAGCTGGCGAACTTGTCGAGATGCTCGGCAACGATGGCTTCGGCGCGCGGCACTTCCTCTTCGCGGCTCTTGCGGTTCTGCTCGACGATCCCGGTGAGGTCATCGATATTGTAGAGATAGACGTTGTAGAGGCCCGCGACGTCGGCGGCGATATTTCGCGGGACGCCGAGGTCGATGAGAAAGAGAGGACTATTCTGCCGCGCGGCCATAGCCTCGGCCACGGCTTCGCGGGTGAGCATCCATTCCGAACCCGAGACGGACGCGACCACGATGTCCGGGTGGTGAAGCACGGAGGTCACCGACTCCCAAGCGATACACTCACCGGCGACACGCGCGGCGAGTTCACGGGCGCGCTCGGCGCCGCGGTTCGCGACAGAGAGATGCCCGATTCCCCGCTGGCGCAGCTGCGCGGCCGCCTTTGCGCCGGTCGAGCCTGCGCCCAGAACCAGAGCGCGTTTATTGGTGAGTTTCCCGAAAATCTGTTCGGCGAGCTTCATGGCGGCGGAAGCCACCGACATGGCATGCGCTCCCAGCGCGGTTTCCGAGCGAACGCGCTTGCCTACTTCGAGCGCTCCTTGAAAAACGCGGTTCAGCGTGGGTCCGGTGGCGCCGTCGGCGAGCGCAATTTTGTACGCGTCGCGGACCTGGCCGAGAACTTCCGTCTCGCCAAGCAGCATGGAATCGAGGCCAGCGGCCACGCGGAAAAGGTGTTCCACGGCCTGGCGGCCCTGGCGGCGGTAGAGGCTTCCGTCGAGCGAGCCGGGGCGAGATTGTGGAAGCCGCACAGGCACTGCTCGAGGGATGCCGCCGAATCCACTTCCAGAGAAGCAGGCACGCCGTAGACCTCGCTGCGATTGCAGGTGGAAAGGAGCACAGCTTCCTCGAGCACTCCCGTCGAACGCAGCTCAACGGCCGCGCGCGAGGCTTGCTCGGGTGAAAAATGCACGCGCTCGCGCAGTTCGAGCGGCGCGGTGCGGTGGTTCAGGCCGATGAGAACGATCTCCATCAGCTGAGGCATCTCCGCGAATTGTGATCTGTTGCGCGCATGCCGGCGGTCAGTTCCTCAGAATGGGTCCTCAAAATGGGTCCTCAAAAGAATCTGTGATAGCTGGACATATAAAGATTCACGATGGTGTAACTGAACAGCACGGTGACGTAGTTGAGCACGCAAAACAGTGAAGCGCGCGCGCCGCGCCAGGCGGTACTGCGCTCCAGCCATAAATAGACGCCATAACCGATCAGTATGAGGAGCGAAATAATTTCCTTCGGATCGAAACTGAAATAACGGCCGCGCAGGCGATCTTCGACAATGAGACCGAACCCGATGCCCAGAACCAGAGTCACCAAGCCGACCACCACGCCGCTGCGCGTCATGCGCTCGAGAAGCTCCAGAGGCGGCATGCGCCATCCGATGGCGCTCAAGCGGCGGCTGCGCAGCAGGCGATCCTGGCTGAGATAGATGGCGCTGAAGACGAAGGAAAGCGTGAACGCGGAATACGACAGCATGAGCGTAGTGACGTGCAGGGCGAAAGCCACGCCGCGCGCGGGCGCGGTGTGCGACGCGCCGGGAGCGAGGAGCGCGCCCAGGCCGGAGAGGATTATTACCAGGGGCAGCACGAACGGGCCCACGGATTGGCGGCGGTGGTAAAGCTCGAGGCCGAGATAGGTGAGCCCCAGAAACCATCCAAACAGCGACATGGAGCCGTAGAGGTCTTCGTAAGGGACGGCGTGCAACAGATGGGCGCGCTCCAGCAGGGCGTAATAGTGGGCAATCAGCGCGCCGGCCAGCAGCAGCGTGGCGCTGCGGCCTACGATCACCTGGTCGCTGTAGAGGTGCCATACGTAGAGGATGAAGCTGGCTACGTACAGCCCGAGCGCGCAGTATCCTGTCAGATTAGACATGGTTCGGAACCGTTCTGATTAACTGCGAGTCTGATTAAACGCAAGTCTGATTATATGCGAGCCGGGCCCCGCAGCGCATCCTGACCAGCGTAACGCTTTTGTGCCGGGCGTGGCGGGATTTGTTATCATCAGAGTCCAGGCCGGAAACACCAAGCTGGAAAACTGAAGCGGACGGGAAGATGACCGAGAACCGAATAGTCCCCAACCGGAAATCCCTGTTCCTGCGCGCGTGCCGCGGAGGGCCGGTGGAGCACGTCCCGGTGTGGATGATGCGCCAGGCGGGGCGGTATCTACCCGAATACCGGGCCGTGCGTGCGCAGCATTCGTTCCTGGAAGTTTGCAAGACTCCGGAATTGGCCATTGAAGTATCGCTTCAGCCGTTCCGGCAGTTCGCTGTGGATGCGGTGATCGTGTTCTGCGACATCCTGGTCCCGGCAGAGGCCATGGGGCTGCCCGTGGAGTTTCAAGATGCCGGGCCGGTGTTGCCGCGGCCGGTGCGCTCGCATAGCGACGTGCAGGCGTTGCGCGACTTCGACCCGGACAAGGACACAAAATTTGTGGGCCAGGCCATCGCCGGGCTGTGCCGCGAGCTGGGGCCCACCGTGCCGGTGCTGGGATTCGCCGCGGCGCCGTGGACGCTGGCCTGCTACATGGTGGAGGGCCGAGCCAAGTCAGGATTTGGCGCGGTGAAACAGATGCGTTATGCCGACCCGGCTCTGCTGCGCGCGCTGCTGGAAAAAATCGCGCGCAATACGGCGCGGTACCTCAAGGCGCAGATCGCCGCTGGCGCCGCGGCGGTGCAACTGTTCGATACCTGGGCGGGGGAACTATCCGCGGCGGACTACGATGAATTCGCGCTACCCTCCATCCAGCTGCTGCTGGAGGAGCTGGCCGCGGGCGAGACGCCGGTCATTTATTATTCCAAGGCCACCAACCATCTTCTCGATAGCGTCAGCCGCACCGGCGCGGATGTTTTGAGTGTGGACTGGAGAATCGACCTGAAGGACGCGCGGGCCAAATGCCGCAAGCGTTCCGGGCCTCCTTTCGCCGTGCAGGGGAACATCGATCCCGCGGTGCTGCTGGGGCCGGTGGAAGGAATTCGGCAAGCGGTGCGCGACGCGGTGGCCAAGACCGGCGGCACAGGTCACATCCTGAACCTGGGCCACGGAATTTTGCCGGAGACGCCGGTGGAACACGCGCGCGCTTTCATCGAAGCGGGACAGACCACGCCACTTTCGGCAGTGGCCAGTTCGGCGAGCGGTATCTAAAAACCGATGGACGCATCGATCCAAGGTTCCCACGACCGGTTGCGGCTGAGCTCGGAACTCTCGGGCGTCTCCGGGGAATTTCTTGCGCGCTACAACCGGCCGGGGCCGCGCTACACGAGCTACCCAACTGCTCCGGTGTGGCAGGAAGATTTCGGCGCCGCCGATCTGGAAAGCGTTTATGGCAGCGCAGCGGCGGCGGCTACGCCGGTGTCGCTCTACATGCATCTGCCCTTCTGCGAAAGCCTGTGCCTGTTCTGCGCGTGCAATGTGGTGATCCAAAAAGATAAATCGGTGGCGCAGCCGTATCTGGAAGTGTTGAAGAAGGAGATCGCGCATGTCGCGCGATTTGTGGACCGCGCGCGCCCGGTCATTCAATTTCACTGGGGAGGCGGAACACCCACGTACCTGACGCCGGAGCAGATGGAGGATCTTTTTGGGTTTACGCGCGAACGATTCAGCTTCGCGGGCGACGCTGAAATCGGCGTGGAGGTGGACCCGCGGGTGACCACATCGCGGCACCTGGAGGCCATGCGACAACTGGGTTTCAACCGGCTGAGCATGGGCGTGCAGGACTTCAACCTGGATGTGCAGAAGGCCATTCACCGGATTCAGGGATACGAGCTGACGCGCGATCTGATTCTGGAGAGCCGCGCGATGGGCTACGCGAGCGTCAACGTGGACCTGATTTACGGGCTGCCTTTCCAGACCGCGGCAAGCTTTGCGGAAACGGTGGAGCGCGTGGTGCAGCTGCTGCCCGACCGCGTGGCCATGTTCAGCTACGCGCATGTGCCGTGGCTGCACAAACAGCAAGGTGCGTTTGCCGCGCACCTGCCCGAAGGGATGGAAAAGTTCCGCATCTTTCGCGCGGGGATGGAAGCATTCCTGGCCGCCGGATATGAATACATCGGACTCGATCATTTCGCGCGGCCGACGGATGAGCTGGCCGTGGCACAGCGCGAACGCACCCTGCACCGCAATTTCCAGGGCTATACCACCAAGGCCGGGGCCGATCTTTACGGCATGGGGGTGAGCGCCATCAGCGGGATTGGCGACGCCTACGCGCAGAATTTCCGCGAGCTGGAGCGCTACCAATCGGCGATTGCCGGCTGGGGCCTGGCCACCATGCGCGGCTATCGATTGACGCGCGATGACCGCATCCGCCGCAGCGTCATCAACCGGCTGCTCTGCCACACGGTGATTCCCAAGGCGGAGATCGAGCGCGAGCATGCACTGCGCTTCGACGAATATTTCGCGCCGGAGATCGCGCGGCTGGAGGAGTTTCAGGACGACGAGCTGGTGCGCCTGGATAAAGATGAGATTCGCGTGACCGAGCTGGGGCGCGTGTTCATCCGCAACGTGGCCATGGTATTCGATCCGTATTTGAAAGAGCAGGCGGCGGAGACGCGGCCGCTATTTTCGAAGACTTTGTAAGTCCTTCCCTCAGCGTGCACATCCTAATCATCGGCGGCGGCATTTCCGGACTGGCCTGCGCCTATCGTTTGCGCCAGCTCGGCGCGTCTTTCCTGCTGCTCGAACAGGGTAACGACGCCGGCGGACTGATGCGCTCGACGCGCCGGGACGGATTGCTGCTGGAGAGCGGCCCGCAAAGTTTTCTGCTGACGGACGCCATCGGCCAGATCGTCCAAGAGCTGGGAATCGGCGACCAACTGCTGCGCGCGGATGCCAAGGCGCCGCGCTACGTGGTGATCGGCGGCGCGTTGCGCAAGGTGCCGCTCTCGCCGCCGGCGATGATCTCCAGCTCATTTCTAGGCGCCTCGACGAAGTTGCGCATGCTGGTGGACCTGCTGGGCAAGAGCACGCCGCCGAAGAACGATGAATCGGTGGCGGCATTTGTGCGGCGCAAATTTGGCGAGGATATGCTGCAACGGCTGGTGGGGCCGTTTGTTTCCGGGGTGTACGCGGGCGATCCGGAAAAACTCAGCCTGCGCAGCGCCGCGCCCGGCGTTTATGGATGGGAGGCGGAGTATGGCAGCGTGCTTCGCGGGGCGATGAAGTCACATCGAAAAGACGGCAAGCCGCCGGCTGCGTTGTGCTCTTTCCGCGACGGTGTGGCCACGCTGCCGCGGCGCATGGCAGAAAGCCTGGGCAGCGCGGTTTCCACCGCGACCACGGTGGAAAGCATTGTGCGCCACAAGGCCAACGGCAGCTCGAATTTTGAGATTCACTTGCAGAGCCGTGGCCGTGCGGATCTAGCCAGGGCGGACGCTGTGATTCTGGCCACGCCGCCGGATGTGACAGCGAGAATTCTCGGGGAGGTTTCTCCGCGTTACCGCGGGCTGCTGGGAAGTATCGGGTTCGCTCCCATCGCCGTGGTCTCGCGGGTGTACCTGCGGGCCAGCGTGGGAGTGCCACTCGAAGGGTTCGGTTTTCTGGTGCCGCGCGGGGAGAATCTTCGCGTGCTGGGGACCATATGGAATTCGTCTCTCTTTCCGGGACGCGCTCCCGAGGGACAGGTGCTGCTCACAAGTTTTATTGGCGGCGCAACGGACCCGGAAATACTTGGGTACAACGACCAGGCCATCGAGTCTGCCGTCAGCACGGACCTGAATAAACTGCTGCAGATCAGCGGCGAGCCGTTGGGGGGACAGCTTCAGCGGTGGACGCATGCGCTGCCGCAGTACAACATCGGGCACGGCGAGATTTTGGCCGCGACACAAACCGAGTTGGCGCAAACGCCGGGGCTTTTCCTCGCGGGGAACTATTTTTACGGGCCGTCGGTGGGGAGCTGCGTGGATACAGCGTTCCGTGCGGCCGAAGAGGCTCACCAGTTCGTGGCCGGAATGGCTTGAAGCCAAGCACGCCGGGCTGCTACAGGGCGCAAAAAGCGGCTGTGTTATCCTGAATCCGTGAACGCCCCACAAAAAACTCGCCGCGCCATGCTCGAAGAGTTTGTTGCCGCAAGTCCCGGCGACGCTTTCGCGCGCTACGGCCTGGCCATGGAATGCTCGAATGGCGGCGACCCGGCGGCGGCGCAGGAGCAATTCCGCTTGCTGCTCGCCGCGCATCCGGAGTACGTGCCGGGTTACTTCCACTATGGCCAGCTGCTCGCGCGCACCAACCAGGGTGAAGCGGCGCGAAAGATTCTAAGCGACGGGGTGGCGGCGGCGCGCGCGGCAGGAGATACGCACGCGCTCAGCGAACTGCAAGCGGCTCTGGACGAACTGGAATGAACGTTCAATGATGGAAAATGATAGAAGCTGACGATGGAACCGAAACGCATTCCCCTATTCCCGCTTGAGGTGGTGCTCTTTCCCGGGATGCCGCTTCCCTTGCATATTTTCGAGCCACGCTACAAACAGATGGTGGCGCATTGCCGCGAGCAGCACGTTAGCTTTGGCGTGGTGCTGGTGAAGGGCCAGGGCATCGCGCCCACCGGATGCACGGCGGAGATCATCGAGGTGAGCAAGGAATATCCGGACGGCAAGCTGGACCTGCTGACCATCGGGCGCCTGGCGTTTACTATTCTGGAAGTGTTTGAGGAGCGAGAATATGCCGAGGCCGACGTGGAATATCTTGAGGATGAGCCGGCGGCGGAGCAGTCCAGCAGCGCGTCACTGATGAAAATATTTGAGCAGTGTCATGAGCTGGCGTACGGCCAGAAGCCCGAGGAGAGCGATCCCGGCAGCCACGAATCGCTGGCCTACCATGTGGCCAGCGAGCTGCCGCTGGACCTGGAGTACAAGCAGTCGCTGCTGGAAATGCGCAATGAGGCGCAGCGACGCCACAGTCTCGAGAGCGCCCTGCAAAATTGGATGGACAAGCTCGAAGGGCTGGCGCAAGCGCGGCGCACGGCCGGCGGTAACGGCCACCGGCGGGTGTAGTGCGGCGCGCGCTGGAATGCCGCGGTGGAATGCGCGCGTTTGAATGCGTCACCCGGAAATTCCTCGTATACTAGATGATGTTCGCGCATCTAAACAGATGAGTGGTCAGGGGTAGTAATCATAAATATGCCGAATCCAAGGGATAGCCGATGACGAATCTGCCCAGCACGCTGGGAGAATTGCGACGCAGCCGCTGGAGCGAAGAGCTGCTGGCCGGCCGCGGCGTGAAGCAGGAAATCCGCGACAACTTGCTGCGCAAAGTGGCCGCTGGGGAGGAGCTTTTTTTCGGAGTGCATGGCTACGAAGACACGGTGGTGCCGCAAATCGTGAACGCCGTGCTGTCGCGCCACAACTTTATTTTGCTGGGACTGCGCGGGCAGGCCAAAAGCCGGATTTTGCGCGGGCTGACGAATTTGCTGGACGAGCAGATGCCGGTGGTGGCGGGCTGCGAGATCAATGACAACCCTTACCGGCCGATCTGCAAAGCCTGCCGGGAACTGGTGGCGGAACGCGGCGACGCGACGCCGGTGCGCTGGCTGCCGCGGCAAGAGCGCTACGTGGAGAAGCTGGCCACCCCGGACGTGACCGTGGCCGACATCATCGGCGACGTGGACCCGATTCGCGCAGCGCGCGGCGGCCGCGATCTTTCGGATGAACTGACCATTCACTATGGCCTGCTGCCGCGAGCCAACCGCGGAATTTTTGCGCTGAACGAGCTGCCCGACCTGGCCGGGAAAATTCAGGTAGGGCTTTTCAATATTATGCAGGAAGGCGACGTACAGATTAAAGGCTACCCGCTGCGCTTGCCGCTGGACGTGCTGCTGGTGTTCACCGCGAATCCGGAGGACTACACCGCGCGCGGCAAAATTATTACCCCGCTGAAGGATCGCATCGGGTCGGAAATTCGCACGCACTACCCGCTGACCGCCGAGGAAGGGCTGCGCATCACCGAGCAGGAGGCCTGGCTTTCCCGGGTCACCGGAACGCCGGCGCTGATTCCCATCTACGTGCGCGAGATCGTGGAAGAGATCGCGTTTCTGGCGCGTGACGACAAGCGCGTGGATAAACGCTCCGGCGTGAGCCAGCGGCTGCCCATCACCTGCCTCGAAAATGCGCTCTCCAGCGCGGAGCAGCGCGGGGCGCGCAATGCCGAGACGCCGATCGTGGCGCGGGTGGCCGATGTGTATGCGTCGCTGCCTTCCATCACCGGAAAACTGGAGCTGGAGTACGAAGGCGAGCTGCGCGGCGCGGACAATGTGGCGCGCGAACTGATTCGCGCCGCACGGGCCGAGTCTTCGACCGCCACTTTCCCGGCGTGGACCTGCAAGCGGTGACGGAATGGTTTGAGAAAGGCGGCGAGGTGAGGATGCCCGCCACGGCCAGCGCCAAGGACGTGCTGGCGCAGCTGCGCAAAGTCCCGGAACTGCTGAAACACATGGCCAAGCTGAACGTGGCGGAATCGGACCATCCCGGCCAGGTGGTGTCGGCGGGCGAGTTTATTCTCGAAGGCCTGTGGGCCCACCGGCGCATCAGCCGCAACGAAGAACGCGGCTATCACGGTGAAGCGGCGAAGACTGTCGAGCCGCGGGAATTTCAGCAGCGCGGCCGCTCCACACGCCGGGAGTTCAACTAGGTGAAATTCGTCCGCTACACAAAATATACGGGCGAGCCTTCCGACGCCATCGACCTGGAAGACCTGGTGCAGAAGCTTTCCGATTTTTTTCTGCAGAGCGGGTTCGATTCACCATACGGAAATTTTCAGGAGATGGATGCGACGCGCACGATGGAAGATCTGCGCGAAGCGATTCTGCGCGCGCTGGAATCCGGGGAGCTGCTGCCGCCGGAGACGCTCGAGCAGATGATGGGAGACCCGGACTACGAGAAGCAGCTGCAAAAGCTGATCGACCAGATCATCGAGCGAATGGAGCAGGAAGGGTACGTCTCGCAGCATCCCCCGCAAGTGACGCCACCGCCAGGAAAAGCGCAGCTGGGCTCGGTGGGCGACGCCCACCAACACGCCAACGTGCGTTTTGAGATCACCGACAAAACGCTGGATTTCCTGGGCTACAAGGCGCTCAAAGATTTGATGGGTTCGTTCGGGAAGAGCAGCTTCGGCAGGCACGACACGCGCGCGCTTTCCACGGGCATCGAGACGGGCGGGGCGTCGAAACCCTACGAGTTCGGAGACACGTTGAATCTGGATATTCCCGCAACGCTGTTCAGCGCGGTGCGCCGCAACGGGCCGCAGCTTCCGCTGCCCATCGACTACAGCGACCTGATGGTGCACCAGTGCGACTACCAGAGCTCCTGCGCCACGGTGCTGCTGCTGGATTGCAGCCACAGCATGATTCTTTACGGGGAAGACCGCTTCACCCCGGCGAAGCGAGTTTCGCTGGCGCTCTCGCATCTGATTCGCACGCAGTATCCTGGCGATTCGCTGCACCTGGTGCTGTTTCATGACAGCGCGGAGGAGCTGCCGCTGGCGGACCTGGCGCGCGTGCAGGTGGGGCCGTTCTATACCAATACGCGCGAAGGGCTGCGGCTGGCGCGGCGGATTCTGACGCGCCAGAAAAAAGACATGCGGCAGATCATCATGATCACCGACGGGAAACCCTCCGCGCTGACGCTGGAGGACGGGCGCATTTACAAAAATGCGTTTGGCCTGGATCCCATGGTGGTCTCGCAGACATTAGAAGAGGTGGCGCGCTGCAAGCGCGCGGGCATCCTGATCAACACATTCATGCTGGCCAGCGACTATTCGCTGGTGCAGTTTGTGCAGAAAGTCGCGCAGATGTGCCGGGGCAAAGCCTACTTCACCACCCCGCAGACCCTCGGGCAGTATTTGCTGATGGACTTCATGGACAAGAAAGTCCGCCGGGTGCATTGAGGTTTGGATTCATGACCACAATTTTGGCAAAACATTCCGCGCCTTCCTTCGAGTTGAACGATACTCGCGGGAAGACCATTTCACTGGCGGAGTGTTTGAAAAAAGGTGCGGTGGTCGCTGCGTTTTTTAAGGTGAGCTGCCCGGTGTGCCAGTTTACCTTTCCGTTTCTCGAACGGCTGTATAAGGCGTATGGCAGCAAGGGCGTAACCTTCCTGGGAATTTCGCAGGACAACAAGGAAGACACACTGGAGTTTCTGAAAGAGCACGGCGTCACGTTTCCTACTTTGATTGACCAGCCGGGTTACGCAGCTTCCAATGCCTATGGCTTGACCAACGTTCCTTCGATTTTTCTGATTGGCAGCGACGGTAAGGTGCTGGTCAGCGAGACGGGATTCGACAAGAAGGCGCTGGAAGCGATTTCAAAGGAAGTTGCCGGGCAGCTGGGTGAATCGGCCGTGGCGGTATTTCGGCCTGGAGAGGCGATACCGGATTACAAGCCGGGTTGAGGGTCGTTGAATTAGGTTCGGTCCGAACCTGGGCGGGGTGAAAGCAAGAGAGAGAGTGCGGGCGGATTTTGCCACGTTTTTGGGGTCTTGCCGCCGATCAGCGGGCACGGCATGCCGTGCCCCTACGAAGAGTAACCGTCGTCGATTACTGGTTTTTTGTGGCGCGGGGGTTTGCGGCGCTTGTCGGGGATGACGCGCTGAGGCGGGGGGGAACCTACGGTGCCGCGGGCGCGACGGCGGGCTTCCTTGGCGCGGTCGATCTTTTTTTTGATGCGCTGTTCGCGCATTGGAGTCCTCGCAGAGATAGGTTAGACGAGATCCGGATAATAGACGAGAAGTGCCGGGCGCTCAACCGTTCGTGATTCAACCTAAATAGCACGGTTCGAACGTGGCACCGGGGCGTTGCGCCATAACCGGACACGGCATGCCGTGCCCCTAGGAAGAGGGCGCGCCCCAACGAAGAGGCCTGGTTCCCGCATGAATCGCCTTACTGCCTGTTTGATCACCTTCAACGAAGAGAGCAACCTGCCGCGGGCGTTGTCTTCGCTGCGCGGAGTGGCCGATGAAATTATTGTGGTGGATTCAGGCAGCCGCGACAAAACGGTAGAGGTAGCGCGCGCCCATGGCGCGCGCGTGGCCGAGCGCGCCTGGACCAATTACTCCGAGCAAAAGAATTTTGCCGCGGCGCAGGCGGCCCATGACTGGGTGCTCTCGCTCGACGCGGATGAAGAATTGAGCGCGGAGCTGCGCGCAGCGCTGCTCGAGTGGAAGCAGCGCGCTCCGGACGCGGCGGCCTATGAATTTTCGCGGCGGGCCAACTATCTGGGCGGATGGATCCGCCATTCGGGCTGGTATCCCAACCGGCAGATCCGCCTGTACCGGCGTGAGGCGGGAAGTTTTGCGGGGACGGTGCACGAATCGTTGCGGGTGAATGGCCCGGTGATGAGGCTGCCGGGAGACATCTACCATTACACCATGGGCACTTATGCGCAGCACGCCGCAAAGGTGGAGGGCTACACCACGCTGGCGGCACAGCAGCTTTTCGACGCCGGGAAGCGTTCCTGGCGTCTGGCCATGATGACATCCCCGCCGTGGACATTTTTTCAGAAGCTTATTTTGCGGGCGGGTTTTCTCGACGGGCGCCGTGGATGGCTGATTGCGTGGATGGCTGCGCGTTATACCTATCTGAAGTACCGGAAGCTCGGGGCGATTGTGGAGAAAGTGTAACCCTCAAAAATGGCGTGGAGAGGAGTCCACTGCCCCGGGGGTAGAAGGCTTGCATTCTCCCCTTGGGTCGGCTAGCATCCCGCCATTCACTCGGGAAGGAGTGGTTTTCCGGTCTCCAGGGATTCGCCCATGAATAAATCGAAAATGCCGCGTCACGCTAAAGTCAGTACGCCAAAAGTCAGCCCGCGTGAATTAAAGCCGCTGGAAAAGGCGCGAACGGGAATCAGTGGGCTCGACGAAATCAGCGGCGGAGGCTTGCCCAAGGGCCGCACGACCATCGTCTGCGGAGGGCCGGGGTGCGGCAAGACCATGCTGGGCGTGGAGTTTCTGGTGCGCGGCGCACTCGAATTCGATGAGCCAGGCGTGCTGATGGCCTTCGAGGAGACGCCTGAAGACATTGCGCGCAACGTGGCGTCGCTGGGCTTTGACGTGCAAGGCCTGGCCGATCAAAAAAAACTTTGTTTGGATTTCATTTCCGTGGAACCCAGCCAGATTCAAGAAACGGGCGATTACGATCTGGAAGGGCTTTTCATCCGTTTGCAGTATGCCGTGGACAGCATCGGCGCCAAGCGGGTGATGTTCGACACGCTGGAAGCTCTGTTTTCCGGCTTCAAAAATCCCGCCATCCTGCGCTCGGAGTTTCGCCGGCTGTTTCGCTGGCTGAAAGACCGCAACCTGACCACCGTGGTGACCGCGGAGCGGGGTGAGGGCACCCTGACGCGGCACGGCCTGGAGGAATATGTCTCCGACTGCGTCATTCTGCTGGACCATCGGATCAAGGATCAGATTTCAGCGCGGCGCATGCGCATCGTAAAATACCGTGGCACGCAGCACGGCGCCGACGAATATCCCTTCCTGATCGACGAGCGCGGCATGTCAATTTTGCCCGTTACTTCCCTGCTGCTGCAGCACCAGGTGTCCGACGAGCGGCTGTCCACCGGGGTGACCGACCTCGATGAGATGCTGGAGGGAAAGGGCTATTTTCGCGGGTCGAGCGTCCTGGTAAGCGGCACAGCGGGCAGCGGTAAGACCACGCTGGCGGCCTCGTTCGCCGCCGCCACCGGCAGCCGCGGGGAGCGCTGCCTGTATATTGACTTCGAAGAATCGGCGGGCCAGGTGAACAGGAACATGAAGTCGGTAGGCATCGATTTGGAGCCCTGGTCAAAGAAAGGCCTGTTTTTTCACGAAGCGTGGCGCCCCACGCAGTACGGCCTGGAGATGCATCTGCTGCGAATCCACAAACTGATCGAAAAGATCAAACCACACAGCGTGGTGATCGATCCGGTGACCAACCTGATGAACGGCAGCAGCGAGAAAGAAGTACACTCGATATTCATTCGCCTGCTGGACTTTCTGAAAGGAGCCGGGATTACCGCGATGTTCCTGAGCCTTACCGGCGGCGGCGCTACCCTCGAAAGGACTGACATAGGCGTCTCGTCGCTGTGCGATACGTGGATCGTGCTTCGTGACGTGGAGTTGAATGGCGAGCGCAACCGCTGCCTGCACGTTCTTAAATCGCGCGGGATGGCTCACTCCAATCAGTTACGCGAATTTATAATGAGCCGGGAGGGAATCAAGTTGATTCCGGCGTATATCGGCTCGAGTGGCGTGTTGACCGGATCGTCAAGGCTGGCGCAAGAGGCTAAAGAAAGCTCCGACGCAATCACGCGGCAGCAGGAATTGCAACGCAAGCGGCAGCAGATGGAACGAAAGCGCGCCGCTCTGCATGCGCAGATTGCATCGCTGCAGGCCGAGTTTGACGCCGAAGCGCAGGAAATGGAACTAGCCGTGCGCGAAGACGAATATCGGGAGAGTCAACTGCAGGTGGACCGGTCGAATATGGCCAAGAGCCGTGCGTGTGATACGAACGAAGTCCAGGGCCGGCGTGAAAACCGGAGGTAGCAGGCTCGTGAAGAAGCCCGTGAAGAAGCCCGCGAAGAAGAACACGGAGAAGTCCGACAAACCCGGTGGGGAGATCCTGCTGCGGTTGTATGTGGCCGGGCAGTCGCCCAGGTCACTGGCGGCGATCTCGAACCTCAAGAAAATCTGCGCGGATTTCATGAAGGGAAATTACCGAATCGAAGTGGTCGATCTGGTGAACAATCCAGCTATGGCCCACGACCACCAAATACTGGCGATCCCCACGCTGGTACGCAGCCTTCCCGTGCCTATCTCCAAGATAATCGGGGACTTATCAAACGTTGAACAGGTCTTGCTGGGTCTCGAAATTCACGAATCGCAATCCAAGAAGCGACGAGGCAAGACCTAGATTGAGGGGTATTCCCACCCCCTGCAAACCAAAACCTGCCCGTACACAATTTACCTGATATCCCTGCAGCCCGGCGCAGGTTATAAAAGTTCGATGCGAGAAACGCGAAAGCCCAAGCGCGCCCGTAAACATGCACCGGTGTTGACAGTCTCGAAAAAGGTCCACGCCCGCACACGGGAGTCGGATGATATTGTGCTGGCCATTCGGAAAGGCCGGGTGGACGCCCTGGTCGCCGAGGGAGAAAATGGCGATCAAATTCTAACTCTACAGGGCGCCGAGCACCCATATCGAATCCTGATTGAGACCATCAATGACGGTGCGGCGACCTTGGACCCCGACGGGACGGTGCTCTACGCCAACAAGCGATTCGCGCAAATTTTGGGAATCGCCATGGAAAGCTTCATCGGAACCGATCTGCAACTCAGCGTTCCTTCCGCAGGCCGTCAAAAACTGCTGGGCCTCATCACCCAGGGACTGCGCAAGAAATCGGAAGGGGAGATTACGCTGGCGCCGGGAGATTCCGGGCCGCGGCTGGTGCGCTTTTCGTTCAATCCGGTACAAAACGGAAATCGGCAAAACATCTGTGTTGTAGCAACCGAGTTGACGGAACTGGTGAAAGCCAATGAAGCGCTGAGATCGAATGAGGAACTGCTGCGGCAACTCTCCACGCGGCTGATGCAACTGCAGGATGAGGAACGGCGGCGTATCGCGCGCGACCTGCACGACGTCACCGGGCAGAAAGTTGCCGTGCAAACCATAGGGCTGATGCAGGTGCTCAGTAAAGATCCGGGAGTGCTGGATGGAGATGCACGGCGCATCTTGACGGAGTGTGCCGCGCTGACCAAGGAAGTGGGCGAGGAAATCCGCACGCTTTCCTACTTGCTGCATCCGCCACTGCTGGACGAGCTGGGTCTATCGGCAGCGGTAAAGTGGTACGCCGAGGGATTTCATCGCCGCACCGGCATCCGCACCGACGTGAGCATCGCTTCCGATTTCCTGCGGCTTCCGCCCGACGTGGAAGTTACGCTGTTTCGCGTGGTGCAGGAAAGCCTGACCAACGTTCATCGCTACTCAGGCAGCCCCAAGGCATATGTGCGGGTGAGCTCAACGCGGAAGGAAGTCCGCGTGGAAGTAGGCGATTTCGGCCGTGGATTAAGCCCCGAAATGATGACCCCTGCGGCGGGAACGATGGCGGCATTGGGTGTGGGAATTCAGGGAATGAAAGAACGCATGCGGCAGCTCGCCGGGCACCTGGAGATCACTTCGGCAAAAAATAAAGGAACCGTGGTCACCGCGACGGTGCCGCTCTCCAGCTTACACGTGGCGAACGAGTTGGAATCCGAGGCGGCAATGGCGGCATTAGCGTCTGGCGTGGAGGGCCAGTCGCCCGACAAGCCGTCCCGCTCAAGAAAGAAGCGCATCCTAATCGCTGACGACCACGAAATCGTTCGCCGGGGCGTTCGTACCCTGCTGCAAAACGAAAAGGACTGGGAGATTTGCGGCGAGGCCATCGACGGCAATGAAGCGCTGCATAAGGCTGCGGCGCTGCGGCCCGACCTGGTGATCCTGGATATCAATATGCCCGTGCTGAACGGCCTGGCGGCGGTGCGGCAGATATTACGCAAGCGGCCGCAAACGAAAATTCTGGTCTTTACCGTGCATGATTCGGAACAGACCAAGAAGGAAATCACTGCCGCGGGCGCGCACGGTTATCTATCCAAAAATAAGGCTGGGCAAGACCTGCTAAGAGTGGTCAGGGAATTGCTAGGACCCAAGACTGCAGCCGCGGCGAACGCCGGCAAGCACTAACTGAATATCCCCGCTTGTGCCAGAGCCGGCCAGCGTACAATTTCCCTGCCAAGATGCCGCGCGGCCCAAAACCTTCGAGGCTGCTTACCCGTGACCAGTGAATTCTTGGAAGTCGATGCCCTGTACCTGTGAGGTCCTCATGAATACACAGCGCCTGCGATTGCTGGTACTTGCTTTAGCCGCGCTGCTGGCAGCCGCCACGAACAGCAGGGCGCAGAGTCCGGACGAGAAGGCGATCCGCGACGTGGAGATACGACAACAAACCGCCTGGAACAATCACGATGCGCGAGAGTACGCCAAACTATTTCCCGACGATGGGGACGTGGTGAATGTGGTGGGCTGGTGGTGGAAGGGACGCGCGGAGATCGAGAAAAAGCTCACCGATGCATTCGCCTGGGTGTTTCGAGACAGCACGCTGACCATAACCGAAGTGAAGGTGAGGTTCCTCACGCCACAAATTGCCGTGGCGCACGTTCGATGGACTATGGCTGGCGCTAAAACTCCACCGAACATCCCCGAGCCCAAGCAAGGGATTCAGACGCAGGTGCTGGAAAAACGCGCGGGCAAGTGGCTGATTACCGCGATGCAGAACACCAATGGAGTTCCCGAAACGCCATTTCCCAAAGGGCCGCCTGAGAAACGGTAACCCTCATGCTGGCAAGGCTGGCGGAAGCGTGTGGGAGTCGAACCCACCATTCAGCCCGCGAAGGACCGAATCGGCAGTTTTGAGGACTGCGAGGATCACCGGACCCCTTGCGCCTCCGCAGCGATGATAGTCGAGGGGTGCGGTGCTTTCAACTTTCCGCGGCGCGGGGCAATTCCCGGAGAACGCCCGAAGAACGCCCGGAGCAACGCTCATTTCTAGTTTTTGACGTCGGTGGCGCGGGCCAGCGCCTCGGCTAGATCCATAATTTTTCCGCTGGTGCATACCTCGTAGTAAAAGACCGCTCCGGGGCCGCCAATCTCTCCGCCGGGAAGCAGACAGCGCACGAATCCTTTGCGCAGCACCACTTTTTCAAAAGCCGCGCCCACCGGCACTTCGCCGAAATAGAGTTTTACCGACTCGTGTCCCCAGGGCATGGGCAGGTTCGCTTCCACCTCGATGAGCGCGATCTCCTCGCCCAGCTTGGTGAATCCTTCGTCGTTGAGAAGAATGCCGCCAACGTTGTAGCGGATCATCAATTCCTCGGCTTCCTCTTCCGCCGTGCCTTCGAGCACGGTCTGAAATAAAAACACTTTGAACGGAGAAAAACAGCCTTCCATCATGCGGCGCGCCAGCTTGGAGCAACTGGAGAGGCGGTCCGAGAGATTGATGGCGCGGGAAATCATGATGCGGGAATCGCCGTCCATCCATAGAGTGGGCGCGGAGTTCTGAAACGCAACGCCCAGGCCCAACTCCAGGCGCGGCAGGGGCGAGCCTTGTTGCTTGGCATTGTAAAGCTCGGTGACCTGTACAATTTCCCGGGCGAGCGCGCAGGCCTTGGCCACGGCGCGCTGGTGGGCGCGAGTGGACTCGTGCTCGTAAATGGCCAGGATGATGGCATCACCTTCGATGAATACTTTGGCCGCGCCGTAGCGCTCGAGCAGCCGCTTGATGGGCTCGTAGAGGTTCAGGCTGAAGTGCGAGGCGGGATTCATCCCGCGGGCCATGAGGTCGTGGGTGATCTTGGTGGAGTTGCGCACGTCGGCTTTAATCACCACGTGAGCCACCACGCGTTCTTCGGCGGGGCGCAGCTCGTCGGGCAGCAGGTATTCGTAAAGACTGTTGTTGAGGTGAGAGAGCTCGCGCGTGCGATCGTTCTCGATCAGGCTGAGCTTATCGAGCACGGAATTTACCCGTTGCAGATTGCGCGTGTCGCGGCGCAGGCGCATGTAATCTTCGGTGAAGATCAAGGCCACGGCGCGAGCCTGATCCTGCGGATAACGGCGCACGGCCTTGGCCAGCTCTTCGATCTTGCTTACGGAATACCGCCGCGCCGGGAAATGGCGCAGGATATCTTCCACGCGCTTGAGCTCTTCGCGCATCACCAGGGATTTCTTGAGCTGCTGAAGATGGAGCGGCGGGCAGAAGTCGGTATGGATGTTGCGCAATTCATAGGAGGCGACCACGTGGGTTAGAAGCTCGCGATTCTCCAGGCGCTCCAGCCAGCGGTCGAGCAGCCAGTCGCGCGCCGGCGCCCCGGAAGCCTGCTCCGGGCCGCCCCATTGCGCGTCGAAGAGGCGCTTGGCGTTTTCCGGATGGTTCAGGTAATCGGCCAGACGTGTCTGATAAAACTCAGAGAGAAAATCGACTTTCTGTTTACTCTCTTCAATCTGCGACCCCAACGCCTCCAGATCGGTGCGCACGGCGGAGAGGCGATGGTCCACTCCGGTGCGCGCCGCGCGCAGGGTGGCGGGATCGTCCGCGCCGAGGAAGCGCGTGAGCATGTTGTCGTTGCCCTGCAGCTTGCGCTCCAGAGTTTCACGCTCGGTCTGCAGGCGCTCGATGTCGGCATGGGCTTCGATGGCCTGCTGGGTGACTTCATCAAAGCGGCGCCAAGCCTGGCGCACTTCTTCCCCGGCCGGCCCGGCAAGGACAAAATCGCGCAGGAATTCAAGCAGTAGAGTTTCAAACACCTCGAAGCGGTCGGCGTCGCGCATGAAATTGCCGAGCAGGACGTAGTGCTCGAGGAAGAGCTGATCGTCCTTTCCGCCTTCCACAAACAGCAGGCGGTTGGCCAGCAGGTCATAGGTCTCGCGGAACTCGTCGCCGAACAGAGCGCGGCGGGCCTTGGCCAGGATGGTCTCCTCGAGGTCGAAAATAAACTGGCTGAGCTGCTGGCCGGTGATGCGGAAAATGTTGCGGCGGTCGGCCTGAAATTCGGCCAGGGTGGCCTTCATCACCTGGGCGCGCTCGCTGCGCTCGAACATTTCTCCACGGCGGCGAATCCATTCGTTGCATTCCTGGACCACAAAAGTAAACTGCGCGGAAATTTCGCGTGTCAGAAAGCGGAGAATGGCCAGCCGCAGCAGCACGTCGAGCTCGATATTTTTCTCGAAATGCGCGCGGTTGAGCCCGCCCTGCAGCAGGTCGCCGAGTATTTTCCGGAATCCGGCAGTCTCCGGCGTGCGCAAAACCGGGGCATCGGAGCCGTAAAAGCGCGACAGATTGCCCGCCTGGCGGATGAGGTCGGCGATATACCGCCGTGCAAATTCCAGGAAACGCGGGCTGAGCGAGACATCGTGGTGCAGGTTGTCGATGCCCGGGGTGAGCGTGGTGAGCTGTACGTCAGCGACATAGGGCACCAGGTCGATTTTGACCTGGCGATCATGCGCGGATTGGACGTCACCAAAGGGCATCGGTGATTCCGAAGCTAACAGAAGCGTAATCGTCCCGGCAAGCGCCGGCGGGCGCGCTGTACCGAGAGAGTACAAAGACGGACGGAGCGGTTTGTGAGCGCGGCGCGGCGTGCGGAGAAATCAGCAGAGAGTGATCGTGCGGGTGTGGTCGTCGCCGACGGCCAGGCTGATTTTCAGCACGGGCCAGTCGCTGGGCATGCGCCACTTCTCCGACCACTCCACGAGGATGACCGCGGGAGCGAGGAAAATATCCTCCAGGCCGAGAGTGGCCATGTCGGCGGGGCCGTCAATGCGATAAAGGTCGATGTGATAGACCACGATCGAGGCGGGCGGCGCGCCGCGAAATTCATGGACCAGCGTGAACGTGGGACTGGTGACTTCATCCTCGGGTGCGGCGCCGAGACCGCTAATGAGGCCTTTGGCCAGGGTGGTTTTACCCGCGCCCAGCTCGCCGGAAAGTAAAATCAGCAGCGGGGCGGTTAGCTCTTTGGCAATCTCGCGTCCGGCACGGATGGTGTGATCGGCGTCGTGGGTGATGATGGATCTGGGGAGAATCACAGGCGCTCCGGAGGAAATGAGCGCAGGAACGCCTCCGGGATGTGGGCGACCAGGTCAGAGGCGAGCAGCGAGTGTTGCCCGAGTTTTGCGGCGGCAAAATCTCCGGCGCGGCCATGCAGAAAAACGCCCAAGCCGAGGACGCGCGCCCAATCCTCGGTGCCAAACTGAGCGGTGAGCCCCGCCAGCATGCCGGTGAGGACGTCGCCGGTGCCGCCGGTGGCCATGCCCGGATTGCCTGAGTCGTTGATGAAGGCGCTGCCGTCGGGAGCCGCGACGATAGTTCCCTGCCCTTTCAGAATCACCACGGCATTGCATAGCGCAGCCACTTCCTGCGCCATTTCCAAACGATGGGACTGCACATCGGCAGTGGCGCGACCCAGCAGACGTGCCATCTCGCCGGGATGAGGCGTGATGGCGAGAAAAGGCGCGCAGCGCTCGCGCAGATCTTTCGCGCGTCCTGCAAAGGCGTTCAAGCCGTCAGCGTCGAGGATGAGAGGCAGCGGGCATTCGCGAACGGCTTTGCTGATGAACTGTTGAGTTTCCGCATGCGTGGAGAGACCGGGGCCGATGGCCACGACGTTCTTCCCATCGCAGAGCGCGGCGAACCCGCCGTAATCGAAGCTGCCCATGGAGATTGTCTGCGCATCCGTTTCAGGCAGCGGATGCGTCATCATCTCGGGCAGACCTGAGGCTACAGTGGCCCAGACGCTTTGCGGGGTGGCCACGGTGACAAGCCCTGCGCCCACGCGCAGAGCTCCAGAGGCGGCCAGCACTGCGGCGCCAGTCTTGCCGCGCGAGCCGGCCACCAGCAGTGCGTGGCCGTAAGTGCCTTTATGCGATGAGGGCTTGCGCGACAGAGCGATTTGACGGAATTCGCCTGGCTCCAGCAGATGTATTTTCAGATCGGTTCGTTCTGCCCACAGTTTTGCCGGAATGCCAATGTCCACAACCCTCAGAAAGCCGACGGAATCCCTGTTGGGTGGGAGGACTTCGCCGAGTTTCGGCGCAGCCAGAGCGACGGTGTCATGCGCGCGAATTGCGGGGCCGGGGGAATCAGCGGTATCGGAAGAAAGTCCAGACGGGATGTCGACGGAAACGACTACGCCTCGAGTGGGGAGGGCGTTGAAGTCTTCGATGACCGTGCGCAAGAGACCTTCGACGGGCCCTTTGAGGCCGGTACCCAGGAGCGCGTCGATGATTACTGTGGCTCGCAACAATGTGCCGCGCTCGCGCTGCCATTCTTCCGGAGTGCGCACGATACGCAACTGGCCGCCGCCTTCACGCCAGCGCTCGAGATTCTTCGCCGCTTCTCCCACCAATGCTTCAGGTTCGGCGCATAAAATCACCGCAGGTGCCACGTTTTGCTTGCGAAGCAGACGCGCGATGACCAGGCCGTCCCCGCCGTTGTTGCCTTTCCCGCACAGCACCACCACGTTGCGCTGGGCAATGTCGGGAAAATCCTGGAGCAGAGCCTCCACGACACGCGTCCCGGCGTTTTCCATCAACTGAAGCGCGGAGATGCGAAACTCTTCGATGGTGCGGCGATCCATCTCGCGCATCTGTGCTGCGGTCAGGACTTTCATGTGGCTTCCAGCATGAGCACGTCGGTTCCCTGGTATTAAATTTTAAGTGACACTGGCCAGGACGATGGTCATGTCGTCAGAGCGCTCGGGCGTGCCTGCCCAATCCTCGACCGCGCCTACCACGGAGCCGGCAATGGTTTCGAGGCGCGCCTGCCGGTGACGAAGCACTTCAGCCATCAGACGTTTGAGGCCAAATTCCTCGCCGTAAGCATTTTCCGGCTCCACCAGTCCATCGGTGTAAGCCATGAGCAGGCTGCCCGGCGCGATGGTCACCTCACCCTGTTCGTAGTCACACTCATCGAAGAGGCCCACTACGGTGCCGCCTTCCTCCAGCTTGGTGACGCTGCCGTTGCAGAAGCAGAACGGCGGCAGATGTCCGGCATTGGTGTAGCGCAGGACGCGGCTGGAGCTGTCGTAGACGGCGAAGAAGAGCGTGGCGTAGCGATCCTCGGGCGAAGCAAAAACCAAATGGCGGTTGAGGCGCCTTACCACCTCCGCCGTACTTCGCGAAGCGGAACCTTTTTCGAGAAACTGGCCGCGCAGTGCGGCTTGCAGGCTGGCCATCAGCAGCGCGGCGGCAATTCCCTTTCCGGCGATGTCGGCAATGATAAAGCCCAGCTCTGTTTTTCCCAGAGGGATGAAATCGTAATAGTCACCGCTGACGGTGGCGGCGGCGCGGCACAGCGCGGCCAGCTCGAGACCGGGCAGGCGCGGAAGCTCGCGCGGGAACAACTGCCTCTGCACTTCCTGAGCGATGGCCAGCTCATTTTCCAGGCGCTCGCGGCGCCGCTGGTCGCTGATGGCGCTGGCCACGGAAACGGTCATGGCGTTGAAGGACTTGCCCAGCTCGCCGAGCTGGTCTTTGCGATCGCTGCGAATTCTATAAGTGAAATCGCCAGCCTTGACGTGCTCGGTGGCGCGGTACAGGTCGGCAACGCTTCCGGTAATCGATTGCGTCATGCGCACGCCGACGTAGAGCGCTCCGGCCTCGAGCAACAGGAACAGCGCGGCAATCACCAGCAGGAAATCGAACTGGAGATTGCTGAGATCGCCTATGGATGAAAACAGCTCGCTGCTCAATCGCGAAGGCCGCGCGGAAAAAGATGCCAGGACGGGTACGCGAGTCTGCCGCGCGCCGTCCATTTCCAGGGCGGTAGCCTCCAGGCTCGAAAAACCGGTGACTTCGCGGTCCCACCAGCGGGTGGGGGGCGGAAGATTGCGTGCCGTGGTCGACACTCTCGCTACGCTGCGGAACGTGCGATCGTCGCGCTTGTATCTGAATTCATTCTTGGCGGGCGTGGTGGCGAAATCATCGACCGGTTCCATCACGATCACCTGAATCACGCCGAGCTGCGGCGCCAGACGCTCGAGCAGCTCCACGCTTAGCGGAACAGACAGAGTTACCACGGGCGCATCGCGCGAGGGATTGCGGGCTAATACGGAGCGCAGGAACAGCTTGTCTCCTTCCTGGTAGAGGCCGGTGAAGCGGAGGTTGGAGTTCCGTGCGGGATCCGCAGCGCCTTCTGACGGAGCGGGGCCCGGCTGCTCGGCCGCGGGGAGCAATTCCCGGCCGGTTTGCCATCGTACGGCAAGCCCCGGCAGGTCTTTTGCTTGAGCCGTCAACAACGACGAGACTGCCGCCGTGGTTCGAGTGGCATCCGCGCCGGCGTCGGGAAAATCCTGGCCACCCGCGGGGGAGGCCAGCATGAGCGCGTCGGCCAATCCTTCCAGCCGGGAGAGGCGGGTTTGCACGTCGCGATTGAGCACGTGGGCGCCAAGCTGAGAGAACACGATGGAGCTGGATATGAATCCGATGGTAAGCAGCAGGAGAATCGGCACCACGGCAATAAAAATGTAGGCCACCAACAGGCGGTTGCGCAGGCTCCACAGCAGATGCCGCCGGACGATGACGACCAGGCGGAAGACAGCGTAAGCGCAAGCCAGCAGGAAGAAAAAACCAAACAGGCCGCTGGAGGGAACCTTACGTCCCGATGCGCGCAGCAACTCCACGGCGCCATAAACGAAGGCAATGAGAATGGCCGCGCGGTCGGGCCGCGTGGTGGCTTCCCAGGCTTGGCGAATGCGCGAACTGAATTGCGCGGACATAAGGTGGGCGGCCGGCCGTAGACCCGTGGGCTTGGGCCGGAGACGCGGAAGTAAGAATAGCACTTCTCTGAATTGCACTTCTTGGTTGCGAGGCCGCCCGCACCTGATGGCTTAGGCGATCGAAAATGAGAACGCGAGACGCAATCCCCTCGGCGGCGCGAGGCGCACGCCCATAGAATTCAGACGGCGATATTCCGCTGCTAGCGATTTCCAGCCAATGCCTGAACGCGGCTGTGCTTGCGGCCGTAAGCGAAGTAGATCACCAGGCCGATGGCCAGCCAGATAATGAGGCGCGCCCAGTTCACCCAGCCCAGCTTGTACATCATGTAGCCGTTGAACAGGACGCCGAGAATGGGCACGAGCGGCACGAGCGGGG
This sequence comes from Acidipila sp., assembly GCA_010365215.1. Lineage (GTDB taxonomy): Bacteria > Acidobacteriota > Terriglobia > Acidiferrales > UBA7541 > JAAFGT01. The sequence goes on along the minus strand of JAAFGT010000069.1, from coordinate 569 downwards.
TGCGGAAGGGACGCGGCGTTCCGGGGGAGGTGCGCCGGAGGATGGGGATGGCAATGCAAACCATCACGAAAGCCAGGAGCGTGCCGATGTTCACCATCTTACCGATGTCATCGATCGGGAACAGGCTGCCGACCAGCGCGGCCACGCAACCCACCAGGATGGTGTTCTTGTGCGGCGTGCGGAACTTCGGATGCACGGCGCCGAAAAATTTCTTGGGCAGCAGGCCGTCGTTGGCCATGGAATAGAGCACGCGCGTCTGGCCGAGCAGCATGACCAGCATGACGCTGGTGAGGCCTGCCAGGGCGCCTCCGGTAATCAGATAAGAAGCTTTCACCAGTCCGCGGTCGAGAAATGCCCGCGCGATGGGCGCTTCGATATTTATTTCCCGCCAGGGGACCATGCCGGTGAGCACGGCGGCCACAGCGATATAAAGCAAGGTGCAAACCACCAGCGAAGCGATGATGCCGATGGGCAGATCGCGCTGCGGATTCTTGGCTTCCTGCGCGGTGGTGGATACGGCGTCAAACCCGATGTACGCGAAAAATATGTACGCGGCGCCGGCTCCTATA
>JAAFGT010000091.1 GCA_010365215.1 Acidipila sp. | reverse complement strand
CGTTCACGAAGAGCTACCGGTGCGTGGGACCGATGGGCAGGCTGGTGGTTTATGGTTTTTCGACCGCGGCCAACTCCGCGGGGAAACGCAACCTGCTCAAAGGCGGGCTGGCTATACTGCAGACGCCGAGCTTCAAGCCGCTTGAGCTGATGAGCAAAAATATCGCGGTGATCGGAGTGCACCTGGGACGGTTGGAGGCCAAGCAGGGCGTGATTCGCCAGGAGATGAGCGCAATTTTTGAGATGTATGACGCCGGGAAGATAAAACCGCTGGTGGGGAAGACGTTTCCTCTGGAACAGGCTGCCGAAGCGCATCGCTATATCCACGCGCGGAAGAATATCGGCAAGGTGGTCCTGACAGTGAAATGAGATAGCAGGCACTCGGCGTTGCAAAATCGCCGCGTGCGAAAATTTGTTCAGCCAAAATTCCGGAAGGCTCTCACTGCGGGACGTTGAAGACGGACGGGTCGAGCTTGGTATTCAGCTTTACTTCATCGACGGTAATCTCGCTGTAACGGGTGCCGTTGCGAAAAGTGACCGAGTGAAAAGGATACTGGATCCCATCAACGGCGCGAAAGTCATTCCATACTTGAATCGAATCCACCTGGCCCTGCGGGGTGTTGGATAGATATCGTGCGGCGGTGATGAGCTGGTTCGCGGGATCCAGATAGAGCTTCACTTCGCCGAACGGCGCCGCCCACGCGAGGGCGGTGAGTTTTTTACCCTGCACGTCTTCTTCGCCGATAAGTTGCGCATCGACCTGTCCGGCGAGCGCGAGGCGAAGGACACCCAAGCCTCCGCTGAGGGCTACACCACGCGCGAATTCGGAGTTGAAGGCAGGCGGCACGCGCTGCGTGCCTTGCGCGGAGGAAACCCATCCAGTGTTGCCGTCAAACCCCTGAGTCATATTGCCTGCGGGCAGTTTGCTATCCACTCGCAGCGAATTCGGGTAGGCGAGCTGCATGTGAATTTCAGTGGCCAGATCGCCCGTGGAAAGTGAAAGAAGCCCTTTGCTGTGAACGTCGACGCTCTCCAATTTTGCGATGGCTGGACCACCCGCAGCTTGCGCCGCAGCGAGCAGCAAGGCGCGCCCTTGTGACAGCGATTCCGGCGTCGCCGCAGGAACGGATGCAAGCGAAGAGCCGCCGCGGAGACCTGGAGAGAGCAGATCCAGTTCGGCCGCGCTGATTTCTTCGATTTTCACGCCGGGAAAAACCTTGGCCAGCGATTCGCGGAAGGCTTTGGCATTCCCCATCAGGACGACGTAGAGATTCGACGCGTCGAAGTAACGCTGGGTCATGGCTTTCACTTCGCTGGGGCCGAGCGCGAGGATGCGCTCACGATAGGTACCGTAATAGTCCGCGGGCAGATCGTAATGCGCGACGTTGAGAATTCGGCCAGCCACCTGGGCCGGCGTTTCCGACTGAATGGGAAACACGCCCACCAGGTAATCGCGAGCGAAACTGAGTTCCTGCGGAGTCACATTGCCTGTGCGCATCTCTGAAATGAGATCGACCACCAGACGGGTAGCATCGGCGGTAGTTTCCGTCCTAGTGGAAGTGGAAGCCAAAAAACTGCCGGCGCTCCTGTGGCTATCAAGCTGTGAGTAGGCGCCGTAGGTGAAGCCTTTTTCCTGGCGAACTTTGGTGCTCAGGCGGCTATTGAAGCCACCGCCGAAGATGCGATTGGTTACATAAAGCGGCAGAAAGTCAGGATCATTGCGCGGGATGCCGGAATGCCCCACGCGAATCTGCGTCTGCACGGAATCTGGTTTATCGACGACGAAGATGCGCAGGCCGGTGGCTGCGGGAGGTGTGGGCCAGGACGGCGATGGCAAATCTTTCTTTGCCCAGTTGCCGAAATATTTCTCCGCTGCCTGGTAGGCGGCGTCCGGAGTGATGTCGCCGGCGAAGGCTAGCAGCGCGCCATTGGGAACGTAACGCGCGTCGCGGAACTGCAGAAGATCTTCGCGCGTAATTTTCCGGACGGAAACCGGCGTGCCTTCTTCAGGAAACCCGTAGGGATGCTGGCCATAAACAAGCCGCGAGAAGACCGCGCTGGCCAGATAATTGCCGTCAGCGTATTCCACTTCAAAATTCGAGAGCAGCTGCTCGCGGCGGCGGTCGAGCTCCTCTTTTTGAAACGCGGCATGCAGGACGACGTCGGAGAGCAAGTCCATCGCCAGGTCGAAATCCTTTTTTACGACCACGGCAGTGGCGTAGGTGCCGTCGTCATCGGCATTGGCGCTGAGCGAACCGCCGACGAAATCGATGGCCTCGGCGATCTGCTGCGCGGAACGCCGGGCGGTGCCATCGGTGAGCAGAGCGGCGGCGAGCTGGGCGAGTCCTGCTTTGGACTGCGGATCTTGCGCAGTGCCGGCGGTGGTCAGCACCAGACGCACGGTGACGGAAGGCTCTTTGCCGCCGGGAATGACGAATACGCGCAAGCCATTCGGCAGCGTTTTGGTGATGGGCTTTGGAAACTGATACGGGCGCGGCGAGCCGGGCGCGGGCATCTGTGGAGCGAGAGTGACGCCGGCAGGCACTTGGCCAGTGCCTTTTTTCTGCGGTGCGGCAGCCGGCGAGCTCGTCTGGCGGGGCGCGTCGGTTTGGCGTGGCGCGGCCGTCTGGCGCGGCGCGGCCTGCAGCGGGGCGTGAAGAGAGGGCGCGGACGCGGCCATCAGCA
>JAAFGT010000068.1 GCA_010365215.1 Acidipila sp. | reverse complement strand
CGGGATACCGCATTCGTCCCGTGCATCCCGGCGAAGCGGACATCCTGGGCGAACCCACCTATGCCAAGCTCGAAGCCATTCCCGACCGCGTTGACATCGTGAACGTGTTCCGCCGTTCCGAGCATATTCCTGAAATCGTGGAGTCGGCCATCCGCATCGGCGCCCGATGCCTCTGGCTGCAGGAAGGAGTCACTCACGCCGAAGCGGAACGGCGCGCCCGCGAAGCTGGCCTCTTCGTGGTCAGCGACCTGTGCATTCTCAAAGAGCACGCCCGCCGCTTCCCTCGCTGATTTGGCACTCGCGCTGATAAATCCCTGCCATCACTACACCGTCATTCCGAGCGCAGGGAGGAATCTCTCTAGCCTAGCGCACCGCATACACCACAATATTCCCCTTACCCGGTATGCGCACGGCAAGCTTTTTTCCGTCCGGAGAAATATCAAAATCCCTGAAGGTCAGATCATGCAGGATCGGCTCGCGCTGTCCATCCGCCACGGTGATCCATTCCAGCGTGTTGCTTTTATTTTCCGCCCCGGGTTTCACCAGAATGCGCCGTTCATCGCCCGACCATTCGTATTTGCCCATCAGAGCGCGAACGTGAATGGATTTTTCCGGGTGGCTAACGTCGCGCACCTCCAGGCTCTCCAGGTCGCGATAGTAGGCGACTCGGTCGCCGGAAGGTGAAATGGTCAGGCCGCCGGCAAACTCTTCCAGTCTGGCCAGCTCCGTGCGTTTCTGGTTGATTACATCCAACAGCACCAGCACGGGCGGCCCGGAGAGTTTCTCGTCGCGTTCAACGGCCACCGCGAGGTTTCGTTTTCCAGACCAGGCCACCGCGGCGAAGAGCGTTTTGTCAAAAATACGAGTGGCGTGGCCCGATCCGACCTTCGCCGTATTTATCGAAAACAGCAGGCTGGGTTTCATCTCTTCTTTCAGAAATGCCAGCGTCTGGCTGTCGGCCAGCCATGCGGCGTTGCTGCCGCCCTCCACGGCGTTCTCGGTCTCCAAAGTTTTCATCTCTTTGCCGTTTTCTTCCAGCACGATCACCAGGTCGGCGTCTTGCGCCACGTCTTCTTCGTCGCTCATCGACTTGGTGGCCAGATTCGCCACAACGCGCTGCCCATCCGGCGACCAGCGCAGCGAACGCACCTGATAGCTGAACGGCCCCGTGCCGCGCACCAGCTTTGCGCCTTCCAGGATCCGCCGCCGCCTTCCGCCCGCCTCCATCACCCAGATGTCGTCGCGCTCCATCTGAAAGCGCTTCTTCGAAAAGACGTGCCGTACCGAGTAAACCACCCGGCCATCGGCTGCCAGCGAAAACGCTGTGCATTCCTGATCGATGGAATAGAGCGGCTTCTCTTGCGCACGGGCCGGCGCGACCAGCAAAGCGGCAGCCAGCGCGGCCACTGCGGCGGTTGCTGCCAAGCTGGAAAGTGTGGTCATTCCGATGGCCGCGAGTACTCTTCTGCGCCCGGTAGGGTTCATGTCTTTTCTTTTCTCTTTGCGGATTTCATCCTGCGTATCTCCTCGAGCCTCTCTCGAATCCTGGCCTCGCGTCCTTCCGCGGTGGGCAAATAGTAACGTCGCCCTCGCAGCGACTCGGGCAGGCATTCCATATCCGCCACTTTTCCTTCGGCATCGTGCGCGTACTGGTAGCCTTGGCCATAACCGAACTCGCGCATCATCCCGGTGACCGCATTGCGGAGATGCATGGGCACCGGCTCCGCCTGCTGCTCTTGCAGGTCTTCACAAACTTGTCCGTACCCCAGGTAAACGGCATTCGACTTCGGAGCAATCGCCAGGTACACCGCGGCCTCGGCCAGAGCCAGGTTGCCTTCGGGCGGGCCCAGAAAATGGGCCGCCTGCATGGCCGCGATGGTCAACGCCAGCGCGCCCGGATCGGCCAGCCCGATATCCTCGCTGGCCATGCGCACCAAGCGCCGCTCCACATACAGCGGATCTTCGCCCGCTTCCAGCATTCTGCCCAGCCAGTAGAGCGCCGCATCGGGATCTGAATTGCGCACCGACTTATGCAGCGCCGAAATAATGTTGAAGTGTTCTTCGCCCGCTTTGTCGTAGAGCAGCGCGCGTTTCTGAAGAGTGCTGTCGAGGGCCTGGGCGGTGATAACCCGTTTCCCATTTTCATCCGGCGTTGTCCCGGCCACCACGGCTTCGAGGGCATTGTAGGCGGCGCGCGCGTCACCGTTCGCAAACGCGGCGATGCGCTCTACGACTTCAACGGGAATTTCGATATTCGCCTGGCCCAGCCCGCGCTCTTTATCATCGAGCGCGCGGCGAAGCAGCGCGGCGATTTGCGCCGCTCCCAGCGCCTCCAGCCGGTAGACGCGCGCGCGCGAAAGCAGCGGAGGAATCACCTCAAACGACGGATTCTCCGTGGTCGCGCCGATCAGCACCACGCTGCCTTGCTCCACGTACGGCAGAAAAGCATCCTGTTGCGCCTTGTTGAAGCGGTGCACTTCGTCAATAAAAACGATGGTGCGCCGCCCGCCGTGGCGCGCGCTTTCCGCGTGCTTCATGACCAGCTTGATCTCTTTGATGCCGGCGAGCACGGCGCTGAACGGCAGGAAGTCGGAACGCGTCATACGCGCGATGATCCGCGCCAGCGTGGTCTTTCCGCAGCCCGGAGGCCCCCACAAGATCATCGACTGCACCGCGTCGCGCTCGATCTGCACGCGCAGCGGTTTGCCCGGCCCTAGCAGATGTTCCTGCCCGGCGAAATCGTCCAGAGTCTCGGGACGCAGCCGCTCGGCCAGGGGCTGCGCGGCACGGGCGGCAATCGCGTCAGGCGAAGAATCTTCGGCCAGCGGATCGAGATTGCGAAATAGGCTCATGGTGATTCACCCGGCCTGCCCGCGCGGTGTTTCGCATTGCGCTGCCGCGAGGCTTCGTAGAGCAGCACCGCACCGGCGACGCCGGCGTTCAACGATTCCACTCCTTCCGCCAGGGTAATGCGTACGCGCTGGTCGGCCGCGCGGGCCATTGCGGCGGGCAGCCCTGACGACTCGTTGCCAACCAGCAGCGCGCACGGAACGCAAAAATCCAGTTCTCCCGGCGACTCGCCGGCATCGATCGTGGCGGCAAATATCCGCAGCTTGGCCTCGCGCAAACGGGCCAGCACACTCGCGTCATCACCCGCGGCCAGCAGCGGCAGTCGCAACGCTGACCCTGCGGAAGCGCGCAAGGCCTTGGGGGAGAACGGATGCGCCGTTCCACGACAGGTCACCGCTCCCGTCGCGCCAAAGGCTTCCGCGGATCGCAAAAGCGTCCCCACATTTCCCGGGTCCTGCACTCCCACCAGAACCAGCACCAGGGGACGCGCCCCCAACAGCTCCTCAAACTCGCGTTCCGGCATGTGCGCCAGCGCGGCGATTCCTTGCGGCGAATCGGTGGACGCCACACCCTGGAACATGCGCGCCGAGCATCGCAGGATCCTGACTTCGCGGGTCAGCCAGGGCTTCAGACGCGTCAAGTGGCGCTCGCCTTCGTCCGACACCAGCACCGCTTCGATGGCCAATCCGGAGCGGAAGGCCTCCTCCACCAGACGCGGTCCTTCGAGGCCAACGCAATCCTCCCGTTTGACCGGAGCGCACTCCAGCGCCGCACGGAAGCGCTTCAGCCAGCGATTATCACGGCTGGAAATGACTTCCTGGGAAGGCTTAGCCGTAGATGAAGTTGCCACGAAATCAGACTAGCAGATGCCGTCAACCCTCAGCAAACGCGCCGGCAGGTCGAATCCTCGCCGCTGCGAACTTGAGGGGGGGAGCGCTTTCCAACGGCACGGAAGGGAGGAGATAGCTGATTGCTGACCAGGGCAAACGCGGCAATCTGCGTGTTGGCGGATCCCGCAAAGCTCCTGCCAAGCCGTTCTTGCAGCCCACGCGCGCCCTGTGATAGCGTGCGTCGACACAGTCTTTAAATCCCACAGCCGGAGCGGCTCGGACGCTGCGGCCTGCGAGCGACTGCTTGGCCGCTGAGCTCTTAAGAATTTCGCTACAGAATCCGGATGCGCAACTGGTGCAGTATGCCGCGCAGTTCATCGCCCGCGGAAAAGTGGTGGCAATTCCCACGGATACTTTTTATGGCCTGGCCGCCGATCCCTTCAATCTTTCCGCTGTCGAGCAGATCTACCAGATCAAAGGCCGCCCCGAGTCGCGCGCGCTGCCCATTCTGGTGAACTCCGTCGAACAGGCCGGCACGCTGGTGCGCGATCTGCCCTCCAACTTCTTCAAGCTGGCGGAAAAATTCTGGCCCGGCGCGCTGACCATGGTCATGGAAGCTTCGCATCGGCTGCCGCTTAAAGTCACCGGCAACACCGGCCGCGTGGCGCTGCGCATGCCCGACGCGCAGGTGGTGCTGTCGCTCATCGAATCGGTGGGCGGCCCGGTTACCGGCACCAGCGCCAACCTTTCCGGCCATCCCTCGTGCACGAATGCTGATCTGCTGGTGGCGCAGTTGGGAGATCGCCTCACCCTGGTTCTCGACGGGGGCGAAACCGGCGCCGTCCTGGCTTCTACAATCCTCGATCTCCGCGAAAATACCTGGCGCATCGTGCGCGAAGGCCGCATCTCGGAAGAACAGATCCGCGCGCTGCTGGGCTGACGCAGATTATTTGTGCCTGATGTCGACGGGGGCGCGCGTACGGTCCAGCGGAAATACTTGCAGTTGCCATTTGATTGGGACTGACATTGGCAGGTAGCAGGTGGTTTTGTCGCAAGCCTGGTATTCAAGCTTTCCTGAAATGGTGATGGTTTTCCCATCCTTCCCCAGCGAGCCTGCGAATTCCGACCCCGAATTTACTTTCACGTCCTGGCTGATTCGGAAGGTGCCTTCAAAAACGGGCACGCGTTCTTTGATCGCAGGCAGATACAGAATTTTTGACGGCGGGTAGACGACCGGTTTCAGCTCGAACTGCGGGGCGGGATCGATCTCCAGCTTTATGGGCTTATAACCGCGGGCGCCGGGCGCGTAGACATGGACCTCGGCGGGCAGCCGCACCTCAGCCGCGAGTGTGATGCGCGTGCCAGGAACGCCGGCGGCATCGGACTGTGCGAGGGCCAGCTGGAGATGCGGGGCTTCCACGGTTTGCGTTACTTCCTGGCCCAGTTCCGGAAAAAGCTTGGAGATGATGCTGTTACCGGTGAGACGCTCGCGGTAGCGCGCTTCGAAAAACTTTTCGCGAATGATGCCGTGGCCATCGATAAAAAAATATCCCGGGCGCGCAAAGCCCTTCTGCATCCCCGTAGCTTCTTCATTCAGGACGCCATACTCTCGAATGGTCTTCGACTCGGGGTCCCCGAGCATGGGGTAATCGATCTTGTGGCGGTCGGCAAAATATTTCAGGATGGCTGCGGAGTCGTAACTGATCGCCGCCAGCGTAAGGCCTTGCTTTTCGAATTGCGGAATAGCGCTTTGCAGCTGGACCAGCTGCCCTTTGCAGAAGGGTCACCAGTCGGCGGAGCGAAAGAAGAGGAGCACGGTGCCGTTTTTGCCCTTCAGGCTGTCGAGACTCTGCATGCGGCCAAACTGGTCGCGCACGGAAAAAGCCGGAGCTTTTTGCCCGACGGCCAGGCCGATGGACATCGACTGGATTGAAGTTACCTGAATGGTTTCGCCGTCGAGCGTGCCGCGCACGGTGACGGTATCTCCCAAGTGGGCGTTGACATCCCTCTGGGGCTCCAAGCTGTACACGACGCGGTTGGTGTCGTCATAGAGAGCCAGCTTCGCGCCGGGAACATCTTTATTACACTCGGGCGATTCGTTGAAAGCTTCGTCAGCATTGCAACCGCTCGACACCAGAATGCCCGACCAGACCCCGGGATTCGAATGGGAATTCATTGCGTTGTCTTGCCCAGCCGTGGCGATGGAGGAGATGGAAAACAGCGCCACTAGACAAAGCAAAAAGCGTTGCATAGAGGACTGGGCTCTTACCCGTAGCATAAATTGCCAGATCATCTTTTTTAGTTTCAAATCCCTCCGTACTCTACGTCATACCGTATCGGCGCACAAGCGCTCCGAGATCCGTAACGCGATGCGAACTAGCGAGAACGGTTCACCTCCCCGGGCAGCGCAATCTTTCCCAGCACCGAGCCGTGCCGCGCTCCCGTTGCCGCGGGAAGATTTCCCGTGCGTCCCTGCCAGGTCTGGTAGGCCAGCACGGCAAACGCGAACGCCTCCTTGGCGTCTTCCGGAACGCCAAATTCCCCGGAGCGCAGAATCTCGATCTCCGGCAGGTTCGCTTGGAGTTGCGCCATGAGCAGCGGATTTCGCGCACCGCCGCCGGAAACAATCAGTTGCTTTACGCTCACGCGCGGCAATACCCACCGCTGCAAAGCTTCTGAAATGGTGACCGCGGTAAGCACCGTCGCGGTGTGCAGCAGATCTTCCGGCGGCACCCGGCGACGCTTGCTCCACTCCAGTGCAGGGTAGAGATAGTCGGCGCCGAACTGCTCGCGTCCCGCGGACTTGGGGGGCGCCAGGCGATAGAACGGATCTCCGAGCCAGCGCGCGAGCAACAGGGAATCAAGATGACCGCTTCGCGCCATGCTGGCGTCGCGATCGAAAGTTTTTCTCCCGCCGCTGAAGTGCCGCGTCAACGCGTCTATGACCATGTTTCCCGGACCGGTATCGAAGGCAAAAACATCTTGCGGGCGCGCACCTGCCGGAATCACCGTCACATTGGCGATGCCGCCGATATTCAGAGCCACCCGCCCGCGCCGCGGGTCCCGAAACAAAAGATAATCCACAAACGGCACCAGCGGGGCTCCCTGACCGCCTGCGGCCATGTCCGCCGGGCGAAAATCCGCCACGGTAATCACTCCGGTGCGTTGCGCGATAACAGCGGGCTCGCCGATCTGCATGGTGGCGGAAATGCCGGGCACGCCCAGGAATTTCGCCGGCCCTCCCTGGTGATAAATGGTCTGCCCGTGCGATCCGATCAGGTCCACGGTGCGCAGCGGAATGCGAAACCGCCGACAGGCTTGCGCCGCCGCGCGCGCAAATAGCTCTCCCATCACAAAATTAAGCCGGGCGATTTCCGCGCAAGTCGTCGGCGCTCCGCCGGCTACGCGCAAAATTGCCGCCCGCACCGGCTGCGGCAGTGCGATGCACGCAAAGTGTTCCAGCGCGGCTCGCAATTCCGGCCGCGCCCTGCCGTGGCCAGAAATGTCCGACACGCGCACCAGCGCCACATCGATTCCGTCGGCCGACGTGCCCGACAGCATTCCGAGCACGCGCATCCCGGGTTTTGCGCGGCGCTTCACGATATCTGATCCTTCAGCTTGGCCAGCAGATTGAGCGCGTCGATGGGCCGCAGGCTATCCAGATCCGCCGTGCGCAGCGCATCAATCACCTGGCGATCGATGGCCGTAAACATGACCTGCTGCTCAGCCGATGGAGCGACCGTTCCAGCGCCGCCATTTTGCCGCGGATCGGCCTGGGCGCCAGGAGTAAGCTCCGCGCTCAGTTTGTGTTCTTTCTGTTCGTGGCGCGACAGAATTTCCCGCGCGCGCTCAATCACCGTCGGCGGCAGCCCAGCCAGACGCGCCACCTCGATGCCGTAACTTTTGTCCGCGCTGCCCGGCTCCACGCGGCGAAGAAAAACGATTCCGCCACCCGATTCTTTCACGGCGACATGCACGTTCTGCACGCCCGGCAGCAGACTGGCCAGTTCCGTGAGCTCGTGGTAGTGAGTGGCGAACAGAGTCCGCGCCCTGGTTCTGGCTTGCAGGTGTTCCACCACAGCCCAGGCAATGGAAAGGCCGTCAAAAGTTGCCGTGCCGCGGCCGACTTCATCCAGCAGCACCAGACTGCGCGGCGTTGCCAGGCTCAGAATGGCCGCCACTTCGCTCATTTCCACCAAAAAAGTAGATCGCCCGCGCGCCAGATTATCCGACGCACCAATGCGCGTGAAGATGCGGTCGAACAACGGCAGTCGCGCCTGCACTGCGGGCACAAACGATCCCATCTGCGCCATGATCGCGATCAGCGCGGCCTGCCGCAGGTAAGTGGATTTGCCGCCCATGTTCGGTCCGGTAATCAGGAGGATCAGGTGCGACGCGCTATCGAGGTAGAGGTCGTTGGGCACGAACCGCTCGCCGCGGTCTTCCAGCAGTTTTTCAATTACCGGATGTCGCGCGCCGGCCAGCAGCATTTCTGAAGTATTGAACTCCGGACGCGTGTAACTGCGCGCTGCGGCCAGGTGGGCAAAAGCGGACAGGACGTCAAGCTGGGCCAGCGCCGCAGCCGTGGCGCGCAGACGCCCCGCCTGCGTGGCAATCCATTCGCGCACCTCGCGATAGAGCCTGGTCTCCAGCTCCATGCAGCGCTCTTCGGATTCGAGCACCTTGGTCTCGTAATCTTTCAGCTCCGGCGTGGTATAGCGTTCCGCATTGACCAGTGTCTGCTTGCGTTCGAAGTCTGCGGGAGCGAGGTGCACGTTGGGTTTGGAAATCTCGATGGAATAGCCGAAGACCTGGTTATAGCGGATCTTCAGCGATCCGATCCCGGTGCGCTTCCTCTCGCGTTCTTCCATCGCCGCGATGTACTGGCGGCTGGTGGCGCCGAGCCCGCGCAGCTCGTCGAGCTCCGGGCTATAGCCCACGCGAATCATTCCCGCCTCGCTGGGCCCGAACGCTTTCATGGCCGGCGGATCTTCGGCGATGGCGCTGGCGATGCGTTCCCGGATATCGCCGAGCTCATCGAGCTTGGCGTGCAGCTCCACAATTCTCGCGGAGCGCAGCCCCTGCACATGGGCGCGCAATAGCGGGATGCGTTCGAGCGAGCGGCGCAAGGCCACCAGCTCCCGCGGCATCACCTGTCCCAGCGCCACGCGGCTGGTTAGCCGTTCCAAATCGAGGACTCCGGCCATCTCTCCGCGCAGCTCTTCCCGCGCGACGGTCTGCGATTTCAGTTCCGCGACGGCGTCCAGGCGCGCTTCGATTTCGGATTGCTCGATTGCCGGACGCAGGATCCAGGAGCGCAGCAGCCGCGCGCCAAGCGGAGTAGATGTCTCGTCGAGGGTGGAGAGCAGCGTGGGGCCTTTCTCGTCGCCCATGGCGGGGCTCACCAGTTCGAGGTTGCGAACCGATACGCTATCGAGCGCCAGCGCCTCCGGCTGCCCGTAATAGACCACGCGGTCCAGATGATCGAGGCCCGCCCCGCCGATCGCCGAGGTCTCGCGCAGGTAATGAATCAGCGCGCCTGCAGCGGCGACCGCCAGCGGCCGGCCGGCCAGGCCGAATCCTTCCAAGGTGGCCACGCCGAAGCGTTCGGTGAGCAGACGCTCGCCGTAATCCTCGCGGAACACCCAATCGTCGAGGCGCGTTTCGAGCGCGTCGACTCCGGTTAAATCCAGCCGCTGGGCATCGCCGAAGAGCGTGGTGGGCCGCGCCAGGAGCAGTTCGCGTGGACGCAGTACAGCCAGTTCGTCTTCGGCGCGCTGGCGTGTATCTGACCCGGTCCATTCCGTCGCGCGAAACTCTCCGGTGGACACGTCGAGGTACGCCAACCCGGCGCCAGTGGTTGCCGCGCGCGCATTTCCCTGGGCTTGCGACAAATTGCTTTGGGAGGAAGCCGCCTCGCCTGTACTCCACGCCAGCGCCGCCAGAAAATTATTCTCCTTTGGCTCCAGGATCTGCAACTCGGTGGCCGTGCCGGGCGTGATCACGCGCACCACTTCGCGCCGCACCAGCTTACGGCCTTTCAACTTCGAGGGATCTTCCATCTGCTCGCAGATGGCTACGCGGTGACCGGCGCGCAGCAACCGGGCGATGTAGTTCTCCGCGGAATGGTAGGGCACACCGCACATCGGCACGGGCTGCCCCTGTTCGCTGCTGCGCGAAGTCAGCGTAATCTGCAGCGCGCGCGCGGCGACTACGGCATCCTGGTAAAACATTTCGTAGAAATCGCCCAACCGGAAGAGCAGCAGCGCCTCGGCGTGCTGGCTTTTGATGGCGTTATATTGCCGCATCAGCGGCGTGGCGTTTTCACTCATCTGGCGATTTGCAGCGTGTCACAACAGCTGGTTACAACAACGTGCAACAACAACGTGCCACAGCCCTCAACAATTGTGCAAGGTCTTGTGAGGGTGGCGGCAAGTGGCGCGCTTTGGCGGGTCATTCGCTGGGTCATTCTCCGTCAATGATAAACTGCACAGATGGCAGGCCGCGCCGCTAACGAAATCGAAATCAAGCTCCGGATTGACGACGTTGCAGCCCTCAAACGCAAACTGAATGCGCTGGGCGCCCGTCTGCTGCACCGCGTTCATGAATCCAACACGGTCTTCGACATTGCTCGCCACCGCTTGCGCAAGACCGGCCAGTTGCTTCGTCTGCGCATAGAATCTGGCGCCGGCTTTCGTGACGGTTCACCTCGCTCGACTAGCCGCGCCGTGCTGACCTACAAGCATCCGGTCCGCCGGCATCCCGGAACGCGCTACAAAATCCGCAAGGAAGTGGAGCTTTCGGTCGGCGATCCCGCCGCGCTGGGCCAAATCTTTATGAGTCTCGGCTTGCAGCCCTCATTTCGCTATGAGAAGTACCGCACCACGTATGGCCTCCCCAATCTCCAACCGGTGCTGGTAGAACTTGACGAGACTCCCATCGGCGTTTTCCTTGAACTGGAGGGCGCTCCGCGGTCCATCGACCGGGCCAGCCGCCTGCTCGGTTTCACTCCCGACGACTATCTGGTATCGAGCTATGCCACGCTCTATTTCCAGTTCTGCCGCCGCCACCGCATCCCCGCCACCGATATGCTGTTCGCCAGGGTCAAATCGGCAAAGAAATCGAGGTGAATTGCACTCTTGCCTTGACAAAAATTCATTCTGCTTCTACTAGTCGTAATGGACGTTTGTTTGCGCCTTGCCGATAAACAGACTGCTTGAACCGCCCGCGCCGCGCGTGTTTTTTCGCCCGTGGAGGGGATTCGGCCCCGGCCACGGGCTTTTTGTGTAGGCCGGCCGCCCGTGCCAAAGGAGGTCACCATGGTCCACGCCACGGAACTGCTCGGCGCCGAAGTGCAGGACGCCAGCGGCCACTATGTCGGGCGCGTGCGCGAAATGTTCATCGTGCCCGCAGACCAGCCCAACCGTGTATCGCGCATTCTGCTCGGCCGCGGCCGCTACCAGCCGCTTTTGGCGCGTTACGACCAGGTGGCCGAAATCTCTCCCGGCCTGATCCGCCTCACCATAGGCGAACGCGACCTGGAAGCTTATCAGCCCAACGAAAGCTGGCTGGCCGTGCGCAAAGATCTGCTCGACAAGCAGATCATCGACATCAATGGCCGCAAAGTGGTGCGCATCAACGATCTAAATTTTGATACGCAACGCACCAACGGCAACGTGGAGCTGCGCGTAACGCAAGTGGACGCCGGCATGCAGGGAGCCGTGCGACGCCTGCTTCAAGGGGTGATTCCTCCGACGGCGATCCGCCGCCTGCAGGGGCGCCTGCCCGGCACACAACTTCCCTGGGAGTTCATTAACCTTATCGAGGCCGATCCCCTGCGACGCGTCAAACTGCGCATCTCCAGCGACAAGCTCGAGGCCATGCATCCTGCCGACCTGGCGGACATCGTCGAAGAGCTCTCGCCCAGCGAGCGCCACTCCATCATCGAATCGCTCGATGAGGAAACCGCGGCCGAAACACTGGCCGAGCTCGACGACCGCCTCAAAACTCAGGTGGTGGAAAAACTCGACACCGAGAAGGCCGGCGACATCCTGGAGGAGATGGATCCGGACGAAGCGGCCGACCTGCTGGCAGATCTTTCGCCGGAGACTTCGCGCGAACTGCTCGACGAGTTGCCGCGCGATGACGCCCAGGAAGTAACCGCCTTGCTCCAGTTCGAAGAAAATTCCGCCGGCGGCATGATGAACACCGAATTCGTGCTGGTGGGTATGGAAGCCGAGCGCGATGAAGTGATCGCGTGGATCCGCGGCCTGGAGATTCACTCCGAACAGCTCGACTGCGTGGTGCTCATCAACCAGCAGGCGCTGCTGGCCGGCACCGTATCGGTGGGGCGCTTGCTGCTCTCCGCGGCGGGGCAGAAGATGTCCCAGCTGGTGGCGGATCCGGTGGTCTCGGTGAACGCTGACGCCGATCAGAAAGAGGTGTTCGAGTTGTTTGACAAATACAATCTGCGCACCCTGGCGGTGGTGGATGAAAAGGGTTGTCCCCTCGGCGTTATCACGGTCGACGACGTAGTTCACCGTTTGCTGGAGAATTTCTAAGCTCAGGTTTGCAGCGCCCACTTACTGCCAGCTCTTTGGCCGTACGCACCGGCGCTACAACGGAGAAATCTTGGAACAAACATCCCACGGCTGGCGTGATCGCTGGCTGCAAATCCAGCGGCGCACCCGGCACTCTCGCCGGCGTCTGCTGCTGCTGCTTGCCGTGGTGGGTCCCGGCATAATCACGTCCAATGTGGACAACGATGCCGGCGGCATATCCGTCTATTCGCAGGCTGGCGCACAGTTCGGCTATCTGCTGCTGTGGTCGCTGATCCCTATGACCATCGCGCTGTACGTTACCGAGGAGATGTGCGCGCGCATGGGTGTGGTCACCGGGAAAGGTCTCTCGGACCTGATCCGCGAAGAGTTCGGCTTCCGCCCTACGTTTTTCCTGATGTTTGCCGGCTTGCTGGTGGACCTGTGCAACACCGTCGCGGAATTCGCCGGCATCGCCGCTGCCGGCGAGATTTTCCACGTTTCGCGCTATATCAGCGTCCCGCTGGCTGCGCTGGCCGTATGGCTATTGGTCCTGCGTGGGAATTATCGCCAGGTGGAAAAAATCTTTATGGTGGCCTGCGGTTTTTATCTGACCTATGTGTTTTCCGCGGTGCTGGCCAAGCCCGACTGGCTGGTGGCCGCCAAGCACACCTTCATTCCTTACATCCGCTTCGACGGCAATTACATGCTGATGCTCACCGCGCTGGTGGGCACCACCATCGCGCCGTGGCAGTTTTTCTACCTACAAGCAGCTTTCGTGGAAAAGCGCGTTGGTCCCAAGCAGTATCCGCAGGTGCGATTGGACGTCATGCTGGGCAGCATCAGCTGCATGATCATCGTATTCTTCATCATCATCTGCACGGCGGCCACGCTGAATGTTCACGGCATCACCAACATTACCGAGGCCAAGGATGCGGCCAAGGCCCTGGAACCTCTGGCCGGCCGGTGGGCCAGCATGCTGTTCGCTTTCGGCCTGCTCAACGCGTCCTTGTTCGCCGCTTGCATCCTGCCGCTTTCCACGGCTCACGTCATTTGCGAAGGTCTGGGCTTCGAGGCGGGCATCGACCACAAATTCAGCGAGGCGCCGATTTTTTATTGGCTGTACACGCTGATGCTCATCGTCGGCGGCGCCATCGTTCTGATTCCGAACGCCCCGTTGTTCCGCATCCTGGTGCTGTCGCAAGTGGCCAACGGCGTCTGGCTGCCGGTGGTTTTGATCTTCATCCTCTTGCTGGTTAACCGCCGCGACCTCATGGGCGAGCACGTCAACACGCGCACCTTTAACGTGGTGGCCTGGGTCATCACCGTGGCGATGATCGGCCTGACCCTGATCCTCGCCTATACCTCCATCTTCGACCCCAGCACCACGCCGGGCGTCGGCGGCACGTAGCGCCCTGTTGCCGCGCATCGAGTCAAGCCGTGTCGAGTCAAGCCGTGTCGAATCAAGCCGCGTCGAATCAGGCCGTGTCAAATCAGGCCGGTTGGACTGGCCGCGCGGTTGCGCAGTGCGGTGGCGTGTGCTAATTTTCTTGCGAATCCTCAGCAGGCCCAGACTGTGAAAGCATCAAAACTTCTCGAACCAGCCGACAAGGTGGAAGCCTCTCTTCTCGAGAAGCTTGAGGTCCAGCGTCTGCCCCGCCACGTGGCCATCATCATGGACGGCAACGGCCGTTGGGCGCAAAAGCGGCATCTGCCACGCATCGCCGGGCACAGCGCCGGAGTGCGCGCGGCCCGCGAGGCTATCGAAACCTGCGCGCGCCTGCATCTTTCCGCGCTGACGCTCTACGCATTTTCCGTGGAGAACTGGCGCCGGCCCAAGACGGAAGTAAATTTTCTGATGCGCCTGCTTCGCGAATATCTTAAGAAGGAATTGCCGGTCATTCACGAAAATAACATCCGCCTACTGGTGATCGGGCGTCCCGCGGAGCTGCCCGATGGCGTGCGCAGCGACCTGGAGCGCGGCATCGAGCTCACCTCCAAAAACACCGGAATGAAGCTGGTGGTGGCTCTCAACTATGGCGCGCGCGCCGAGCTGGTGGACGCGTTCAATGCGCTGCTCGATGGCGTTCGCTCCACCACCACGAACGGCGCGCTGGCCAATCTGCGCGTCAACGAGCAGATGATCTCCGACCATCTCTACACCGCCGGTCTCCCCGACCCCGATTTTCTGATCCGCACCAGCGGGGAACTGCGCATCAGCAATTTCCTGCTGTGGCAAATTGCTTACGCCGAGCTGTACGTCACCGACGTGCTGTGGCCGGATTTCAACCGCGCCCGGCTGCTGGAAGCCTTGCTCGAATACCAAAGTCGCGAGCGCCGCTACGGCGGCCTGGCTTCCGAGTCCGGCGATTCGTACACCGGTTCAAACCCGGGCGATTCTAATTCAGCGGGGTCGGGCGCCAGCCGTTCGAACTCGGGGCGCAGTTGATCGCTCTGCGCACGACTGCTCAACTGCCGTCATACCGAGCGCAGCGAGGAATCCCTCTTCGCTTCTATCTTTCTCAGTGGCCTACTCGGCCTTTCTAGCACCCATGACCCGCCAACGCCTTTTAACCGCTGCCATCCTCATACCCATCGTGGTCGGCGCTGACCTCTACGGCCCGACCTGGCTAATCGCCATTCTTGTTGCCTTGATCACGGTTCTGGCCTTGAGGGAGTTCTTCGACATTAGCTCCCGTGCCGGGATGGTCGCGTATTCCCGCTGGTGTTTTGTATGTGCAGTGGCCTTGGTGTTTGCGCAATTTTTGGCGGCCCAGGAAACCGCGGTACCCTACAGCAATGGGACACTTTTAGTGGTCCACAGTCGGGCGGCTTACCTTCCTTTGTCCGATTTGATTCTGGTGGTGTTTGGTTTAGGCCTCGCCGTCTTAGTGTGGGCCTCCAAGGGACCATCCGAGGGAAAGCTTGCGGCGATGGCCATCAGCACCTGTGGAATGCTGCTGGTTGCACTCCCATTGAGTTTTATCCCGCGGCTGCATGCTCTCGAAGACATTGGTCCGCGGATCCTTCTTTTTGTTCTGGTCACCATCTGGGTGGGAGATTCCTGCGCTTATTTCGTGGGTCGTTGGGTTGGACGACTACCGATGGCACCGAGGTTGAGTCCGAAAAAGACATGGGAAGGAGCCGCAGCCAACCTCACCGGTTCTCTCATTGTCGGTTTCGTTGCCCAACGCTGGCTGCATTTCGGGCTCTCCCACCTTCTGGCTATGGCCGCGCTGGGAAATATCGCAGGTCAACTCGGCGATTTAGTGGAATCGGCCTATAAACGAGCCGCGGTGGTCAAGGATTCCAGTTCGCTTCTACCCGGCCATGGTGGCGTTTTGGACCGTGTTGACTCTCTGATTTTTGCAGCGCCTGTAGTCTGGTATTATTTTAGTGTCATTGTTGAGCGGCACCTCTGAAGCCGGCCCGCAAACTATCGGAAAAATAAGCCTTGCCCCTACACGACACTGTGATTCTGAGCGAAACGAAGGCTCCCGCCCTCCCGCACTCCGGGGAAGTGCCGCTCAAGCACATCTCCATCCTCGGCTCGACCGGCTCCATAGGACGTCAGTGCCTCGAAGTGGTCGAATCACTTCCCGAGCGCCTGCAAGTAGTGGCTCTCGCCGCGGGTGAAAGCGTCTCGCGACTCGCCGAGCAGATTGAGAAGCATCGCCCCCAGGTCGTCTCGGTGGCCGACGAGCGCTACGCCCAACAGCTGCGCAAGATCCTGCGCGAGCGCCAGCACGCCCCGGCCACGCCGCTCCCGGAAATTCTCTACGGCCCCGCCGGCCTTACCGCCGTCGCTACTCATCCCGACGCGGACGTAGTTGTCTCCGCAGCCGTGGGCGTCGTCGGGCTGCCAGCTACTTACGCGGCCATCCGCCGCGGCAAGCTCGTGGCGCTGGCGAATAAAGAAGTTTTGGTTGCTGCCGGCGAAATTGTCATGGCCGCGGCTCGCGAAGCAGGCGTCACACTGCTTCCCGTGGACAGTGAGCACAATGCCATCCACCAGTGCCTGCGCGCGGGCGATCTGCGCGAAGTAAAACGCCTGATTCTCACCGCTTCCGGAGGTCCTTTTCGCAAGACCGCACTGTCCGAGATGAATCGCGCGACACCCGAGCAGGCCCTGGCGCATCCTAATTGGAGGATGGGAAATCGCATCACCATCGACTCCGCCACCATGATGAACAAGGGTTTCGAAGTGATCGAAGCGCACTGGCTTTTTGATATTCCTCCCGAGCGCATCGAGGTGGTCATCCACCCGCAGTCCACGGTTCATTCCATGGTGGAGTTTGTGGATGGCTCGGTGATCGCGCAACTGGGGCCGGCGGACATGCGCTTGCCGATTCAGTACGCGCTGACTTACC
>JAAFGT010000012.1 GCA_010365215.1 Acidipila sp. | reverse complement strand
CTTTTTGCCGGGATGCGCGTAGTGGTAGCCGAAGAGCGTGCGCAGGTTGGCGAATTTCTGCCAGTCGTCGCCGGGCATCTTGCCAAGCAGGGAGCTTTTGCCGTGGACCACTTCGTCGTGGGAGAAGGGCAGCACGAAGTTTTCGCTGAAGGCATAGATCATCGAGAAGGTGATCTGGTTGTGATGGAATTTGCGATGAATGGGATCGCACTTGAAATAATTGAGCGTGTCGTTCATCCAGCCCATGTTCCATTTCAGGCTGAAGCCCAGGCCGCCGAGATAGGTGGGGCGGGAGACGCCGGGCCAGGAGGTGGACTCTTCTGCGATGGTCAGCACGCCAGCGTGTCGGCCATGAATCACTTCATTCAGCCTCTTTAGAAATGCCACCGCCGGGAGATTTTCGTTTCCGCCAAATTCGTTGGGCACCCATTCGCCCTGCTTGCGCGAATAATCGAGATAGAGCATGGAGGCGACGGCATCCACGCGCAAACCGTCGAGGTGGTACTTGTCCAGCCAGAAAAGCGCATTGGCGAGAAGAAAATTCTGCACCTCGATGCGCCCGTAGTTGAAAACCAGTGTTCCCCAGTCGGGATGGGCGCCGCGCCGGGGATCTTCGTGCTCGTAGAGATGCGAGCCGTCGAATTCGGCGAGCCCGTGAGCGTCGCGCGGAAAATGCGCAGGGGTCCAATCGAGAATGACGCCGATGCCGGCCTGGTGCATGCGGTCGATGAACTCCATCAGATCGGATGGCGAGCCGTAGCGGCTGGTGGCGGCGAAGTAGCCGACGGTCTGATATCCCCACGAGGCGTCGTAGGGATGCTCCATGATCGGCAGCAGTTCGACGTGGGTGTAGCCCAGCTCCAGGATGTAAGGAATCAGCTCGTCGGCGATTTCACGGTAGGTGGGGAAGCGTCCGGTCTCGCTGCGCGAATGGCGCCAGGAACCGAGGTGTATCTCGTAAATGGAAATCGGCGCTTCCAGCCAGTTGCGCGTGGCGCGGTCCGCCATCCACTTTTTGTCGCGCCAGGTGTAGCGATCGATGTCGAAGACCACGGAGCCGGTTTTGGGCCGCAGCTCGGAGGAAAATCCGTACGGGTCGGCCTTGAGGAAAGGAATCTCCCGCAGCCGCGAACGGATTTCGTATTTGTAGATCATTCCTGCGCCAACGCCCGGCAGGAACAGCTCCCAGACGCCGGTGGAGCCGCGCGCGCGCATGGGATGAACGCGGCCGTCCCAGTGGTTGAAGTCACCAACGATGCTGACGCGCAGGGCGTTGGGAGCCCAGACGCCGAACTGCACCCCGTGAACGCCATTAATGACGTGGAGATGTGCTCCGAGTTTTTCGTATTCGAGATGGTGCGTGCCTTCGCCGATGAGGTGCAGATCAAAATCCGTGAGCAGCGGAGCGAAACTGTAGGGGTCGTAAATCTTTTCAGTGACTCCGCCGGGATAAGCGATGGCCAGGCGGTAACCCTGCGGAAGCGAGGAGAAGGGAAGCACGGCTTCAAAAAATCCCGCGGCGTGCGCGCGAATCATCGGGAACTCCCGCGGGAGGGAGCTCCCGGCGGTGGCCTCCAGGACGATCCCGACGCTTTCGGCACCGGGCCGGAAGGCGCGAATCGAAAGCTGCTTCTTGCCGTTGATCTCGATGGCGTGGGGACCCAGCAGGTGAAAGGGATCGGCGAGCTCGGCACGAAGCAGCAGGTCGATTTCTTCCTGCGGCGCGGAGAGGCGAACCGATGGCGGGTTGGTCCGCGGCTCGGTCACGGCGCTGGGCTGTTTTGGGCCGGTTGCTTTTTTGTCGTCTGGCACGATGGTTTCTGCGTTCTCCCGCCGCCACGTTGGGGCGCTGCTCCATTCTATCTGGCGGATTGTTGCGCTTACGAGGATTGTTTTCGGTTTGGTGCGTTGCGCGATTGCTGGCAGCAAGAAGCTGGCGCAGTCTTGCCGCATGGCTGATCGGCGCGATGTTTATTCCACGCTGGCGCTGGCGATGGGCGAGTGGAGCCAGGGCAGCAAATTGTTTGAATGTTTCTACACCGCGCTGTGGTATATCGGTCCGTTACAACTCACGCGCGAACTGGATTTTATCGGCGCATCGCCGGCGGCGGTGGCCTCCGGCATTCCGCTTTTTTATCTGGCGGCTACAGCGGCGCTGCTGAGCTTGGCGTTCGCGGGCCGCGCGCGGCAGATCCGGCATTAAGCGAAGAACTATCCACAGCGTGAACCTGGAGGTAAAATTGAGTCCATCGTTAGTTACCGCGTTTTATAAGTCCGTGCGAAATTTGTCGGTGCTGATTGCCATCATTCTCCTATCGTGGGGCACGTCGCCGGCACGGGCGCAGGAAGAGGCCGAGCGTTTTGCGCGAGCCTACGAGAGGATCGATGCATTTATCGCGCAGCAAATGAAGGAAGCAGGAACGCCGGGAATATCGCTGGCCATCACCAGCCGCGAGGGATTGCTGCGCGTGCAGACGTACGGGCTGGCTGACATCAAGACGCACCGCGCGGTAGCGCTGGAAACGCTTTTCGAGATTGGCTCGATTTCCAAATCGTTTACCGCGATCTGCCTGCTACAGCTTCAAGAGGCCGGCAAGATCGATTTTCAGCAGCCGGTGACCAAGTATTTGCCGTGGTTTAGCGTGAAGACCAAGTACGCGCCGATCACTGTGCATCATCTGTTGACGCACACATCCGGCTTGCCGCGGGACCGCGACGACATTCCATCTTCTCCGTTTCAAACCGCGGCGCTCAGCGAGCGGGAAACCGGGTATGCGCCGGGGACCAACTGGGCCTATTCAAATATCGGCTTTCAAACTTTGGGCTACTTGTTGGGAGAACTGGACGGGCGGCCGTCTTATGATTCCGTGCGCAAGCGCATTATCGAGCCGCTGGGTATGAAGGCGACAGAGACAACGATTCGCCAGGAGATGCGTGCAAAAATGGCTGTGGGTTATGTGCCGTTTTACGACGACCGCCCGGAGGGACCCGGCGATGAGCTTGTGGAGGCCACGTACGGCGATTATGGCGCGGGCGACGGCGCGATTTCATCCACGCCGGCCGATCTCGCCGCCTACGTACGCATGCTGCTGAATCATGGCGCGCGGCCCGGCGGGCGAATCATCTCGGAAGAAAGTTTTCAGTTGTTGACGCAGCAAACCGTCCCCACGGAGAAGAACGGCAAAGAATTCTACGGCTACGGAATGTCCATCTGGGAGAACGAGGGGCACACCATGATTGGCCATGGCGGCGGAATGATCGGTTATACGTCGTCGATAAAAGCAGATCTGGACGCGGGATTGGGCGTGGTTGTTTTGCTCAACGGGCCGGGCAGCGCAGATCAGGTGGCGAATTTTGCCGTTCGGGCCGTTCGCGCGGCGCAAGAGAAGCATGCGCTTCCGCCACTGCTCGCCCCGGATGCCCAAAGCGTGGTGATGAACGCCGCTGAATACGCGGGCGTTTATACTTCTCCCGAAGGCAAGAAGCTGGCATTTATCGCGCAGGGCGCGAGGCTGGGCCTGATGTATGAAGCAGAGCGCGTGGCACTGGAGTTGCGCCGCAAAGATGCTTTCTACGCCAACGATCCCGACTTCAAGCTTTTTCTGTTGCGGTTTGGCCGCGCAGAAAAGAAACCCGGTGATACTTCGCCGGCAAAGGTTGTAGAAGTGTTTTACGGTTCGGAGTGGTTTACGAATGAACGCTACAGCGGTCCGCGGACGTTTGAGACACCGAAAGAATGGCAGGACTACGTGGGCCACTATCGTTCCTACAGTCCGTGGATTTCAAATTTGCGCATCGCGATACGAAAGGGCAAACTTGTCGCGCTATCTCCCGACGGAGGCGCCGAGGTACTGGTGCCGCTGCCCTCCGGGGAATTCCAGCCCGGCGAAGAGCCGACGGCAGAGAGATTCCGTTTCGAAAGCGTGGCGGGCGGGAAAGCTGTGCGCTTGAGCGATTCGGGAGTGTTTCTCTACAAGACGTTTACGCCGTAATCTAAACCGGAATTGTAAGCCGATCGAGCAGCACGTCAGACTTAAAGGGGGGACGCCAGGTGAAAATTCATTATTACGGCGCAGTGATGATGATTGCATTGGGGCTTGGGGGATTGTTTCCCGCTGTCGTGGCGGCGCAGGAGCCCGACAAGAAAGACGAGCCGGCTAAGAAGGAAGATCCAGCAAAGTTAATCAGCCCGACCGCCGGATACCTGGAAGTGTGGAACGATACCGGACGGAAGTTGATCGGGATGGTGGAAGACTTCCCGGAAGATAAGTTCGACTACCGGCCGATGGCGGGCACGCGAACCTTTCGCGAGGCCATGCTGCATGCCGCGGGAACGGTTTACTATTTCCAGGCGCTGCTCGCCGGCCAAGCGCCACCGGAGGGCGATCCAAAACCGGAGGCGTACAAAACGCGCGCGGCTTTGGTGGCCTACGTGAAGCAGGCCATTGCCGACGGCGCGGCCATGATCACCAAGGCCGGCGATGGGAGCTTCAGCAAGCCCATGTTGCTGGGAGCACGGCACAAAGAGAACAATCCCTATAGCGTCTGGGCTGATCTCTGCGAGCACACCGGAGAGCATTACGGGCAGCTGGTGGTTTATTACCGCGCGAACGGCCTGGTACCGCCGGAGTCGCGGCCGAAAAAGTAGCCGAATGGGGAAATCTCATTGAGATATTTCGTCCGCCACGGGCGCTTGATTCCAGGCCTGGCGGCAGTCGTTGCTGCGCTGACCTTTTATGCCCCGCGGGCGCTGGTTGCGGAGAACAACAACGGAAAATTTGAGAGAACGTTTGCCGTCGGCGACGCGGCGGATGTTGACGTGCAAACCGCGGCAGGCAACATTTCCGTGCGCATGGTGCCGGGTTCGAGCGTGCGCGTCTCCGGTGAAGTGCGCGTAAAGACCGGGCTGCTGCAAGGCGATTCGGTGCCGGAGCAAACACTCCGCCGGTTCGTTTCTCATCCTCCCATCCGGCAGCACGGAAATTCCATTACCATCGGTCACCTGCGGGATTCGGATTTGCGTCGCGATACTTTCATCAGCTACGAAATTGAAGTGCCGGAGAATACGCGCCTGCGATCCCAGACCGGGCTCGGCGATGTGCAGGTGGAAGGATTACATGGCGCGGTCACGGCGGACACGGGCGCGGGAAAGGTGACCATCTCGGTGGTGACCGGAGACGTTCGCGCCAACACCGGCCTGGGCGATATTTCGATTCTTGGAGTTACCGGAACTTTGCGCGCGGATTCATCGGCGGGCAACGTGAACGCTGAAGGCGAGCCGGGCGGCGGATGGCGGTTGAGCACGGGGCTGGGCGACGTACGGATACGCCTTCTCGGCGATGTGGGTCTCGACGTCCACGCCGAGGCCGGGCTGGGCGAAATTGTCACCTCGCTTCCGCTGAAGGTCGATGGCGCTATCAGTCATGTGCTCCGCGGGAAATTGCGCGGGGGCGGTTATGTCATTGAGCTGAAAACGGGAGCTGGCAGCATACGCATCGAGTAAACGTCGCGGCGTGTAGCCTTTCATAAATACCATTCCCCAAAAGTCCTGGCTTATTGCTCTCAGGCATGTTTCCGAGTATGTTTCGGCGGTGAATTCCAGAGAGCTGCCGTGATTCCCGGCGGCGCGATGAGGGGCGATCAATGAAAAAATTCTGGTTTACGTCTCTCATCCTGATGGTGGGGGCGGCGACGATCTCGACGGGAGGCGATACGCAAGACCGATCTCAAGGGCGCTCGATGGTGATCTCGCGCGGCGGAATTGTGGCTGCGGAATCGCCGCTGGCGGCGCAGGCAGGCGCTGCCGTGCTGGCGAAGGGCGGCTCGGCAGCGGACGCGGCCGTGGCTGCGAATGCAGCGATGGGAGTGGTCTCCCCCATGATGAACGGGATGGGCGGGGACCTCTTCGCCATCGTTTATGAGGCGAAAAGCGGCAAGCTCTACGGCCTCAATGCCAGCGGCTGGGCGCCGGCGGCACTTTCTCCGGACTTTTTGCGCAAGCAGGGCATGAAGGAAATGCCGCAGGCAGGCATTCATAGCGTGACCGTGCCGGGTGTTGTCGATGGCTGGGCGAAACTGTTGACGCGGTTTGGGCGGCTGAAGCTTTCCGACGATCTCGCCGGAGCTATTCGCCTCGCCGAAGAAGGATTTCCGGTGACGGAATGGGTCAGCGAATACTGGAGCGATAGCGCGCAGCAGGTCCGCGGCGATGCCAACGCCGCGAAAACCTATCTGCCCGGCGGACATTCTCCGCGCCTGGGTGAAATCTTCCGTAATGCGGACCTGGCGGCGTCCTTTCGCCTGCTTTCCGGCGAGGGGCGCGACGCATTTTATAAAGGCGATATCGCGCGGCGCATCCTGGCCACCTCGGCGCGGCTGGGCGGCACCATGACCGCGGCCGACCTTGCGGAATATTCCGCGGAGTGGGTGGAACCGCTTTCCACAACCTATCGTGGATGGAAGGTCTACGAAATTCCACCGAACGGGCAGGGTCTCGCCGCCTTAATGATGCTGAACGTGATGGAGAATTCGGCATTCCCACCCTCCGCGCATAATTCCGCGGACGTACTGCACGTGATGATTGAAGCGAAGAAGCTGGCCTACGCGGACCTGCTTCGCTATATCGGCGACCCGAAGTTTTCGAAACTGCCGGTGGCCGAGCTGCTGTCGAAAGAACGCGCGCGGAGGAGAGCGGCGGAAATTAATCCGGCGCGAGCGAATTGCGATGTTGCGGCGGGCCGGCTGCCCGCTGCCGGCGACACCACTTATCTGAGCGTGGTGGATCGCGAGGGCAACATGGTTTCGCTGATCCAGAGCAACTACGAAGGCTTTGGCTCGGGGATCGTGGCGGATGGCACAGGCTTCGCGCTCCATGATCGCGGCGGGCTTTTCAGCCTTGACGCATCCTCGCCGAACGTTCTGGCCGGACGCAAACGGCCCCTGCATACCATTATCCCCGCGATGATGGAGAAGGACGGCGTGCGCATTGCCTTTGGCATCATGGGCGGATGGAATCAGTCGCAAGCGCACGCGCAGTTCGTAGCCAACGTGGCGGATTTTGGCATGAACATTCAGGCTGCGCTGGAAGCGCCGCGGTTCACAAAATATAGCTTCGGCGGGTGCGACGTGGCGATGGAAGGGCGCATCCCTCAAGCCGTGCGCCAAGCGCTCGAATCCCGCGGGCACAAAATTAAGCTGCTGGGTGATTATTCCGAAAACATGGGCGGCGGGCAGGCCGTGCTGCGGGATTTTGCCCGCGGTGTGAATTATGGAGCCTCGGATCCGCGCAAGGACGGCGCTGCGATACCCGAGCCGTGAGGCCGTTGCGGGTGCAGGGTGGTTTTGGGCGAACCGTCTCGACCGGCGCAATTCACTGGCAGCCGGAGTCCGAGCGCGGCGGGTAGGCGTTGTGTTACGAAGCGGGCTGCTGCTGCGTGAGGCAGTGCAGCGTGCCAAACCCCCAGACCAGATCAACGGCATGGATCCCGACCACCGGGCGATCAGGAAAAAGCTCCGCGAGGATGCCCAGCGCCTGGCGATCGCGAGGATCGTTGAAGGTGGGAACCAAGACGGCCGCGTTGGAGATGTAAAAATTTGCGTAGCTGGCGGGCAGACGCACGCCGCGAAACGACAGCGGCGCGGGCATCGGCAGACGCACCAGATCGATCCGCGAACCGTCTTCCAGGCGCATGGCTTCCAGGCGCTCGCGATTTTCCTCGAGGGCGCGGTGATTGACGTCGCGGGCGTTGCGCTCTTCGGCCAGGACGATCGTGCGCGGACCGGTGAAGCGGCAGAAATCATCTACATGGCCGTGAGTGTCGTCGCCGGCGATGCCGCGCCCCAGCCAAAGAACATTGGTAACGCCGAGATGCTCTTTTAGTGCTGCGTCGACCTCGCTGCGCCGCAGTCCGGGATTACGCACCTGCACTTTTTTATCGAGCAGGCATTCTTCGGTGGTCAGCAGCGTTCCACGGCCGTTCACGTCGATGCTTCCTCCCTCCAGAACGAACGGGCGGCCATTCGCCAGCGCGGGTAGAAGTTTCATTTTTAACGCGCGAGCGGCAAGCTCGGGAATTTTGTTGTCCTTCTGCCAATCCGGGTAGTGAGCCCAGGCATTGAAGTGGAAGCGCACAATGGCGATTGTCGTTGCATTCTTAAAACGGGGCGCGCTCTTGGAAGCCTTCTTCACGAAAATGGGGCCGAAGTCGCGCGTCCATCCGCGGTTGGTGGGAAACCGGTAGAACTGCACCCGCTTCAGGCTGACTCCGCAAGACTCAAGTATCCCTCGCACCGCGCTCTGGTGTGCGCGCGAGTTCACAAGAATACGGACAAGTTCGCCGGGCTGGAGCTTGCGCACGATTTCCGCGTAGACCCACTGGATTGCGGGAAGTTTGCCGGGCCAATCGGATTCGTTGTGCGGCCAACCCAACCAGGTGGCTTCGTGAGGATGCCATTCGGCGGGTATGCGATAGCCCAGCGACGCAGGGGACGGCGCGCCCGGCGAGGGAAATCGCGCGGCCGAAAAGATGCTGCGCGGGCGGGTCAGGACTTCTTGCTCCCCGGAGCGGCGTCAAGAAATCGCTCGGTAATGCCTGCGTAGGCGTCGATGCGGCGGTCGCGCAGAAAGGGCCAATTGCGGCGCACGTCTTCGAGGCGTGCCAGGTCGATTTCGGCGAGAAGCACCTCTTCGCGGTCTACCGACGCCACGGCGAGCTCGACGCCGAAGGGATCGACGATGAAAGAAGTGCCCCAGAATTCAATGCCCGCGCCGCCGGTGGAAGGAATTTCGTGGCCGACACGGTTCGCGGCGGCCACGTACACGCCATTGGAAATGGCGTGCGCGCGCTGGACGGTTCGCCAGGCATCGCGCTGCTGCGCGCCGAACTCCTGCTTTTCCTGCGGATGCCAGCCGATGGCGGTGGGGTAAAGAATGAGGCAGGCGCCTGCCAGGGCGGCCAGGCGCGCGCCTTCGGGATACCACTGGTCCCAGCAGATGAGCGTAGCGATGCGGCCGACGCGGGTGCCGAACGCGCGAAAACCCAGGTCGCCCGGCGTAAAATAAAATTTCTCGTAATAGGCGGGATCGTCGGGAATGTGCATCTTGCGGTAGACGCCGGCAATCTCGCCGGTGGCATCGATGATGGCGGCGCTATTGTGGTAGAGGCCGGGCGCGCGCCGCTCGAAGACCGGAGCGATGATGACAATGCTCTTCTCGCGTGCGACGCGGCTGAGCGCTGCGGTGGTAGGCCCGGGAATCGGCTCGGCGAGATCGAATAGTGCGGCGTCTTCGCGCTGGCAGAAATACTGCGACCGGAAAAGCTCGGGGAGGCAGACGATAGCCGCTCCCGCGCGCGCGGCCTGTTCGACCAATGCAACACCGCGCGCCAGGTTAGCGTCCGGATCCGGCGTGCAGGCCATCTGCACAACAGCGAGCGTAAATTTTCCCGGCGTTTCCATCGCCAAAAGAGTACAAGACTCCCGCCGTTCCTCCAAGCCTCGCGCGGGCTTGCGGCTGGTGATAACGCTTACGCCTCTGCAAGTTGCCGCGCGGCGGCGGCTGGGATAGCCTGAGTTCTGCATGGGAGCCACCGCGCGAAAAAAACCGCGAAAGAAGACAGGGCGAAGAACAGAATCCCGGGCTGCCGTGGTGTGTCTGCTGTCGTCACATCCCATGGTGCTCGAGGAATACCTGGGTGTGCTGGCCGAGAGCGGCTTTCGCGCAAGCGCCGTGCGGCTTGAGCACGCCCCCGGAAAGGGGAGCACGGATCCGGTTATTCCGCCGGCGCAGATGTACGTGGTGGATCTGCACGGCCCGGCGCGCGCGACCGAATTGCTGATCTCCGGTTTGCGCAGCGCGCATCCCGGCGTGCCGATAATTCTCATGGCGGAAACTTTTCCGGAAGACGCAGCCTTCCCGCTTTTACGGCTGGGCGTTCGCGGACTGGTGCGCTATGGTGACGCTCGCAAGCAACTCCCCATCGCACTCTCGGCGGTGCGCGGCGGCGGCTACTGGGTGCCGCGGCCACTGCTTTCCAGCTTTGTGACCTCGATCCTGGAGCGCTCGGGCAGCGGCCAGCCGGTGCGAGCGGTGCCGCTCAGCCCGCGCGAGCAGCAGGTGGCGGAAGGGTTGCTCGAGAATCTTGCGAATAAGGAAATTGCCGCGAAGCTGGGCCTCACCGAGCGCACGGTAAAATTTCACGTGTCCAATGTATTGGCCAAACATGGCGTGCGCCGCCGCGCAGACCTTATTCTGTTGAGCTTTCATTCGGGCGGCGTCTCGCGCTGAAGATCTCCTGCCGGCGGGTTCTGCTGAATCTCCTCGCTAAACCTTTCCCGTCTGGTATTTTCCGTCCGGCATTTTCCGTTCGGCGCTTGACCCTGACAGCCTGTCCGCGAGGACAGGGAGCAGACCTGTCCCACAACTGGCCTTCACACCAGTAGTTTTTTGCAGGGTCTTACGCCTACCTTAGTAAGGATGTTGAACCTCACGGAATCGCGCGGACGGACGGTCTGGGCTACAGGTCCCAGGTGTACAGGATTTTTGCCATTCAGTTCATTTCATGCAGTGATTCGTTTTCGTTCGGCTTCCCACGGGCCAACTTGCCGGTTGCGCCGCCACCCCCCACTCCCTCCTTCGGGCGGCGCTCCCCGGCAGGTCTAAAACAGTTTGGAGCTCGTGGCCGAGAGTCGCCGGTGCTCATTTCGCCGGGTATTTGGAGGTGAAGTTGTTTTGCCTGAGACTGCGGAGCGCCCGCAAACGCAGAGGAGAACAAATCGATGGGTGGAGCGACGCTAAAAGAACGTGAAATTGTCGAAGACGCGGAAGCGCTGGACCAGTTCAAGCAGGGCTTGCTGCAATTGCAAAAAGGACTTGCCCGCGACGCGGTGGTGAAGCTGCGTAGCGCGGTCGCTCGCCAGCCTGGCAACGCTTATTTCGTTTCCTATTTTGGCCTGGCCACGGGCATCGCGCAGAAAAAGTGGACGGAAGCCGAATCGCTTTGTCTGCAGGCGCTACAGCTCAAGCGCACGGTGCCGCAGCTCTATCTGAATCTCGCCAATGTCTATGAATACTCGGGCCGCGTCGGGGATGCCGTGGAAACTCTTCGTGACGGATTGCGGTTTACCGGGCGGGATTCGCGCATCATCGCCGCGCTGCGAGCGTTCGGCATTCGCCGCCCCCCGGTGATGCCTTTTCTTTCCAGACAAAATGCGCTGAACCGCGCTCTGGGGAAGATCCGCCACGCGGCGGAAAAGCCCAAGCGCAAACGCTAGCGTGTCAGTCCGACGAGCGTATTAAGCCGGGCAACGGGAAGCGCGCAGGACCGAGGCGCGCGGCGCACCGGCCAATAGTTTCTCCACCCAGTCCGCGCCCATCCGGGATGCGGCGATTGCTCCCGAAGTCAAAGATTCAGGTCCTGCAGAATCCGCATTGCCGAAGAAGACGCGTTCCAACGGCACCCGCGCCACTGGAATCGTGGCGGTGTAGTTGCCGGGGGTGGACATGAACATGGGGTGGCCGCGGCGGTAGATATGCACCTCCAGCGGGTCGGTGCGGAATGCGGGCAGCAGCTTCTGAAAATCGCGCAGCACGTTAGCAGCGAGCTCGCGCGATCCTTCCTCAGTCAACAGGCGGCCACGTTCAAACTCCTGCAGCGGCGTGTAACAGCTCAGGATGTTGTATTTTGGTTTGTAACCAACTTCGTTGCGGATGGTCCAATCGGCGACGACGAAATCCGTAAAGGCGTTGCCGGGGCACCAGGTATCGTAGGCGCGGCGGTAGACCGGCTTGTCGAAAATGAGGTTCACCACGGGATAGGGAATATAGCGGATCTTGCGCATCGCCGCGATTTGCGCCTCCGGGATCCCCGCCACCAGCCTCCAGGTAATAAACTTCGGCGTCGCCATGATGACTGCGCGTGCTGCGACCGTTTCCATCTTCCCTTCGCGTGCATACGTGATGTGCACTTCGTCCTTCTGTGGCTCGACGGCGACTACCGTCGCTGCGGACACCATGCTTTCGGACCTGCTGCGCAGCAGGAGTTCGGAGAGCGTCTTGGTGATGGCCCCAAGTCCTCCGGGCCAGGTGATGCGGTCGTCGGGCCGGTCACCGGCGATGGACTGAAGACTCTCCAGAGCCACGAACGCGGAGGTGTCTTTTGTCTTCGCGCCCCAATTGGACGGGCCATAGCCATCCCACCACTGTGAAATCTGCCGGGCGTACCCCGATGTATATTTGGAAAAAGGCTGGTTATCGAGTTCCTCTTTGCGTGCGGCAACATCTATTTTCATCATGGAGTCGCGGAATGCTTTGAAGCTGCGGCGCACGGCCGGTGGATAGGGCAGATGATCCAGCCCGGTACGCCACGTGTCGGCAACCCAAGTTCCATGCACCAATGTGGGGTCAGGATCGTCGACGCGAAGCATCTTCATGCCCAGTTCGGCGGCGAGGTGAGTGCCCGGTGTGTCCATGCTTTCGAACGCGCTGCCTGTGCCATACACTTGCCCTTCAAATTCTTCCACGTACGCATTGCCGCCCCAATGCGGTTCTTTCTCGAGAAGCAGAAAATTATATTTCTGCAGGAAGTAGGCAGCGGAGAGGCCGCTTACGCCGCCGCCGACGATGACTACGTCTGCGCGGCGAGAGACGGGTGGCCTGTCGAAGCGCTGGCCGTCGCGCACGGCGTGGCAGATTTCGTTGTGCTCTCCATGGACACTGGCCTCCGGGGGCGGCGCCGCAACCAGCGTCTGGTCGATCGGGCAACCGGCCACCACCGAGCCGGCAACGACAAACTTGATAAAGTCCCTGCGTGACTGGGTCATCGTAATTTTCCTTGAAAGGATTCCGGCTCGGCTGCCAAGAGAGGTTCTGCGCTGCTTTGGCCGCGTGTGCGCAGGTGATACCAGAAAAGAATCAGAGCGACGGAGAAGATAAAAATAAGCGTGGAGATGGCGTTGATTTCCGGTGTCATCCCGCGGCGCAGGCGTCCCCAGATTTCCAAAGGCAGAGTATTATCGCGCCCGATCAGAAAGAAAGTGACGGCGATCTCGTCCATGGAGAGGGTAAAAATCAACAGGCCGGCGGCCGCCAGGGGAAGGCTCAGGTTGGGCAGCGTGACGCGCCAGAACGTCTGCCAGTAATTGGCCCCGAGGTCCAGGGATGCTTCTTCCTGCGCGCGATCCATTTTTTGCAGTCCGGCGAAGAGCTCGGTGGTGGCCACGGAAATCAGCGCCGTGCCATGGCCGAGGATTACGGTGAGCAGGCTCAGCTTCTGCCCGGTGTAGCGTACGAACATCAGCAGCGAGAGCCCGGTAATGATGCCGGGCAAAATCAGCGGCAGCAGCACCAGACGGCGGAACAGGGCTTTACCTGGAAAAGATACGCGGTCGAGGGCCAGCGCTGCTGGAAGTCCGAGGGATAGCGCGATCATCACCGCAGCCAGCGCAACAATAACGCTGTTGAGCACCGCGTCCCAGATGGCGCGGTCGCTGAAAAGGATGCGGTACCACTCCAGGGTCAGGTTGCGAGGCGGAAAGCCGCCCACGCCCGCGCCGTTGAACGAGTAGATCACCAGCACGACGATCGGGAAATAGAGAAATGCAAATACGGCAGCGGCGTAAATCCCCAGCCCGCCTGCCTTGGTGCGAGGTTGCGGTGCGGCGGCGCTCATGAAAACGTCCACTTACGTTCCACACGCTCGGTGGCGAACAGCAGACCGAGGACCAGCACCAGGATGCAAACGGCAATCGCCGATCCCAGCGGCCACTGGTACGCTGCGCCAAAAAGCGTCTGCACGATATTGGAAATCATGGTTCCGCCAGGTCCGCCAACCAGAATCGGAGCCAGAAAATCGCCGAGCGTGAGCACAAAAGCAAACGTAGCGCCGGCGAGAAGTCCCGGCACGGAGAGCGGCAGGATCACGCGCCAAAAAGTGGCGCGAGGCGAGGCGCCGAGATCTTGCGAAGCCTCCACCAGGTTGCGCGGAATATGCTCGAGCGACGCATAGATGGGCAGAAAAGTGAATGGCGTATAGATGTGCGTCAGAGTCAGAACCACAGCGAAGGGGCTATAAAGCAGAAATTCCACGGGGTGCTGAGTGATGTGCAAGAATTGCAGAAGCCCATTCAGCACGCCGTCGCCGCCCAGAATTGTTTTCCAGGCGTAACCCCGCACCAGGTAACTGACCCAGAGCGGAACGATCACCAACTGATAGAGCAGCTCCTTGCGCGGGCCCGCATGGAAGGAGAGGAAATACGCCAGCGGATAACCGAGCAGCAAAGCAAACAGGGTGACGCGCGCGGCGATCCACATCGAGCGCAGCAGCACCTGCACATAGACGGGGCTGGCGACAAGCTTCGCGTAGTTGTTCAGGCTCCAGGTGTGCACGATCTGATTGTCTTGCACCGTCCAGAAGCTGTGCATAAACATAAGCGCGTAGGGTGCCAGAAGAAACAGAGTTACCCAGGCAAGTGGCGGAAGGGAAATGGCGAGCTTGTAGGCGCGTGAATACACCGCTAAGAGCTCCCCGCATCGCGAAGGCGAACGCAATCCTTGGCGGAAAATTCCAGGTCTACCTCGTCCTCGAGGATTCCCCGGCTAGGCACGCGCACGCGTAGATGCTGTCCATCGGGAGACACGATTTCCAGCATATCGGTGGAGCCGCAGAAGGTTTGGTTCTCGAGTTTGGCGCGGAACCGGCAGCTTGCAGGGTTGCCGCCCGATGCTCCATCCACCAGACGGATATGCTCCGGGCGAAGTGAAAATGTTGCCGGCCCTTCCGGCGCGGCACACGGCCAGAGTAAGCACCCGGCTCGCGCCGTCCCGCCGGAGACTTGCGCGGTCAGCAAATTTGTCTGGCCGATAAACTGAGCGGTGTAGGCGCTGGTTGGCGAATTATAAATTTCGCGAGGCGAGGCGATCTGTTCCAGCGCGCCGGCGCGAAGCAGGGCGATGCGGTCGGAGAGCGCCATGGCTTCGTCCTGATCGTGGGTGACAAATAAAAATGTGATGCCGATCTCGCGCTGCAGCGCTTTCAACTCCGTTTGCATCTGCCTTCGCAGGTTGGCGTCGAGCGCGGAAAGAGGCTCATCGAGCAGCAGCAGCTTCGGGCGGTTGACCAGCGCGCGGGCCAGCGCCACGCGCTGCTGCATTCCGCCGCTCAGTCGGGCCGGCGGAGTTTCCGCGCTAGCGCTCATCTTCACCATGGCCAAGGCCTCGGCAACGCGCGGCGGGATCTCGGCGCGCGGCACGCCTTGCACGCGCATACCGTAAGCAACGTTTTCCGCTACGGTGAGGTGAGGAAAAAGGGCATAGCTCTGGAAGACGGTGTTGACGCGCCTGCGGTAAGGAGGTTGTGTATCCAGCCGTTCGCCGGACATCCAGATTTCGCCGTTGCTGGGCTGTTCGAATCCGGCGATCAGCCGCAACAGCGTGGTTTTGCCCGATCCGCTCTCGCCCAGGATGGTGAGGAATTCTCCAGAGGCCACGTCAAGCGAAATATCGCGAAGCACCTCGCGGCCGCCAAAACGTTTGGCCACGTGACGAACTTCTAGCAGCGGGTCAGCGCCCGCCCGAGCAGTTGTTGAGGCGTCATGGTCCCATTCTTTCGCAGGGGGTTTGGCGTAGGTCTTCAAAGTCAAACTCGGTTGCCGGATCCGGTGCCGGTGGCCAAACTCGGTGGCCAAACTCGGTGGCACGATTGGCGCGGCGCTACTGCGCGGCCTTTACCTCATTCCAAACTTCGTTATATTTGTCGCGCCGCGGCACATTCTGCCAAAAATAGATGCGCGCCATATACTGGTCGGGATCGTCGAGATGCAAACTGGCTTTTTCCGCTGCGCTCATCCGCTCGGCGGCGCGCGGGTTGGCGGGCACATAACCGGTAACGCCGGTGACTTTCGATTGAGTCTGCGCCTCGATCATGTATTCCAGAAACTCATGGGCCAGATCCTTGCGCTCGCTGGCCGCAGTAATCATCAGGTGATCGATCCAGCCGGTGGTGTTCTCCCTTGGAATGGTCTCTCCGATAGGGAAGTTCAACTTTCGAAGCTGATTGGTCATCAATGGCCAGCCCATGGCCAACACAATTTCGTGATTTTGAAAAAGGTTGGTTAACTCGCCACCCGTGGCCCAGATTTTCCGTACATTGGGCTTGAGCTCGAGGAGTTTCGCTTTGACCGCGGCAAGTTCCTGATCGCTGAGGTTGTAGAGGTGCGAGGGATCGGGTTTGTCGTAGCCCAGAATCTGCGCGGCCATGTAAAGAGTTGAAAGATCGTCCCACACCGAAATCTTGCCCTTCAGCTTGGGGTCCCACAGCACGCCCCAACTTTCCGGCGGCTTAGGAAATGCGGAGGTGTCGTACAGCAAGGGGTTTGGCCCCCACATGAACGGGACGCCAAAGACTTTGTCGCCGATACGCACTAGAGGCAGGTCGCGCAGCTTCGGCGAGAGTTGCGGGTAAGCAGCCAGTTTTGATAGGTCGAGCGGCGCGGCCAGACCGGTGGTGGCGATCATGGCCGCCACGTCGCTTGACGGTGAGATCACATCATAATTCGAGGCGCTGCCACCGCGCAGCTTGGCTACCAGTTCATCACTCGAACCCATGTACGAGGCCACTACTTTACATTTGTGCGACTCTTCGAATGCGCGCACAAAACTCGGGTCGGCATAGCCTTCCCACACCAGCAGGCTGAGCGTGGGCACAGCCTTGCCGCAAGAGCTGGCCGCGAGAACAGTTACAATAATGATTGCGACAGCGCTCATAACAGCGCTCGCGACCGTGCTCACGAAAGTGCTCGCGACAGTGCAGAGAGCGGATAGCCGACGCTTCATCGAACAGCTTCCTCGGACCGCCGTTCCGCCGCCGCCTTCCAGTTTGGCGCACGGTATACGGTCTTTCCTCCGACCAGCGTCAGCAAAACTTGTGTCTGGCTGATCTTGTGCGGATCAATCTCAAAAAGGTTCTGATCGAGCACGATCAGGTCTGCAACTTTGCCGGATTCGAGGGAGCCTTCGGTTTTCTCCCGCCTTCCGGCGAACGCCGCGCCCAGAGTGTAGGCCTCGATGGCTTGCGCCAGGCTTACGCGCTCAGCCGGCACCCAACCGCCGGCCGGCTTGCCGTCCTTCGTTTGGCGTGTAACCGCATTTTGCACACCGTCCCAGGGATTTATCGTGACCACCGGCCAGTCGCTGCCGTAAGCAAGGCGACCGCCGCTGCCAGCAATGCTCTGCCATACCCAGGCTCTCGATGCGCGATCCGCTCCGGCATTTCGCGCCCAGACGTTTAGCGTGTCGTCATCGGGATAGGCGTGGAGCGGCTGCATGCTGGCGATTACGCCGAGCTTGCCGAATCGCGGAATATCCGCCGCGGTGACCGTTTCGATGTGCTCGATGCGCGGGCGGGCGTCGCTGGTATGGTTGGCGGCCGCTGCATTTTCGTATGAATCCAGCGCCAGCCGCACGGCCGCGTCGCCGATGGCATGGGTGAAGAGTTGCAGTCCCCGGCGGTCGAGCTCGGCCACGGCAGCCTTATACTTCGCAGCGTCCCAGAACATTTTGCCGATGAAGTGAGCGTCGTCGCTGTAAGGCTGGAGCATTACCGCAGTATGAGATTCCACGACGCCATCCAGCATCATTTTCACGGCGCCGTTGGATAGAAATTCACCGTTGTAGCGCTTGCGGGCAGCCTCGATGGTTTCGATCTCCTTGGTGGTCAACTCCGGAGGATTGAGGAAATAGGCGATATACATACGCACGGTCAGGTTGCCGCTGCGGTTTAGCTCATCGTAAAGATCGAAGTGCTCGAAATCCCCGCCGGCGCTGTGTGCGCGCACTACGCCCACGCGATTGGCTTCGGCCAAGCCCTGGCGAAGTGCAGCGAGCATCTCTGCGCGATTGCTCTTGGGTACAACTCGCGCGACTACCCGCGTTGCTGCTTCCTTCAGCGCCCCTGTTGCTTCACCGGTTTGCGGATCGCGCACGATCGTCCCGTTGGGTGGGTCGGGCGTGGCCTTTGTTACGCCGGCCATTTCCAACGCTTTACTGTTTGCCCAGTAGGTGTGACCGTCGTAGCCTTCGAGAAATACGGGACGGTCCGGGACGATGGCGTCGAGATCCTTCTTGTCGGGTAGTGCCGTGGCGCCGAACGCTGCATAGTTCCATCCGCGCCCGAGCACCCAGCCCTTTCCCGGGTGCGCAGTAACATATTTGCGCACCCGTTCCTGTATCTGGGGAACCGAGGTGGTGCCGTCAAGCTGAACTTGGCCGAGCGACAAAGCTCCACTGAGAAAATGCGTATGGCAGTCAGTAAATCCGGGCAAGACGAGCCGGCCGCCGGCGTCGATGACTTGGGTCTTCGGCCCGCGATAGCGACCGATTTCCTTGCTGCTGCCAACCGCGACGATTTTGCCGTCGATGATTGCCAGCGCCTCTGCCATAGGTTGCGCAGTGTTCACTGTGTAGATCTTGCCGTTCAACACGATCGTGTCCGCGGGGGCGAGCTCCGCTGATTTCGATAGGGCAGGGAGGAACAGCACGCAGACCAGCGCGGCAAATGCCAATCGTCGCTTCATCGTCATGATTCCACTCTCCCTGTCTCACTTTCTTGAAACTTCAATTTGTGCTCCCGCGTCCCGGTCGGCCACCGTCAAAATGTCGGCGGCGTGTTCACCCAGAGCACTAGCGTCTGGTTTTTTCCCGGGTTGATCCAGCGATGCGGCAAGTTGCTCTCAAAATAAAAACTGTCTCCCTGGCCAAGCTTGTACCGGGTGCCGCCATTCAGTGTGATCTCCAGACGGCCTTGCAATATATGGAGAAATTCTTCGCCCTCGTGGGCGTACGCCTCGCCACTGCCGCTGCCCGGTGCGATACGAAACAGGTGCGGCTCCATTACCGTATTGCCCCAGGCCAGCAGTTCCATGCGCACACCGGGTCCGGCTTCGAGAACCTTGCGCTCTTTTCGCTGCACGCGATGAGGGTTGCCTTCGGGCGGCTCGAACAGGGCCAGAATGTTCAGATTGTAAAAACGGGCCAGACGGCGCAGCGTTCCTACTGCGGCGCTCATCTGCCCGCGCTCGATCGCGCTCAGAAAACCGACGGAAACGTCGCATGCCTCGGCCACTCGTGAGAGCGATAATTTGCGCTCGAGTCGCAACCTTCTCAGTCGCGAACCGAGAGGCACAGGGGGAGCGGGCGCCGAGGCGGCAAGGAGTCCCTGGCTTCGCAACACGTGGACCACCGCGCGAGGATTCAACCCGCGCACGCGCCGCAAATAGCGTGCGCGCTTGAGCAGGCGCAGATCCCCCGGTGTGTACAGGCGGTAATGATTGCCGGTGCGTCGCGGGTGGACAAGGCCGAGGCCCTCCCAGGTGCGCAGCACCGACGGAGAGACGCCGACGCGTCGCGCGACGTCCCCAATGCGCAAGGGGGCGTTCATTCGCGGCGTTTTTCCGGGTTTGCGAGCGGGCTTGGGCAAGCGGCCTTTTCTGGTGACATTTTTCCTTGACAACGCCGGAGGCGTATCCTAACCTTCGCGGATTATAGTAAGGTTTATTTAGCGGACGCAACACGAAACTTCCAGAAAAAACGCGCCACGGGGTGGCGGTAGCTCAAAAGGGGGCGGGATGAGGTGCATTCTGCGTGGTGTGGTGGGACTGCTGTGCGTGATGGCGCTTTCCGGGGCGGCGTGGGGGCAGACCACCGGGGGCAGATTCCTGGGCACGGTGACGGACCAGAACGGCGGCGTCATTGCCGGCGCGAAGATCGTTCTGACCAATGAAGCCACGGGAATTGCGCGTACCACGGAAACCAACGAGTCGGGTAATTACACTTTGCTGGAAGTGCCCGTTGGCGTGTACACCGTCCAAGTGGATTCCGCCGGCTTCAAGCAGAACCTCGTCAAAGGCGTAGCGCTGGCGATCACTGAAGTAAAGCGCGTGGACGTGGTGATGCAGATCGGACAGAAGACCGAGCAGGTGGTGGTGACCACGGAGGCCACCGTCGTAGACACCACCAGCACGCAGCTGGGCGCGGTGGTCAACGAACGCGCGGTGAGCAACCTTCCCTTGAGCGCGCGCGATACGTACCAGCTTCTCCAACTGCAGCCAGGGGTGCAGTCCCAGGTGGGCATTGACCTGTTTTATGGCAGCGACAAAGCGGGCGTGGTCAGCGTCAACGGTGGCCGCGGGCGCTCCAATAACTACAGCGTGAACGGCGGCGACGGCAACGATCTTTTTGCGAATCTCCCGGCGGTGCAGCCTTCACCCGACGCCATCGCCGAGTTCCGCGTGCTGACGAATACTTTCGACGCGGAATACGGGCGAAACTCCGGCGCGGTGGTGAATGTGGTCACCAAGTCCGGTACCAACGAATTTCACGGCAACCTGTTTGAATTTTTCCGGAACAAGGCGCTCAACGCCAGAGGATTTCTCGACTCCGTCAAGCCCGACTTCAAGCAAAACCAGTTCGGTGGCACGTTTGGCGGCCCGATCAGAAAGAACCGGACCTTTTTCTTCGCCGACTACCAGGGCAGCCGGCAGATCCACGGAAAATCGTCGCCGCAAGTTACCCTGCCCACGGCGCAGGAGTTGGGCGGAGATTTTTCCGCTGGGGGGGATTTCACGGGTGCAGTAAACGACGTAACCGTGGCCAACATACTGTCCAACCGATGCAACGCAAACTTGACTCCGGCCGGGATGACCGCTCTGGCTGCGGCGGTGGCCGGCACTCCCACGCCCTACGCGAATATTTTTCCGGGCGCCATCGTTCCGGTGCAGTGCTTCGACCCGGTTTCGGTAGACCTGCTGCGTTTTTTGCCCGCAGCGAATCAACCCAATAACGTGTTTCAGGGTGTTCCCAACGCCAGTGACTTTTCGGACCAGTTCAGCGTGAAGCTCGATCACTCGATCAACAGCAAGCAGAATCTGAGCGCGTACTATTTCTTTTCCGACGATCGGGCGCTCGATCCCTTCGCCGTTTTCCAGGCAGCCGGCGCCAACCTCGGAAATTTTGGCGGAACATTCAAGAACCGCACACAGCAGCTGAACATCAGCCACACCTGGACGCTGGGCGCCAACGCGGTGAATGAGTTCCGGTTTTCCTATTTCCGTGAAGCGGAGCCCACCTTTAACAAGCCGGTGCGCACGAATCTGGTTACGCAGTCCTGCGTCAGCGCGGCGGCGCTGCCGTCCTGTTTTACGGGGACCTCGGACACCCAGTTGGTAGATTCGAGTGGTGCTCCTATCCCCGCTGATCCCAAGCACGGAATCACGCCCAACCTCGGGTCGCAATTCGAGGGCGTGCCTCTGATCGGCGTGAATGGCGGCTTCACTATCGGAAACAACTTTGAAGGCCAATTCGTTCAGACCGGTAACACCTTTCAGTTTAGCGACAACTATTCCAAGGTGATTGGCAATCACAGTGTGAAGTTTGGCGGTGATTTCCGCATTCAGAAATTCGACCAGACGCTATTCTTCAACGTCAACGGCAGCTTTATTTTTTCCAGTGCCGGGAGCAGTACCGCCAGCACGGTCGGCTCCGTGGACTCCTACCCGAATTATCTTCTCGGCCTGCCGACGAGTTACCTGCAGGGCTCGGCGAACACCGAAAACGTGCGCAACCAGGCGCTGTATTTATTCGCTCAGGATAGCTGGAAGATCAAACCCAATCTCACGCTGAATTACGGTTTGCGGTGGGAGTTCACCAACCCGATGTATGACACGGGCAACCGCGTTCAGGTGTTCCGGCCCGGTCAGGATTCGAAGGTATTCCCATGCGCGCTTTCCGCGGCAAGCCAGGCGACTCTCGGGGTCACCAGCTCTGATTGTTTTGCGGCCGGTGTCGCTCCGCGAGGCCTGTTGGTGCCCGGAGATCCCGGCGTGCCCCGGGGCCTGACGCAGAGCTACTACAAAGCGTTCAGCCCACGCATCGGCCTGGCCTATAGCCCGGACTTCAAGGAAGGATTCCTGCACTCCCTATTCGGCTCGACGGGCAAGACGAGCATTCG
Source organism: Acidipila sp. (assembly GCA_010365215.1). Lineage (GTDB taxonomy): Bacteria > Acidobacteriota > Terriglobia > Acidiferrales > UBA7541 > JAAFGT01. The sequence goes on along the minus strand of JAAFGT010000012.1, from coordinate 42,212 downwards.
CATGGGCTATGGAATATTTTACAATCCCATCGAACAACTTGTTTTCGAGCAGTTTCAGGCCGAGCCGCCCTTCGGAGTCAGCTCTGCAGTGTTCAACGGCCTTTTCAGCACGCCCTTCGTAACCCAGTCCGGCGGGGTGATTCCCAACGCCGCCAATGGGATTCTGAATCCGCCGCGAGGCCAGCCGGTTGATATGTCTACATTCCGGCCCATTCTGTTGTTCGGCCAGTTCCAGCCGCACATGCGGGCGCAGTATTCCGAGCAGTATAATTTGACCATTCAGCGCGAACTGCCCGGCAACATCCTGTTTCAGATAGGCTATGTTGGCTCGCAGGGTCACCGGTTGCTGGCCACCTACGACCTGAACCCGGGAAACCCCCAAACCTGCCTGGATCTGAATGACACTCTGGGACCCGGCACGTGCGGCCCTGGCGGCGAAGACAGTGTCCGTTACACGATTCCCGCCGGAACGGTGATCCCTGCAAGCGGCTTCCACCTGCCTTACAGTTCGAATGGCGGAGGGCCGGCGCTGATCCCCGGCGGCACCGTTGTGGGACCCAATGGAATTACCCTGGTGGGCATCAGGCGGTACTCCTCGCCATTGTGCGACCCATTTACGGGCGCGGGATGTCCGGCGGACGACACTTCCGTGTTTTCAAACATTTTTACGCAGGACACTATCGCTAATTCCAACTACAACTCTTTGCAGATGCTGGTCGAAAAGCATTTTACACACGGCCTGCAGTTCCAGGGCGCGTACACGCTCAGTAAATCAATCGACAACGCATCGAGTTTCGAGAATACGCTCAATCCCCTAGACTTCCGCAGGTCGCGTTCTCTGTCGCTGTTCGACGCGCGCCACCGCTTTGTTTTTAGTTATTTCTACGAGCTGCCGGTTCCCAAGATGTCCGGATTCGCCGGCAAGGCGCTGAACGGGTGGGCGTTCTCTGGGATCGCCACTTTCCAATCGGGATTCCCGATCCGGCTGATTTCCAACTCGTCGGATACGGAGTTGCTGGGGAGCTTCGACTTTGAGTCCCCAGGCCAGCCGGACCTGTTGGGCAAGTTCCACACGCAAGACCCGCGACAAGGTGGATGCGCGCAGGGTACCGGCCCAACCAGCGGCACAGCTACTCCGTGCACGCCGGTATCGAATCTCTTGTTCGACCCGAATCTTTTCGCCGTACCCGCCACGCTGGGGGTGACCGGGAGTTCGCCGCGCACGCTCTGCTGCAGCCCGGGCATAAATAATTTCGACATCGCCCTTCACAAACAGACGCCCATTAACGACCGGTTCCGGGTGGAATTCCGCACCGAATTTTTCAATGTGTTCAACCATACGCAGTTTATCGGTGTGCAGGGGGACATCACCGAAAACGCCAACGGCGGCGTGGCCTTCGGCAAAGTGCTGCGTGCCCAGCAGCCGCGGCTCATTCAGTTTGCGTTGAAGCTGTTTTTCTAAACGGCTTGATGCGGACCTGCGCGTGCGTCCCGTCTCTTAGCGGACGTTGGGCGAATGGACTCAGCACGCCAATGGAATGACCACGCCAATGGATTGACCACGCGCCAGGCTTCTGGTCACCAGTGTTTGTGCGGAGAGATTGCTTCAGGTTCGCAAGGAGACGATCCATGCACGAAATCCTTCAGAAGGAAATTCAGACGTATGAAAAGCGCACGCCAAAATCAAAAGGAGCGCACCAGCGGGCGCTGAAGCGCATCCCTCTAGGCGTAGCCAGCAACTACCGCGCGTACGATCCTTATCCACTTTTCGTAAAAGAAGCCAAGGGCAGCAAGCTCACCGATCTGGACGGCAACGAATATATTGACCATAACCTGTGTTTCGGCACCCTGATGGCCGGGCATATTCATCCGGCGGTAGTGAAAGCCATCGAGAACGCGCTGAAAATCGGAACGACTTTCGGCATGCCGCACGACATGGAGTGGGAGCTGGCCGAAGAAATTTGCGCGCGCTACCCCGTGGATATGGTGCGCTTCGGCTCCAGCGGCACGGAAGTTACCATGCACGCCTGCCGCATCGCCCGCGCCGCGACGAAGCGGGATAAAATATTGAAGTTCGAAGGCGCCTACCACGGACTGCACGATACGGCGCTGGTCAGCGTCAAGCCCAAGGAAGAGGATTACGGCAACGAGAACGCGCCAAACTCCGTTCCCGGCGGCATGGGCGTGCCCAAAGCCAGTTTGGATAATGTGGTGGTGGCCACCTTCAATAATCTTGGCAGCGTGGAGAACCGCTTCAAGCAATATCCCGGACAGATCGCGGCGATCATTCTGGAACCAATCCTCATGAACGTAGGGCTGTGCATGCCGCAGCCGGGATTCCTGCAGGGACTACGCGACATCGCCTCCAGGAACGGCACGCTGCTCATCTTCGATGAAGTGAAAACGGGCGCGAAGCTTTGCTGGGGCGGCGCCAGCGAATATTTCGGAGTCAAGCCGGACATTATCTGCCTGGCAAAATCGATCGGCGGCGGCGTGCCGCTGGGCGCATTTGGCGCCAGCCGCGAAGTCATGGACCTGATTTCGCAACATAAGGTATTTCACGGAGGTACGTACAACACCAATCGCGTGGCCATGGCTGCCGGCCTCGCCACCTTCCGCGAAGTGCTCACCCGCGCGAACTATACACACGTAGAAAAGCTTGGCGAAACGCTGGCCGCAGGCTACCGCAAGATTCTGAGCAAGGCAGGACTGCAGGCGTATGTGGCACGCGCCGGAGTAAACGGCGCGTTGATGCTTTATCCGCAGGAGATTCGCAACTACCGCGACTGGATGAAGATCGATGTGGACCTGTGGCGGCAGTACTGGTTCGGCATGGTCAACCGCGGCGTGCTCGCGCAGCCCTATTGGTGGGACGAGCAGTGGACCATCTCCGTGCAGCACACCGAGAAAGATATTGATAAGCACCTCGCCGCATTCGAAGAAGTGGCGCCCGGCCTGGCCAAAGCGCAGCAGGAACGCGGCGTAGCTTTCGTAGGCGCAGCGGGCCACTAGGATTTTCGAGCGCCTTCCGCCGCCGGCGCTGACTTCCACGATTGCCGCATGGCCGCGTGCGCGCCGCGACTTAGAGTTCACAGAGTACACTGGAGAAAATCGTTGGGAGAGGGAGTGACCGTGCCGCTCGTGGCGCCGGCAGCGCCTTTGAGCGATGCGCGGCCGCATCTGCGACGCGTTCTAGGGCACCGCGACCTGGTGTTGCTGTTTGTGGTGGCCGTCTTCAACCTCAACGTGCTTCCGTCGATTGCGGCCAATGGCGGGGTCACCATCTGGCTGTGGATTATTTCGCTGACGCTGTTCTTCTGGCCGCAAGGAATTGCCGTCATCGAACTGGCGCACCGTTATCCCGGCGAGGGCGGCGTGTACCTCTGGGCCAAGGAAGTTTTCGGAGACTTCCACGGGTTTCTCTCCGGCTGGTGCTATTGGACCAACAACATGTTGTACGTGCCGACGATCATGCTCTACTTCGTCGGCGTATCGGTTTTTGCGCTGGGCGCTGGACACGAGTCGCTGGCCGATAACAAATTCTTCGCGCTCAGCTCCTCGCTCGTTTTACTTGCGGTGCTGGTAATTTTGAACGTAATCGGTCTCGGTGTCGGGAAATGGATTAACAACGTGGGTGGCATCGGCACAGGGATTGCCGCGGCTCTTCTGATCGGGTTGGGCATTACCGTGTGGCTGCGGTTCGGCACCAGCGTGACCGCCGCCGACTTCAAGATTCCCGCCAACCCGCGATTCGTTCTCAACTCTTTCGGAGTGATCTGCTTCGGCCTGGTGGGCCTGGAGCTGGCCTCGATCATGGGAGACGAAATCGAGAACCCTGAAAAAATTCTGCCCAGCGCGGTGGCCTGGGGCGGCGTGCTTTCAGGTTTGCTCTATATCGGCGCTACGCTGACGCTGCTGGTGGCGGTGAGCAAGGACAGCATTAACGTTTTGCAGGGAATCGTGCAAGCGGTCAGCCACATGGCCGGACGCGTGGGGGTAAGCTGGATCGTGGTGCCGTTCGCCCTGATGCTCAGCCTCTCCATCGCGGGAATCGGCTCCGCGTGGCTGGGAGGTTCGGCGCGTATCCCCTTCGTGGCCGGTCTCGATTCGTACATGCCCGCCTGGCTGGGAAAGGTGCATCCGAAATACGCTACGCCGTACGCCGCGTTGATCGTGCACGCCGTGGTTTCCATGATTCTGGTAGTGATCAATTTCACGTTTACCGGCGCCGGAGTGCAGGAAACTTTTCAGAAGCTGTTATCACTCGCGGTCGTGCTGCAGTTGATTCCTTTTATCTATATGTTCGGCGCGCTTTTGAAACTGGCCTGCGCCGATTCGTATGTGAAAGGCCACTACAGCAGGACTACACTCCTCTTGGCCGGCTTCAGTGGGTTGGCCACGACGATATTGGGAATCCTACTGGCTTTTTTCCCGGCTCAACAGATCAAGTCGGTGTGGTCTTACGAGCTGTGGATGGCTGGCGGCACGCTGTTTTTTGTCGGGATGGCGGTGTTTTTCTTTTTTGTCTACGGCGGACGCAAGGCCGCGCAAATGGCAGCGGCGTCGTAACATTAATAGTCTTAACATCAGTCGCCGTAACATCGGCGGCCGTAACATCGTTGTTCGAGAGGTGGATAACCGTGAGCAGTGTGAAAGCAGGCGTCGATACATATCAGATGTATATCAACGGGAAGTTCGTGGACAGCCTCTCCGGCAAGACGTTTCCGGTTTACGATCCCTCCACCGAAGAAGTGCTGGCCCACGTTGCGGACGGTAACCGTCAGGATGTAGACGCCGCCGTTGACGCAGCGCGCACTGCGTTCGACTCGGGCCCCTGGTCGCAGTCCACTCCGCAGGCTCGCGGGCAGGTTCTTTTCCGCATCGCGGACATCATCCGCAAGCATACGCCGGAGCTTGCCGAGCTGGAGACGCGCAACTGCGGCAAGCCGATCGTGGAGTCCGAATACGACATGGCCGACGCCGCGACCTGCTTCGAGTATTACGGCGGCATGGCCACCAAAGTCCTGGGGCATGTAAATCCCGTGCCCGCCAACGCGCTCAGTTTGTCGATGCGCGAGCCCATTGGCGTGGCCGCGCAAATCGTGCCGTGGAATTTCCCGCTGCTGATGGCGGCATGGAAGTTGGCGCCGGCGCTCGCTGCGGGTTGCACCTGCGTGCTCAAGCCCGCCGAACAGACGCCGCTCACCGCGCTGCGGTTTGCCGCGTGGCTGGAAGAGGCCGGCGTGCCGCCGGGCGTAGTGAACGTGGTGACCGGTTTCGGGGAATCGGCCGGCGCGCCTTTGGTCTGCCATCCCCAGGTGAACAAGGTGGCGTTCACGGGTAGCCTGGAGGTCGGCAAGAAAATTGTAAAGATGGCGGCGGACACGGTCAAGCGCGTGACCCTGGAGCTGGGCGGCAAGTCGCCGAATATTTTCTTTGCCGACGCGGATTTCGAGGCGGCCATCGATGGCGCGCTGTTTGGCGTTTTTATCAATCAGGGCGAGGTGTGCTCGGCGGGAAGCCGCATCCTGGTGGAAAAACCGATCTACAAGAAATTTGTCGACGCCATGGTGGAAAAAACCAAGCGCATCAAGCTTGGCCCGCCGATGGAGCGCGACACGAAAATGGGGCCGCTGGTCAGCAAGGAGCAATTTGACCGTGTGCTGAACTATATGGAGGTGGGCAAAGGCGAGGCCAAGCTCGCCGCGGGCGGCGGACGCGCCATGAATGGAGGCAAGGGTTATTTCGTTCAGCCTACGATTTTTTATGATGTGGCCAACAGCGCGCGTATCGCCCGCGAAGAAATCTTTGGTCCGGTGGCCGCGGTGATCCCCTTCGAGAACGAAGCGGAAGCCATCCGTGTGGCGAACGATACGCCCTATGGACTGGCTGCGGCGGTGTGGTCCCGCGATATTTTCAAGGCCTTTCGTCTGGTCAAGGCATTGAAGGCGGGAATTATCTGGGTGAATCACATGCAGCCGACCTACGTGGAAGCTCCCTGGGGGGGCTACAAGCAGTCTGGATTCGGCCGCGAGCTGGGCCCGTGGGGCATCGAAGAGTATCTGGAAACCAAGCAGGTGTATATCAATCTTGATGAACAACCCATTGGATGGTACTGACATGGCTTCAATCCAGCTTCGCACCGCGATTCCAGGGCCGCGCTCCGTGGAGCTTTTCCAGCGACGCGCGGCCGCTGTGCCGCAAGGCCTGGCCACCACGCTGCCCATTTTTGTGGCCCGAGCCGAAGGCGCAATTCTTGAAGATGTCGACGGCAACCGCCTGATTGATTTTGGCGGAGGCATCGGCTGCCTCAACGTCGGCAATCGGGCGCCGCGAGTGGTGGCGGCAATCCGCGAGCAGGCGGACCGCTTCCTGCACACCTGTTTTTCGGTGACGCCCTATGAGAATTACATTTATGTCGCCGAACAGCTCAACAAGCGCGCGCCCGGCAAGGCCGCCAAGAAAACTCTTCTGGTAAATAGCGGCGCCGAAGCGGTGGAGAACGCCGTGAAGATTGCGCGCTGCTTCACCGGCCGGCCCGCGGTGATCTGTTTCGAAGATGCGTTTCACGGGCGGACTTTGCTGGCGTTATCTCTGACCAGCAAGACGCATCCTTACAAGGCCGGCTTCCAGCCCTTCGCCAGCGATATTTATCGAATTCCGTATGCGTACTGTTATCGCTGCTCGTACTCGCTGAAATATCCGGAGTGCAATATTTTTTGCGCGTACCATCTGGAAGATACTTTTAAACGCACGGTCGCGGCGGAATCGGTGGCAGCGATTGTGGTGGAGCCGGTGTTGGGCGAGGGTGGATTCGTTGCGCCACCGCCGGAATTTTTTACTATCCTGCAACAGATTTGCCGCAAGCACGGCATCCTGCTGATCGCCGACGAGGTGCAGACGGGCTTCGGCCGCACCGGGAAGATGTTTGCCTCCGAGCATTACGGCATCGAGCCGGACATGCTGGTGACCGCGAAATCGCTGGGCGGGGGCCTGCCGCTGGCGGCGGTGACGGGGCGTGAGGAGATTATGGATTCACCCGGCGTGGGCGGTTTGGGCGGCACGTTTGGCGGGAATCCGCTGGCCTGCGCCGCAGCGCGCGCGGTGTTTGAAATTTTCGATGAGGACGGGCTGCTCGATAATGCCAACAAGATTGGCGAGCGTTTCCGCGCCCGCGCCAACTCCTGGAAGCAGCGCTGGCCGTTGGTGGGCGACGTTCGTGGAATCGGGGCGATGCAGGCGGTGGAGTTTGTGAAAGGGCCCGGCTCGCGCGTGCCCGCGGAAGAGGAGACCAAGCAGATTGTGCGATATTGCCACGAGCGCGGCCTGATCGTGCTTTCCACGGGAAGCTACGGCAACGTCCTGCGCCTGCTGGTTCCGCTGGTAATCTCGGATGAGGCCTTGCAGGAAGGCCTGGACATTATTGAAGCAGCGATTCAATCTGTAGCGGAAGTCAAAATTCGCGCGGTTCCACAGGCCGTCTAACGCGGCGCACGGGTCTTAACGCAACACTTTCTGCGAAAGGAACAATTGGCATGGGCACAATCGCATCCGTTGCGAACAAAATTTATACCTGCCCGATCTGCGTCGGCGGAAAATGGATCCATTCGACCGGGCGCACAGAGACTCTGCTGAATCCCGCCACCGGCGAACCCATCACCACCGTTCCGCATTGCACGGCGGAAGAGGTGGGCGCGGCGGTGGGAGCCGCGCATGCTGCTTTTGACTCCTGGCGGCAGGTTCCTGTGCCCGAGCGCGCGCAATATATGTTCCGCTACCGCGAACAGCTCGTGGCCCACGCGGAGGAGCTTGCCGCGCTGATCACGCTCGAGCATGGCAAGACTCTCGACGAATCGCGCGGGTCGCTGGGCCGGGGAATCGAAGCCGTGGAGTTTGCGTGCAGCATACCCACGCTGATGAAAGGCGAGACGATCACCGACATCTCCAACGGCATCGACAGCACGGCCATGCGCCAGCCCATCGGTGTGTGCGTGGGGATACCGCCATTTAATTTTCCGGCCATGGTTCCGATGTGGATGTTTCCCATCGCGATCGCTTGCGGCAACACATTTGTGATGAAGCCCTCGGAGCGCGTGCCGCGCACGGTGGTGCGCCTGATCGAGCTGCTCTACGAAACGGGGCTGCCTGCCGGAGTTTGCAATCTGGTACACGGCGGCAAAGAGGTCGTCGACGCGTTGCTTACCGATCCGCGCGTCAAGGCTGTTTCCTTTGTGGGCTCCACTCCCGTGGCCAAAGCCATCTACGAGAAGGCTGCGGCGAATGGAAAGCGCGTGCAAGCCATGGGCGGCGCAAAAAATCATCTGGTGGTGATGCCGGGTTGCGACATGAAAGCTGCGGCCAAAGCAATTCTGGGCGCCGCGTTCGGCTGCAGCGGGCAGCGGTGTCTGGCAACGAGCGTGGTGGTGGCCGTGGGCGAGGCAGGCGATCCCCTGGTGCGCGAGCTCGCTGAAGCCGTGGATAAGATCTCCCTCGGCACGGGTTCCCATCCCAAAACCCATATGGGCCCGGTTATTTCCGCGGCGGCGCGCGAACGTATCGTGAGCTACATCGGCGTGGGCAAAAGCGAAGGCGCGGCGCTGGTGCGCGATGGCCGCGGAGCGAAGCCGCACGACGACACTGCCGGCTATTACGTGGGGCCTACGATTTTTGACAAAGTTCGCCCGGAGATGCGCATCGCCAAAGAAGAGATTTTCGGGCCGGTGCTGGCCGTGGTGCGCGCAAAAAATCTCGACGAGGCCATCGACGTTGTGAACAGCTCAGCGTTCGGGAACGCTACTTCGGTATTTACCGCTTCGGGCGCCGAGGCGCGCGAATATGCCAGCCGCGTGCAAGTGGGGATGGTGGGCGTGAACGTAGGTGTGCCATCACCGGCCGCCTATTTGCCGTTCGCGGGATGGAAAGGCTCGTTCTTCGGCGATCTCCATGCGCTCGGCAAGGATGCCGTGCAGTTCTACACCGAAACCAAAGTGGTCACCTCGCGATGGCCCTCGCACGACACGGAACACAAGATTACCTTCTGACGGCGATTCCCGCGGCGTGATGCGGTAATCCTTCTTTTCTGACGGCGCTCCAGGCAACCGAACACTCAAAACAGTGCCGAGTGAGTGCTCGTCTTCGCTACAATAGAACCCGGTCTTCTTAATGTCTGAGCTGCCATCCAAATTGGTGCCCGTCGATACAGTTACCGCCGCGGCCGTCAAGAAAAAGCGCCTCCCCGTAGTTTTCCGCGCGTTGAAGCATCGCAACTTCCAGTTATTTTTCGCGGGTCAAATGATCTCGCTGATCGGCACGTGGATGCAGACGGTAGCGCAGTCCTGGCTGGTATACCGCATCACCGGTTCAGCGGTGCTGCTGGGCACGGTCGGATTCGCCTCGCAGTTTCCCGTTTTTGTGCTGTCGACGGTGGGCGGAATCGTGGCCGATGGCAATTCGAAACATCGCATCGTCATCGCCACGCAAGCCTCGTCGATGTGCCTGGCTTTCGTTCTCGCGGCGCTGACGCTATCCGGGCGCATTCAAGTGTGGCACATCATCGTTCTGGCCTCGCTGCTCGGTACCGTAAACGCTTTTGACATTCCCGCGCGGCAGGCTTTTCTCGTCGAGATGGTCGGAAAGGAAGATCTGCTCAACGCCATCGGATTGAACTCGTCGATGTTTAATGGCGCGCGCGTCGTTGGCCCGGCGGTGGCGGGAATCCTGGTAGCGAGCATCGGCGAAGGCTGGTGTTTTTTTGCGAATGCCGTCAGCTATCTGGCCGTGATTGCCGGCTTGCTGGCGATGAAACTAAAAAAGCGGGCTGCGCCGCGGCGGTCCGGATCGGCGGTGGCAGATGTGCTGGAAGGATTCCGTTACGCGCGAAATACCCTGCCCATTTTTGCAATACTCTTGCTGCTCGGCCTGGTGAGCGTGGTCGGGCTGCCCTACGCGGTGCTGATGCCGATCTTCGCCGACAAGATTCTGCACAGCGGGCCTCGCGGGTACTCGCTGCTGATGAGCGCCGCGGGCCTCGGCGCCATGATGGGAGCGCTTACGCTGGCCACGCGCCAGGGCGTGCGCGGCCTGGGGCGCCTGGTGGCGCTGGCGGCTTCAGGATTCGGCATCAGCCTGATCCTGTTTTCGCTCTCTCGTTCGTTCTGGCTCTCCATTGTTCTGCTGGTGCCGGCAGGCTTCTGCGTCATGCTATTGACGGCGTGCTGCAACACGCTGATTCAGACGATGGTGCCTGACCATCTGCGCGGTCGCATGATGGGCCTGTATTCCATGATGTTTATGGGTATGGCTCCGCTGGGAGCGCTGGGCGCGGGCCTTGCGGCGAATTGGTTTGGCGCGCCGATCACCGTAGCGCTTGGCGGTGTTGTGTGCCTGTTGGGCGCCGCCGGATTTGCGCGCGTGCTGCCGCAGATTCGCGCGGAAGCGCGGCAGCTGATTGTGGCGCAAGGTCTCATCCCGGGCGAGCCCGCGGAAACTCTTCCGGTGCGCAGCGTTTCCTGACCGCCGGCCGGACATTCCCTTTAGAAGGTCAGTCGAATACCCAACTGCGCGGCGAACGGATTGCCCACCGTGGTTCCGGGACCGAAGAAATCACCCAGCGCTCCCGCCGGTACACGCAATTGATTCAAGCTGGTGATCGCCCGATTCTGCGTGCACGCGGGCGGGTTGAAACAGAGAGAGGTAGCGTTCGCCGGATTGTCTACAGGGGTGGGAAGCGCGGAGATATCCGGCAGAAAATTATTGCCGGGATTCGTGCGGTTGAAGAGGTTAAAGAACTCGGCAAAGGGACGCAGCGCGATGCGCTCGCCAAACTTGAACTCGCGAGAGACTTTCAAGTCGATTTGCATGAAAGGCGTGCCGCGAAACTGGTCCAGGCTGGTTTGCACGCCATTCACCACCGCGCGATCGTTAGTAGAGATTCCATCGCCGTTCACGTCCACGGGCGTGAACATAGTAAACGGCCGCGCGCTCTCGAACTGGGAGAGGGTGCTGAGTTCTATCTTTCCGGGGAGATGCACCGTTCCCACCAGCACGAAGCGATGTCGAACGTCCTCACCGGACGGGCCATGGTCGCCGGGCGCAAACGCGTTGCGCACGTCGGACACGCCATTCACGTAATCGAACAGCTCGCCGATGACCGCGCCCCAGGTGGTGGCCTTTGCCAGGGTGTAGTGAGCGGTCAGTTCAAAATGGTTGGAGAAGCGGCGCTGCACGGTGAACGCCAGCCCGTCGAATCGCGAGCGATTGTCGGTGCGGAAAAGCGAAATGTTGGGGGCCGCCGCCGGAAGCGTGAAACCGCTGGAGTATTCGTAACGCCGGTACTGGTGCACTCCCTGCTGGTGCTCGTATTGAACATTAATGTGCCAGTTGTTGCTGAACTCGTGTTCCAAGCCAACGCTGGCCTGGATGGCGTAGGGGCTGCGATAGTACGGATCGATGAGAAAGCCCTGGCCACCCATTCCCGGCTGGACCCCGGTGTTTTGATTATTCACTGACTGGAAAGCCTGCGCCCAGCCGTTTTGCGCCAAGTCATTGTAATAAAGTCCCACACCTGCGCGAATAACCGTTGAATTTGAGCTGCCGGGCGTATAGGCGATCCCCAGTCTCGGTGCAAGCGCCCCACGATAATCGTGCGGAATGCCGGGCACCAGGTGGATGCCCAGGGACTGCAGCTCGATGAAGGCGCCGTTCTGATCCTGGTTGCGTCCAAAGGCCTTAAAAAGATCGAAAGTCGTGTCATACCGCAAACCAAAATTCACCGTGAAGTGGGGAACCACGCGCCAGGAATCTTGCGCGTAGAAGCCCAGCCGTTTGACGCTCTGCGAGAAGCGCCCGTCACCCGCCGGCGTCGATGCGGAGTTAGCTAGAAAATCGGCGAGGAATTGAGCGCCACTGCCGAGGTAGAAACTTGGGTTTTGCGGAAAGTTCACCAGTGTTTCCGCGCTGTCCAGGAACCTGCCGCGCAGAACCGGCTCGTGAATAAAATTGATGCCAAACGCAGCGGTGTGCCGGCCATGTGAAAAATGCAGATCGTAGCGGTATTGATACTTCTGCTGATCGCGTTCGATGGGGAAGGCGGTGATAGAGGTCGCGAATTGATTGTCTCCGAAGGTCTCCTGTCCCGAGGTGGTCAGAATCGTTGCGGTGAAGGGAAAGGCCAGTCCCAGGCCGAGTTTGGAATTGGGATTTTGGGTGAGGTGAAAACTGTTGGCCTGCAGCGTGAGCACTCCCAGCCAATCCTTGTTGAACTGAAACTGCTGGCCGATCAGGGCGCTCCAGTAATTCGCCACAGTGAACGCGCCGGTAGATGGCAGTGTGCCTTGCTGGAGCAGATTGTTGCCGGTGTTGTTGCGGTCAAGAGCGACGCGCACGAACCACTGCGAACGAGTGGATTGCGCCCAATCGACGCGAGTGGAAAACAGGTTATCCCGGAAGGGCACGCCCACCGACGTGGGCACGGGGATCGAGGGCACGCTGATTCCGCTTGCTTGCGTGATCAGCCCCGTCGTCGCGAGCTGCGCCAGCGCGCGGAATTCGCCGAGACTTAGCGCGCTATAGGCTACGCTCGAGTTTTCATGAACATACTCGTACGAGGAAAAAAACCACAACTTATCCTTTACCAGTGGACCGCCCAGCGTGCCTACCGTATTGACGCGCGAGAAAGGCTGCTTGGGATTAGGTGCCGGGTTATCCAGTGAATTCCGCGCGTTCAATTGCGATGCGCGCATATATACTCCTGCGCCGCCATGCCAAAGGTTGGTGCCCCGCCGCGTAGCGATAATGATCGAACCACCGTTGGTTCTGGACGTATCGGCGTCGAATTGGGCGGTGCGTACGGCGAATTCCTGGATTGCATCCGGCGAATAGTTCTGAAGAAAGCCGCCGATCCAATCGTCGTTGTTGTCGCCTCCATCCACGGAGAGATCGACATTAAGACCTGAGCTGCCCGCGAACGCTACCGCAGTGATGCGCGCCTTGGTGGGGTCGGAAGGCTCGACCGGCGAGGTCATGGGAGCGAGATAGGCGATGTTGGCGAAGCTGCGGCTGGCCAGGGGCACCTCAGCCAGATCCTGCGCGAAGACGGCGGTCTTTTCCACGCTGCTGGTGGTCTCAATGGGTTGCGAGGCCATGGAGAGCTCCGTGCCGTACACCTGGATCTGTTCTGTGTGCGCGCCAGGAACCAATATGATGGAGAGCGTGGGCGAGGAGCTGACGCTGACCTGGATTTCCAATGTGGACCGTGCAAATCCGGGAGCCTCGACGGTAACGCGATAGCGCCCCGGAGGTAAAGGGCCCACGCGGAAGTCACCGGTTGCATTGCTGGTGGTGCTGCGCACCAGCGCGGAGTCAACCAAATTGACGGTGATGGGGGCGGCGGGCACGCGCGCGCCAGTTCCATCCACCACAGTGCCAACCAACACGCCATCGGGATTCTGGGCGTAGAGGCACACCCCCCAAAAAATGCCGGTGATCAACAAGCCGAATCTAAGAAAGTTTTTCACCAATGTCCCCCTGGGAACCTGAAGCAGGTTATAGGAGGGCGAAGCTCTACTACCATAGGTCGTAGTTGAATCGTAGACGGAAAAATCGACCTAACGCAGGAATTGCTCGAGAAGACGATGCATCGACGAAAACGTTTGCGGGCGAACCATCAGCATCCCGGTGGCAACACCCGCCAATAGGCAGGCTGAGCCCAGCAACACTCGGGCCTGCCTTCCCATTCGTTCCTGGGGGGGCGCCGGGCACAGCAAGCGCTCGACTCTGGCAGAAAGGTCGCGCCCGTCGGCAACAAGAGAAACAAGAAATAAGGATAATTTCGGGCCGGGGCCCATTCGCGCGACGCGAATCAGCGCTGAAGCCAAGGACACCGCGCGATGCGGGTTGCCACGAGCAGCCTCATCGTCGGTAGCCCATTCCGTCAGTCTGGCCCAGTCTTGTTCTAGTCTTGCGAAGCAGCGCAGGAATGGAAACAGTTCCGGCGCCAGCAGGAAGCTCAGGCGTTTCAAATTATCCCGTGAAATTCGATGTGCATTTTCGTGGAGCAAGGCGGCATCAAGCTGATCGGTCGTAAGCGCACGAAGCACAGCGCTCGAGACCACCAACTGGGAATGCAGTACGCCGGTAACCGCCAGCACCGGACCTTCGTCTTCGATGACCAGCAAGGGAGAAGATCCTCCCACGACGCAGATTTCGCGCCCTGTCCGCTGGCAGTGGCGCGTATAACGGATCGAGTTGGCCAAGGTGATCCCGACGCGCGAGAGCGAGATGCACCAGAGCGCTAATCCCATCAACGCTGACACCAGGCATGCATAACCGACCCGCTCCGGCGAGGCGTCCGGTTCCAGCCAGAGATAACTGGGCACGCAGAGCCCCACGACAGCGAAAAGCGCCAGCGAAACGGGGAGCAGGCGCAAGGCCAGCAGAAAACGAACCGCAAATTTGGGCCGCATCTCTTCCGCCATGCGAATGGCAGCGGGCGTAACCATCCACGCGACCAGACCGAGTGCTGTATGCACGCAAAAAAACAATGAGAAGCACAGGCAGATCAGTCGCAGAAAATAGGAGAAGATCATGGCCGTCCTCTCCGGAAGAGCTCTTTGCGCTTCCTGCGAATTTTCTTTTCGAGATCATCGAGGAGCACCGTATCGTGCTCGCCGACGGCGTCGAGGAAGCAGGAAAGGAGGAAATCGCGCGACGACGGGGATCCAGAAAAAAAGCCCGCAACTATCTTCCCCGCTTTCCTTCGCTCCCATTCGGGGCGTGAAAACCGCGGCGAATATTCAAACGCCCGATCGAGCTTATCGCGGTCGAGCAGGCCCTTCTTGAACAGCCGGTCGAGCGTGGTCATCACCGTGGTATAGGCCCACTTCCGCTCGAGCGCCTGAACCACCTCGCGCACGCTGCTTCTGCCACGCGACCAAAGAAGATTCATCACGCGATGTTCGAGAGGCCCCAAGGTTAAACGCTGACCATCCTCGCGTTGGTTGCCGGAGCGATTTTTCAAAAAGCGGAGCATGAAATTTGAATTGCAACCCCTAACCACCAGCTTACGGTGTGGCGCCTCTCCTGGATTTTACGGCAGATCGCCAGGCAGTGGAACATATTGTTGCAGCGCTCAGGGTTGCTTGGGCGCTTGCTGCTGCTCGGTGGCGTCGACGGAAAACAGGATGAAGTCGGTGAAAGTATGCCTGAGCCGGTGCAGGCGGCCATGCATATTGATGAAGGCTTCTGCTTTAATTGGAATCCAAAACTTCGTCGACTTTTTTGGAAATCCCGCCTCGCCATAATCAATTCCGAGGTGTTCTTGTTCCAAGCCAATCTGCGGCAGGGGCTCCATCAGGTCGGTTTCCAGGTGTAAGAGTTCGGAGTTATCCACCTCAATAAACGCCCGCCCCTTAAGATTCGCGTCGTAAACATTGCCATTTGCTACGTAGGCGTGGAGGGAAGGCCGGCCCGGCCGCAAATGGAAATGAATCTGCCACGCCCGCTTGCCGTTCCAGGAGCCCACGCCTTCACAGGTCATCTCGAAATTACCCGAGTAGTAAGGATGGAAAACCAGGGCCAGCGCGCCTAGCCCATGCGCCACGGGATGGGCGACCGACACTTCCTGCATGAAGCTGAGATCCCGGTACTCCTGCACGGCGAGCATTCCGGGCCGAACCTGGCGGATTTCGACCGCGTACCCTGTCTTGCGATGCTGGCTGCCGCTGGCCCGTCCGTAGGCATCGATTTGGGAGTCTTCGATCGTCTCCGTCGCGCCAATTCGCTGCAGGCTATCCATCATCGTCTCTATTCGTTTTCCGGCCAACTCTAGAACTGCCGGCAGGGAGCAGACCTCGGTGGTGGAGACGGCCGGAATTTCGTCATCCACGTCCGGCGGCGCCCAGAGCCGCGAAGGAAGTCGCGCGGGCAGAAGACTCGGCGGCGCCATGGCCACTGCGGCATTGAGCCGGGGGCCGGCGGTAACTTCCGGCTGCGCGCCGTCGATACTGAGCGACCGCACCAACTGATTTGCAGCCTCGCCGGCGTCAGCCTCCACGCGGCTCTTCAGGAAAGATCGAGCGTGCTGCAAGGCATCTTCCCGGCGCCCGGTCGCTGCCAATGCATAGGCCAGCAAGAGTTCCGTTCTCGGCGCGATCGTTCTGCCCAGGCCGAAGGCGCGACTCGAATGAAGATTGGCCCTCGCGAAATCGGCCAGGCTATATGCCGCGCTGGCGGCAGTCCACTCGAGTTCCCACGATGATGGCTCCAGCGTTACAGCCTGTTCCAGCACCGGCAGCGCGGCCTTATAATTCCGTTCCCGATAGAGCAACCCGCCAAGCGCGCTGGCCGCCGAAATAGAATCTGGATTCAAGTACGCGGCTCGCAACAAGTAGGGCCGAGCCAGATCTGGCTTTTCCTGCCATAAATAGTAGACACCGGCCAGGTAATTCACTTCGGGATGCCCAGGCGCCATCTTCAGCACGCGCTCTACATGTTTAGGCGCCTCCTTCCAATCCCGCAGGCGCGTCGAATCGACCGCGCGTCCGTACTCTTTTCCGATTTTTGAGGAGAGTGGGAGGATCCAGTTCACGACCGACGTGCCGGGGGGCCGCTCGGGCCTGACGTACACAGTGACCGTGCCGTGAGCATCAGCCGACAGAGGGAGAGTGCCTTCTTCGATTGCGGGGGCGAATCCCATCGCGGTTACTTCCAGCCGGTAGTGACCAAGCGGGACTTGGCGAAACGTCGCACCCTTGCGGTGCTGCGCCACAGCCGAACCGTCAATTTTGTTCTGTGTTTCGGTCAGCCGGACGGTAGCAAGTACGGGGAGCGGCTCCTCGCTGGGCTGCCGGACCTCGACGACGAGCGTGGTGGCCTGACCAGCAACAACTCCTGGCACCGAGTTTGAAGTAGCCGCGGAAGTTTCAGAAGAAGAGGGAAGATTCTTCGATGTCTGTGCCCAGCCGGCCAAGCCTGAACAGGAAACGAAAGCGATAACGCAGGCGGCACTTCCATAATTATGCAGCAAGATCACGCTCCACGCCAATATGCGAATAATAGGACGATAACCGGGGGATTGCAATGTCTCGAACGAACTGGCGGCAGCAGAGAATCACCGCAACCTCCGTCGTCTCGCGGGCGTCTAACGCTACCGATGCGATGCGCCTCCATTGCAACTCCGCGGGATTAAGCCTTGACAAGGCATCGATCGAAAAAGTGTAATGGCTCAGCAAGTTTTCGTTGGGGTGCATGTCCGAAGGTAAGGGAGAAATCGCGATGAAGCTCGGAAAAATCGGCGTTATGGTGTGTCTGGTTGGACTGATCGTGGCCTTTGTGCTGCCCACCTACGGGCAACTGGTCACCGCCACGCTGGGTGGGCGGGTAACGGATTCGTCCGGCGGCGTGGTGCCCAAAGCCACCGTCACCGCGACGAACAACGCCACCAAGCTTTCCCATTCCGCGGAGACTTCTGATTCGGGAGACTTTACAATCCCCGCGCTGCCTGCCGGCGAATACACCGTGACCGTCGAGGCCAAGGGCTTCCGTGCGGAATCGCGGTCCATTGTGCTGCAGGTTTCGCAATCGGCGAACCTGGACTTCCCCCTGAGCGTCGGCGAAATGAAACAGCAGGTGACCGTCGAGGCCACCTCCGAGCTGACCGAGCCTACCCGGACGAGCGTCAGCACGGTCATCGAGGCGCGGCAGATTGAAAACCTTCCGGTCAACGGCCGGCAGTTCATCGACTTTGCCCTGCTCTCTCCCGCCGTGCAGATCGGCGACTCGACTTCAGGCTCCACCGACGTGATCGTGGAGCCGGTGACCAAGCTTTCTTTCGCCGGCCAGAACATTCACTACAACTTCATCGCCGTGGACGGCGCCGATGACATTTCCACGGCGTCGGGTATCCAGCGCGGCACGCCTTCACAAGAGGCGGTGCAGGAATTTCGCGTGGTGAACAGCAGCTACAGCACGGAGTTTGGCCGCGCGGTGGGCGGCGTGGTAAACATCATCACCAAGAGCGGCACCAATGACTGGCATGGCAACGTCTACGAATACTTCCGCAATAACGCCATGGATGCCAAGAGCATCTTGCAGGCGCCCGGCTTGAACATTCTGCGGCAGAATCAGTACGGCGCGACTCTGGGCGGGCCGCTGCGCAAGGAAAAGACTTTTCTTTTCGCCAATTACGAGGCCCAGCGCCGCGGTGAATCGCCTTTTTACAATTCCGTGGTGCTGGCCAATATCGGGAGCTCCGTGAATCCAGCGCCGGGGACCATCAATTTCGTCAAAGAAAATGTCTTTGGCCTGCCGGGAGAGCCCGCCAACCTGAACGTGTTGCGCACCGGAGATCAGGACAATGGATTCATCCGCGTGGACCACAGCATCAACGAACGCGAGTATCTCACCGTGCGCTACTTCATCACCGATGGCCGGCTGAAGAACCAGTCGCCGCTCAACGACGGCTTCGATCTTCCATCGGCGTTCAAGAACAATTTTTTCCGCGACCAATCGCTGATGGGGAGCTTAACCTCGACGGTTACTCCTTCGCTGATCAACGAGCTGCGCGTGCAGTACGCGCGACGCTCCTTCGATTTCACCACCGTCAGCACGCAGCCGCATCTCGAAGTGTCCAACACCTTCACCGTGGGCGTTAACCGCGGCAACCCCGATTTTTACCGCGAGACGCGCTACGAAATCGTCGACAACGTCACCAAGAACCTGAATAAACACACGCTGAGCTTCGGTGGAAATTACAATCACGTCAGTACCGACGAGTCTTTCCCGCTGTTTTATCCCTTTGAGGCCGACTTCGCCAGCCTGGGGGCTTTCCTCGGCACCGATGGCGTAGTCCCGTCCTGCTCCACGGGAACTGCGTGTCCCCATCCTTTTGTGATCTTCTTCCAGCGCAACCAGGCTTCTTCGAATTTCACCGAGCCTACCCTGCTGCCCAACGGTCCCGCCGTTTATCAAGGCGTGAAAATTCCCGAGTCCATCCGAAAATTAGCGGAGGGCACTCTGGACCACACCTATAACGGCCTGTACATTCAGGATAAATGGCGCGCCACCAACCGGCTGACCATTAACGGCGGAGTGCGCTGGGAGTTTGAAACTTGGCCGAGCGCGGCGCTAAATAATCAATATAAGAACATCGATCCGCGTCTGGGTCTCGCCTACAACATCGGCACCCGGTGGAATATCGTGGTGCGTGCCGGTGCCGGGCTTTTCCACGGCATCATTCCGTCGCCTCTGCTGGCTTGCCAGAAGCCCTCCTGCGGCGGTGTGTTCGGCCCGTTCACCAGCCCGGTGACCGGACTCGTCCGCACTGCCCAGGAAGATGCCTTGAATGCCAATGTGCGACTCTTCGCTTTTGCCAGCTCTCCGACCATTACCAACTTCGCGCTCAATCAATTGGTGACCGCGGGAACCTATCCTGACGCCACCACCGTGTCGCCTTTCGGACCTGGCGGTCCGTGTGCGCCGTTGATCACCGCCAATCCGGCGACGACTTGCGGATTCCAGGGCGATGCCACGATTGTGCGCTTTAACAAGAATCACCAGAACCCTTACGGCGTGCAATCCACTCTTACCGTTGAATTCGAACCGATAAAAGACATCAGCGTCAGCATCAGTTATTTGCGCGTTCACGGCGTACATCTGGGAAGCTTTTACAACGTGAACCAGCCCGCGCCGAGCGGCACCGTGTTGACGCACACCTCCACCGGGATTGCCGGCTGCAAGAACGTTTACTTCGCGAATCCGGCTTTGCTGGGACCGAGCGCTGGGGGCTGCACAAATTCGTACCCGGTGGGCTTCCTGGCCGGCTCTGCTGGAAATCCCGGCGTGCGTTGCATCCTTCCCTTTACGCCCGGGTGCAACACCACCTATGCCGTTTATTTTGAAGCAGACTCACGGTGGAACTCGCAGTATGACGGCCTGCTGATCAACGTCAACAAGCGCCTGAGCCATCACTTCAGCGTGGGCGGCGCGTACACCTGGTCGAAGGGAATTGATGATGGTCCCAATCCGAGCTTCGTGCTGATCCCGCAGGATAGCTTGAACATCAGGGCCGAGCGCGCTCTTTCCGCCGACGATGTCCGCAACCGCTTCGTGGGTAACGCCGTGCTTTCCAGCCCGACCAGCGGGAACATCTGGTTTCGCGATTTCCAGCTGGGCTTCATCCTCACGCTGCAGTCCGCGCAACACTTTACCAAGTTTGCCGGGTCGGACGTGAATGGAGACGTTTTCGGTGCTAATGACCGCGTGGGCCTGGAGGGCCGCAATACCTTCAAGGGGGACACGCTCAAGACCCTGGACATGCGCCTCTCGCGCTCCTTTACGATTATGGAAAAGAAGAAGCTGGAGTTTATCGCCGAGGCCTTCAACCTGGCCAATTCGGTGAACGTGCGATTCTTTAACACTGCCTACGGTGCGGCTGACTTTTGCCCGGGTGCCGGACCAGATGTCTGTGGCGCGGGGCCCTTCTTCAAAGAAGGCTCGCCCAACCCCAGCTACGGCACGCCGCGCGCTGTCTCCAACCCGCGGCAAATTCAATTAGCGCTTCGCTTCACTTTCTAAATCGATGCTGGCGGGGCGGACCGGAGTGATTCCGGTCCGCCCCTTTTTTTTTGATGGTCCACTGGCCTCACTCCTTCCGGTCTGTCTCGAACTGCCAATGTCTTCAACCGGGCTTTTCAGCGAACACCCCTTGAATTTGCCGCGGAAGTGACTCAGGATAGCGGCCCGGCACGGCTTTTCTCGGGAGGAGAGATTCGATGAAATTTGGCGTCTATGCGGAGATGCAGACTCCTCCCGGGAAGTCTCACTACGATATGACCTGGGAAATCTTCCGGCAGATCGAGCATGCCGACCAGGCCGGTTTCGATGTCTATTCGATAGTCGACCACCATTTTTTTCAAAAGTTTTCCATTTCAGCGAACCCGCTGGCCATGTTCGCCGCGGCGGCGCAGCGTACCCAACGTATCCGCTTCCGTGTGGCACTGTTCACGCTGCCGCTGGAGAACCCCATGCGCCTGGCGGGCTCCATCGCCGAGGCGGACATCCTCACCAACGGGCGCCTGGAATGCGGCTTGGGGCGCGGCCACGCATGGCTTTGCGGGCCTTCCTGCTTGCCACTGGAGGAGAGCCGGCCGCGCTATGACGAGGCGATCGAGATCCTCGAGCGCGCCTGGACGCAGGAGAAATTCTCCTACGACGGCAAGTTTTACCAGGTCAAGGATTTGAGCGTGGTGCCGCGTCCTCTGCAGAAGCCCTACCCGCCTCTCTACACCGGCGGTACCAGCGACATCACCTACCGCATGGCAGGCCAACGCGGCTGGGGAATTTTCGTGCCGCCGCTGCTGCCCTATAAAGTGCTCGAAGCGCCTATCAAGATTTATAAGGACGCCTGCGCACAGAGCGGGCATACGCCTAAAATTGTATACATTCGCCCGGTCTATCTCGACGCTGATGAAAAGCAGATTCGCAAGGAAGTAGAAACCGAGCTGCACAATTTTCTGACCTTCAACGCGTCGCCGCTGGAGTCCTTGCAGGACGAAGCGAAAAAGGCTGAGCTGCGCGCCAAGGGCTATGGCTTCTATGCCAGCGGCGCCATGGAGAGCCTGTGCAAGCTCACCTATGATGAGATTGTCGAGCAGGAGATCGGCTTTATCGGAACGCCGCAAAAGGTGATCAGGCAGATTGAAAACCTGCAACGCACCGAGCCGGCGATTTCCGAGCTGGCCATCGTCTCCAACTTCGGCGGCCTCGCTCACTGGAAATCCATCAAGACCCAGGAGCTGTTCGCCAAGGAAGTTATGCCAGCTTTTCGTCAGACTCGCGCGAGTGCGGATCACACCGGCCCGGCCTGGAACGCTCCGCGCGCAACCGCCGCGGAACGGACGCACTCGGATTAGGGGAGCCTATGGACACCGCACAGGCCACATTTCTTGCTGGCGAGGCCCATCCGGTGAAGGGCGGCTTCGCAGCCTATAGCGCGCGCCGGATTCTCGTCGTCGGAGGCATTACCCTCATCATCGTGGGCATGTTGTTTGGCGACATCTTCGCTGTTTTTATTCTTCATCCCAACGCGAATGGAATCGGCCAAGCTTTGCTCGCCGCTACTCGTGCCGTGGCCGCAGGTGACAGCACCGCAGTGGGTCGAAATTTCCAAATGATCGGCAATGCGCTGGAGAATCGCGGCACAAAGGTAGACGCGCACCTGCACATGGTGGATTTCGGATATCTGGCGCTGCTGCTGGCCATCGTTATGCCGTATGTCGCCTGGAGCGAGCGCGCGAAGAAACGCCTGGCGGTGCTGCTGATTATTGGCGCGGTGGTCCTTCCCGTCGGCGTGCTGGCGATTCACTACGTGGGTCTTGCCTCCAGTCCTCTCGAATCCATCGGCTGGGCCAGCATCATCGCCGATGCCGGCGGTTTGCTGGTGATTCTGTCCTGCGTGGGATTCCTGGCCGGGCTGTGGCGGGGCTGGAACCGTGCTGCGCCGGTGGCCACCGGGCAGGATTCAGGTGCTCCTGCATCCCCGGTGGCGCACGACGCTCTGCTGGCGGACCGCAGCTGGTGCTGCCGCGTTCTGCTGGCGGGAGGCACGCTTTTAATTCTGGCCGGCTTCGCTCACGGTGCCTGGTACGCCGCCCGTGACCTGTACAAGCAGGAGGAACTTGACGTCAACCTGCTCTCGCGCATGACCACCAGCATTTTGGAGAACGCTTCGCCGCAAGCAGGCTTGCAAACCGCGGAGTTGGCGGTGGGGGATTACGGCAACCTCCAGGCCGACCATGCCGTCAAGATTGCGGCGCACTCCCACATCATCGAGTTTGGCTTGGTGGCCATGTTGGTCGCTTTTTTTCAGCCCTACGTTTTTCTGCAAGAGCGCTGGAAGCGGCGCTGGGTGGTTGCGCTTTTGATGGGTGGCGTTATGCTGCCCGTGTTTGTGCTGCTGGAGCTGCGCTGGGGCTTGCTCGCAGCGGCCATCGCTGATTTCGGGGGCTTCCTGGTAGTTGTGGCACTGGCGGCGATGCTCACCGGAGTCCTGCGTTATACGGGCCGGCTGGATGGTGCGCCGCCGTCGTCATTGCTGCAGGGAACAGCGCCGCAAGAATCCGCGCCGAAAGGATCCGCACGATGACCGGCGCGCGGAAAATGTTAATTCTCGGCGGGCTGGCCCTGGCTATTCTGGGGATGAGCTACGGTCTCTACTTCGCGCTATTCGTCGAGCACCAGACTCTTGATGGCATCGGCGGTGCTCTAGCCACTTCGTTCATTCGCGCGGCGGAGAGGAACCTGCCCGAATCGCAGGCTGCGCTCGATCGATACGGGGAAATAAAATACGTCTACACTCGTCAGATCGATGTGCACGGCCACTGGATTGGTCTGGGCATGCTGCTCATCGTTCTGGGCGCGGTGTTCGAGCGCGTTGGATTTGCCGACCGAATCAAGTTCGTCTTGGCTCTTGCTCTTTTAATTGGCGCGGTGACCTTCCCGCTTGGCGTCTTCTTGCAAACCCTCGATCATGGCTCGCTGCCGCGAGCGGTTGCCATCTTCGGTTCTGGACTCTTAATCGCAGGCCTTAGCGCCGTGGCTTTCGGATTTGCGCGTCGAACTTCGTAGCGAGCCTCAAAACAAGTTAATAGCTCTCGTCATTTAAGCGCGCCTGCTCTTTCTGTATTCCCGCAGGCAGCGCCGGTAGGATGCCTCGTTGTCGAAATCAAGCCAGACGGCGGGGGAATTCAGTTTCACAAATTTCACTCGTTGTAAGTTCGCGTAGACGACGTCGCGCGCGGTTCTGGCGGCGAAGATCTCCTCACGCAGCTCGGAAGCAAAGATCGTGGGATGGCCAACTTTTTCACCCGCGATTGGTAAGACGATGGACTGCCCTTGCCGCCGGCGAAAAAAGGCGCGGGTCACGCGACTCACCAATGCGCGGGTCAGCAGGGGATGGTCCACCGGGTACACCAGAATTGCCGCGCTCCGTGGGATCACCCGCAACGCTGCCAGAAGGGAACTGTGCTGCCCCGCTCGCCATCCGCGATTGATTACCACGCGCAGTCCGGCCGGCACGGCCAGGCGAATCTGCGCGGCTTGGCATCCCAGCACGACTACAGATTCCTCGTAGCCTGCGCAATTTGCCGCAGCGATCTCCAGTGCGGTGGTATCTCTGAAGGGAGCCAGCGCCTTTGGAAACGGTAGGCCTCGCGACGGCCCGGCGGCAAGCAGGATGGGAACGATTCGGTCGTCGCGCATGTTTTTGGCGGCAGGCACAGGAGCGCGAATATAAACTACCGGCGCGTCTCTATCCAGCCCGGATCACTCCGCGAGTTCCACGCCTTCCAATGAGCCTTCTCTCGCCGCCCGATGCCACTTGCGTCTTATTCCATCTGGCACTAGAATTTGCGATCGCGTCACACGCACTGGGCAGTCACCGGAAGCGTGCAGTTCTTTGATTGACCGAAACCGAGTGCAGCGATAAAGGGAAGATTGCGTGTCACCCTATCCATTCCACTATCATCGCGCTCACACGCTGGCTGAGGCGGTGACTCTGCTCGCGCAGTTGGGCGGGGAGGGCCAGCTTCTTGCCGGAGGCCAGAGCCTAATCCCGTTAATGAAGCTTCGTCTGGCCCGTCCCGGCGCACTGGTGGATCTAAACTTCGTCCCCGGCCTATCCGCCATCGATGAGCACAGCGGCGAAATTCGCATGGGCGCGATGGCACGCCACGCGGCGCTGGAAGATTCCGAACTCGTCGCGCGTGTTCCCATCCTGCACGACTGCGCCGCCGGGATAGCCGACTCCCAGGTGCGTAACATGGGCACGATTGGGGGTTCGGTAGCCGAGGCGGACCCCAGCGGCGACTGGGTCGCCGTACTGCTAACACTGGGAGCGCAGGTTCGATGCACCGGGCCGCAGGGCGAACGCATAATGCCGGTGTCGGATTTTGTAACCGACGCTTACACCACAATGCTGGGTCCCGCTGAGATCGTGCAAGAGATCAGGGTCAAACTGCCCCCGGCAAAAAGCGGAGGGGCGTTTATCGCGTTCAAGCGCTGCGCGTCGGTGTATGCCTCCGCCAGCGCGGCCGTGCAGTTGACGCTGGGCGACGGCGACATCTGCCGCGACATTCACATCGCGCTCGGTTGCGTCGGTTTGACCGCGGTGGTCCCTATCGCCGCTCAAGATGCCCTGCGCGGCAAACCGGTAAGCGCAAAAAGTATCGAGAACGCCGCGGATGCGGCGATGGCCGCAGCGGAACCGCAATCCGACATGCGCGGCTCGGCGGATTACAAGCGCGTGCTAGTCCGAGCGGTGGTCAAACGGGCCATCGATATTGCAGCGCGACGCGCCCGTGGCGAGCGCGTGGAGGCGGGTCACGAATATGTCGCTCGCGTTTGACAAAGTTCCACTGCAGCTAACCGTAAATGGCAAACCGTGCGCCGTCGAGGTCGAACCGCGCACCCTGCTGGTGGAGCTGATCCGCGAGCAGCTCAATCTTACCGGTACGCATGTGGGATGCGACACCACCTACTGCGGGGCCTGTACCGTGTTGCTGAACGGGCGCAACGTGAAATCGTGCACCGTCCTGGCGGTGCAGGCCGATGGCAGCGACGTCCGCACCGTCGAGGGCCTCGCCACGGAAGGGAAATTACATCCCGTGCAGGAAGCCTACGCTGCCAACCACGGACTGCAGTGTGGGTTTTGCACGCCCGGGCTGTTGATGTCCACCGTGCGTCTGCTCGAGAAACACCCCAAACCTTCCGACCAGCAGATTCGCAAAGCCATTGCCGGCAACACCTGCCGCTGCACCGGGTACCAGAATATTCTCAAAGCAATTCGCGCCGCTGCCGCGGCTGGGAAATAAAAAGAGCGCCTATGGCCTTTACGTTCACAGGAGATTTTGTTGTGCCGCGCAAGCCGGAAGATGTTTACGACTTCCTGGCCGATCCCCAGCGTTTCTGCCCTCTACTGCCCGGATTCGAGAGTATGTCCCTCATCGACGAGAAACATTTCACGGTTCGTTTGTCCGTAGGGATCTCGCATATTCGCGGGACCGCGGCGATAAAGATGACGCTGGAAGAAGCCACTCGGCCCAGCCACGCGCGGTACTCCGGTACAGGCAGCGTAGCGGGCGGAATCGTGGACATCAGCGCAGGATTCGAGCTCAGCGCCGTACCCCAAGGCACGCGCGTAGCCTGGAAAGGGACGGCACAGATTTTCGGCAAGCTGACATCGCTGGCGGGTGGTCTGCTCGAGCCGCTGGCCAAAAAGAACGTCCAAAAACTAATTGATGGGCTGCAAGCTGCTTTGGCGTAACCCGGCAGACTGCATACCTACTGAAGCAAAGACCGACCTGGCGTGAGTAATTGTTCTGAGCACGCATCGTGAGCACGCATCGTGAGCAACTGCCGTGAATAACCAGGCACCAAAACCAGAAAAGGGCACTTGGGTCGGCCAGCCGCTGCGCCGGCGCGAAGAAGGGCGGTTGGTCCGCGGCCAGGGACTCTTTGTCGAAGATTACAAATTGCAGGGCATGCTGTATCTGCAGTTTGTGCGGTCGCCGTACGCCCATGCACGCATCGACCGTGTTGATGTTTCCAAAGCCTTGACTGCTCCCGGCGTGTTGGCGGTGCTGACCGGCGCCGAAGTAGCCGCGCGGGTGCAGCCTTTCATCGAGATCGGGCCCGGCGCGCAGGGAAAGGTCATCGATTATCCGATGGCCACGGACAAAGTTCGCTATCAGGGCGAGCCTGTAGCCGCGGTGGTGGCCGAATCGCGCAATGCCGCGGAAGACGCTGCGGAATTGGTGGAGGTGGAGTACCACGCGCTGGTTCCAGTTCTGGACGCGGAACTTGCACTGAAAAATGAGTCGCTGGTCCATGACCAGAACGGCAGCAACGTGGTGTGGCACGGTAATTTCGAGTATGGCGAGGTGGACAAAGCCTTCCAGGAAGCGGCGAACATCGTCAGCATCGGGCGAATGCACTTCCACCGTTTTTCCAGCACGCCGCTGGAAAACAACGGCATCATCGCCACCTGGGATCCCAAGAAAGAAAGCATCCACTTCCTCTCCACCAATTCTTTTCCCGCTTTCGCCGCGCAGTTTCTTTCGCCGGCGCTGGGCGTGGGCATCGACCAGATCCAGATGGAGAGTCGCGACATCGGCGGCGGCTTCGGCATCAAGATCACCACCTACCCGCAGATGGCGGTGTGCGCCCTGGCCTCGAAACAGCTCGGTGGACGGCCAGTGAAGTGGATCGAAACGCGCACTGAGCACATGCTGGCCAGCGCGCATGGAAACGAACGCACATTTCTGGACACGCGAGTCGCGCTCGACAAGAATGGCGTGATCACCGCCATCGAGTCGCGGCACATCGACGATTGCGGCGCTTATCCCCGTTACGAGCCGCTGGGCTGCATTATCTGGGCGCAGGTTCTGCCCGGCGCCTACCGCTTCCGTAATTACCGCGTTGATTTCACACAAGTGGTCTCCAACAAATGTCCCGTGGGACCCAACCGCGGCTATTCGCGGATGCAACACCTCTGGTTTCTTGAGCGTGTCATCGACATCTGTGGCCACGAACTCGGCATTCCCACCGACGAGATGCGCCTGCGCAACTACATCCGCACCGAAGAGTTTCCCTACACCACGCCGAACGGTTGTATTTACGACTCCGGAAACTACGCGCGCATGTTAGAGATTGCCAAGGGACTGGTCGGTTGGGACGGGTGGAAAGAGAAGCAGAAGCAGGCCAGGCAAGAAGGCCGTATGCTCGGCCTGGGCATCGGCTCCACCCTCGATTCCGGAACAAATAATTTTGGCCAGGCGCGAATCATCAATGCTTTCGCTCCTTATTCAGGCCAATCCAAAGCGGCCAACGTGAAGCTCGATATCTACGGCGAGGTAGTGGTCTCCCTGGGATCCGTGCCGCAGGGGCAAGGCCACGAAACCACCGCAGCCCAGGTGGTGGCGGAAGTGCTCCGCGTTCCTCCGGACATGATTGTGGTGCGCCCCGGGTTCGACACCGAGCATAACGTCTACACCGGCCACACCGGCACCTACGCCAGCCAATTTGCCGTCACCGGACTTTCCGCGATCCACGGCGCGGCAGAAAAATTGCGCGCGGAAATTGCGCGGCTCGCCGCGTTTGTGCTGAAGGCCAAAGAAAGCGAGCTTGAGTTTGGAGTGGGCAAGATGGGCCCCGAGGTGCGCGTCAAGGGCACCGACCGCTCCATTAACTATTGGGGCTTGGCCAACCTGGTCAACGTAAACAATGCCGAGCTGCCCATGGATATGGCGGACATCACGCTGAATTGCCGCTACGTCTATAAAGCGCCATTCGCGGTGCCCGACGTAGAAAAAAAATACGGCAATTTGACGCTGACCTATGCCGCGCAACTTCACATCGCGGTCATGGAGGTCGATCGCGAGACCTACCAGCCGAAGATTCTCGCTTACGCAGCCGTGGACGATTGTGGCACCAAGATCAATCCGCTGATCGTGGAAGGCCAGGTCCACGGCGCCACGGCTCATGGAATCGGCGCCGCGCTCATGGAAAATTGCGTCTACGATCCCGAAGGCAATATGCTGACGGCAACCTTCAGCGACTACACGCCCATCACCGTGATGAATATGCCCGACCTGGCGTGTGGTGGCCTGGAGACGCCGTCGCCGTTTTCCTACAACGGCGCGAAAGGCATGGGCGAGGGCGGCGCCGCCCCGCTGCACACCATCTGCGCCGCCCTGCAGGACGCGCTCTACTCGCGCAAGATCATCATTCATGATTCCCACAATTCGGGAGATAGCATTTTCCACGCGTTGCAGGGTGACTCGGCGAAGCCCGCTCCAGCCGTTCATGTCGAGCGGCGCGCTTAGCGCATGGCCAAGAAAATCTGCATCATCGGCTGCGGCGCCATCGGGAGTCTCTACGCCGCGCACCTGGCGCAAGTGGCTGAGGTCTACGCTTTCGTACGGCGTCCCGCGCATGCCCATGCTTTGAACGAGCAAGGCTTGCGCGTCACCGGCAAACATAACTTCACCGCGCGGCTCCGCGCCACCACCGATCCCGCCGAGTTGCCGGAGTGCCACCTGGGAATTGTCTGCTCGAAAGCCACGCAGACCGAAGAGGCGGTGGCTCCGGTAGGGCATCTGTTCAATCGCGGCGCTCTGCTTTCCGCGCAAAACGGCCTGGGCTGCGAAGAGATTCTGGCGCGGCATTCGCAAGGCCAGATCCTGCGCGGCACAACTTTTATGAGCGGCACGCGGCACAGCGATACGGTGGTGCAATACGAGCTCGACACGGCCACCTGGTTGGGTCCCTTCGAGCCCTCGTCCACCCCATTTTCAACGGTGAGCGATACGGCCGATCTCATCGTTGCCGCGGGTCTGAAAGCAGTGGCCCTCGAGGACGCGCGCCCGGCGCAATGGTCCAAGCTGATCTTCAACGCCTCGGTGAATGGAGTGAGCGCGCTCACCGGACTTCCGCACTGTCCCGCATTCGCCGAGGAAGCGCGCTTCGGCGATCTGGGGCGGCTGCTGCACGATCTGATCGAGGAAGGGAAGCAGGTGGCCAAGGCCGTGGGTATCACGCTGCACGAAGATCCATGGGAAATGAACAAGATTGGCGCCGAAACCAATCATCCCACTTCCATGCTCTACGATGTGCAGCACCACTACGAGACGGAGGTGGAGTTTCTTGGGGGGGCCATCGCCCGCGAGGCGGAACGCGTAGGCGCAAGCGCGCCATTGCATACTGCGCTTTATCGCTTAATTAAAGGTAAGGAAGCGTCCTGGCGCCGCTCGGAAGCAGGCGATTCTCCGTCCGGTTCCACGGCAATTCCCAAAGTTACCTCGGCTCATGACCCATCCGCATGACACATCCAACGGGCACATTCGCATGACCCATCCAGTTGGAACATTCGCATGACACATCCGATTGACCAGCGCAAGCTAGACGGTGTTCGCCTCTTGATGGGCGAGCAGGACCTTGACGCCATCGTCGCTCGCGCGCCCGACAATGTTCTTTATCTCACCGATTATTGGTGCATGAAAGGATATGACCTGGTTATTTTCCCGCGCGAAGGTGAGCCGGTACTGCTGGCCATCGAACCACAGCACGAAGAAGCCAAACGTTGTGCTTGGACAAAGGATGTGCGTTCTTTCCGTTTCTACCATCCCGCGGACCCGCGGCCGCCGATGGTGCGGTCGCTGGAGATGGCCATTGAAGTTCTTCGCGAAAAAAACCTTACCGCAAGGGTGGGCATCGAGCTTTCGCAGACCTCGCAGATTTGCGACCGCATGGTGGGAGAGCCGACGGTTTATTGGCAGGGTTACTTCGACGCTTTCCGTGGCGCCGCGCGACAGGTGGTGGACGCCGCACCACTGCTGGCGCAGGCCAGGATGATCAAGACGCCGCAGGAAATCGAGCGCATGCGCCTGGCCAACGAGCTGGCCGCCCTGGGCATGGAATATGCGCGCGCCAACATCAAGCCCGGCATGAAGGAATCTGAAGTGGCGGCGATGATCGAGGGCCACATTCATTCCGTAGGTGTGGGTTACCAGGGCAAAGTGGAAATGGCGCGGGCCTTTACGCTGGTGTGGTCCGGCCCGGGAATCGCCACATTCACGGCCACCACGGATCGGCAGATTGTGCCTAACGAGCCCACGCTGGTAGAGATCTGGGTTTGCGCCGACGGGTATTGGACCGACTTGACCAAGAACATCGTTCCCGGAAAGCTCACGGCGAAGTATGATCGGTTGCTGGACCAGCTCCTGGAAGTTTTCAGCGCGGCTATCGCACACTGCAAGGATGGCGCGAGTCTCGCGGAGCTCGATCGCTCGATCCGCGAGGATATTGCCGACGCCGGTTATCCCGGGCAGCCTTCGCATCCCGTGGCTCACGGTGTCGGCGCGCGCGCGCACGAGCCGCCCTACGCGCACCAGGCCGCTGCCGCGACCATGCGCGCGGGAATGGTGCTGGCTATCGAACCGGGGATCTACTGGGAGGGCGGCGGAGGACTGCGCCTGGAAGATAATTTCTTGATTGGCGAACACGGGAACGAGAAACTCTGTCCGTATCCGGATGACTTTCGCTTGTAACCGTTCTAAGAGTGCTGTCGACCATAGAGCAAAAAAAACGACCGATGAAAGCAGCCCATAAAATCGATTCCAAACTGGCGAAGTCGATCCTCGCGGAAGTGAACGAGAAGGAAATCGTCGCCATGGCCTGCGACGTGGTGAATATTCCCAGCCCCACCGGCGAAGAGCTCGAGATGGGGCGCTATATGCGTTCCACTTTCGAGGAACTGGGCCTCAGGACCACGTGGCAGGAAGTAGAAGACGGCCGGCCGAACGTCATCGGCCTTTGGGAAGGCCACGGAGACGGCAAGCGCCTGATGTTCAACGGCCACATGGATACGTCGAACACCGGCCGCGAAGCGTTTCTTACTGGCATTGGGTACAAGCCGCACGCCGTGGTCAAGAACGGCATGATCTATGGTTTGGGTATCTACAATATGAAAGGCGCGCTGGTCTGCTACACGCATGCGGTGAAAGCCCTGCAACGCGCGGGCGTGAAGCTGGCCGGCGACGTGATCATCGCCGCTGTAGCCGGTGAAATAGAAAAGACGCAAGTCGGCGAAGAATTCACCGGGAAGGAATTCCGCGGCTACGGAGTGGGAAGCCACTACCTGGTAAATCACGGCGTGCTGCCCGACATGTGTATTTTGGGCGAGCCGACGGATATGCAGCTCATTCTCGGCCACTATGGCTCGGTGTGGGTGCGCATCTCCACGCAGGGGATGTACGTGCACACCGCCTTTGCGCAGGGGCGGCAGGCGGAAAGCTCCATCCGGCGGATGCATGATGTCCTCGGCGCGGTTTACGAATGGATACCCTCTTGGGAAAAAACTTCCGGCTATGGCGGCAAGCCAGGCATGGTCAATGTCGGATGTCTCCGCGCGGGACATCCCTGGCGCGCCAGCCGTACTCCTGACCGCGCCGAGGTATGCCTCGATATTCGCGTGCCTCCCACCAAGCCGCTCGCCGAGGCGCGCCGCGCGGTGCAGTCACTGGTCCGTAATTTGCAAAAACGCTTCCCGGACTACGGAATTGAATTTGAAACTTACGTTTCCGTTCCTGGCGCGGAAATCAGCGGCGAGCATCCCATGGTGAAAACCATCGAGGCCGCGCACACCCAGGTGATGGGCAGCGCGCCGAGGAGAGATACGGTGTTATGGAGCTCCGACGCCTCCGTGCTGACGCGCTACGGCATCGAAACCGTGAATTATGGGCCTTCCAGCGGGCCGCGCGACCGCGAAGGCGAAAAAGTGGCCATCAAAACGCTGGTCGATATCACCAAAATTTATGCGCTGACCGCCGCCGAAATCTGCGAAGCGTCCTGACGACCGAAGCGAGGAACCCTCCTTGGAGCTGACACATCATTTGATGGTGCCCAAAGCTGAGATCGAGCGTCGCTACCAGAATATTCGCCAGGCGATGCGTCATGAAAATATCGACGCCTTGATTGTTTGCGGGAATCAGTACTCCGGCTTCGAAGGTGGGGTCCGCTACGTCTCGGACTTTGAAATTGTGCATCGTTACGTGGACGTTTTAATTCCGCTCGACGGCGAGCCCACCCTGATTTTCCCCAGTGAAGCGAAATGGATTGGCGACAAGTCCAAAACCTGGGTGCGTGATCACGTATGGGCGGATGTGCCGGGCCTGTGGCTCCGCCAGCGCGCGGAGGCGCAGCACTGGAAGCGTCTGGGCGTCTACGGTATGAATTTCATCATGCCGGTGCGCGACTACCGCGCGCTCGAAGGCGGGCCTTACGAGCTCGTTCCCTTTGACGTGCAGTTCGACATGGCGCGCGCGGTGAAAAGCGAGTTCGAATTGGCGGCGATCCGCCGCACCATGGATATCATCGTGGATGGTTTCTGGATACTGGTACGTGATTATGCGCCGGGGAAAACCGAAGCGGAAGTGATGGCGCCGGCGGTAGGGCTTTTTTTTGCGCGCGGCGCCGGGCCGCGCATGATGAATATCGTGCTCTCCGGCACCGGTGGCGAAGCCGAGGCGCATTTCAAAGTTCCCGGCGCCCGCGTGGTGCATGCCGACGACCTGCTGCTCTATTCACTCGAGATTACCGGGCCGGAGGGCTACTGGGTGGAATTTTCGCGCGCGCTGATCCAGGGAAAGCCCAGCGCGCGGACGCAAAAGATGGCCGACGCGTATCCCGAAGCGCTGGAGGCGGCGCGGCTGTGCATGCGCGAAGGGGAGAAAATCTCCGCGGTCCACCACGCCGCGGCGGAAATCTTCGCGCGGCATGGATTCGGTCTCGGGCATCTGTCTGGCCACTCCATCGGCGAGACCATGATTGAATATCCCGCGATCGGCGCACGCACCGACTTCGAGCTGCGCGAGAATATGGTCTTCAGTTTTCATCCCCAGGTGGTGGATCAGGACGGCAAGGTCTGTCTCTACACCCAGGACATGTATCGCATCGGCAAAAAAGCTGGCGAATGCCTCGCCGACATTCCCTGGAAGTTTTATAACGGCCGCGAGCGCCCCGGAAAGCCGGCATGAAAGTGTGCGTAGTCGGCTGCGGAGCGATCGGCAGTCTATTCGCCGCGCACCTCGCCCGGCTGAATGACGTCGAAGTGCACGCTTACGACGTGAGTGCGGCCCACGTGGATGCCATCAATAAGAACGGGTTGCGGATATCCGGTGCGGCCGATTTTACCGCGCGATTTCATGCCACCATCCGCGCGCAGGAAATTCCGCGCTGCGACTACGGAATCGTAGCCACGAAAAGCACGCACACCCGCGGGGCCATTGAGCAGGCGCGGAATATCTTCGACGACCGCAGCGCCGTTTGCTCGGTGCAGAACGGAGTGGGCAACGAGGAAATCATCGCCGAGCACGTCAAACAGGTCATTCGTGGCACCACGTTTCCAGCGGGGCATATTATCGCGCCCGGCCATGTGGGCTATGACATCGCCGGCAGCACCTGGATCGGCCCGTTCGAGCCTTCGGGCGTCCCGATGCGGCTGGTGAACGAGCTGGCCGAGATGTTGAACCGCTCGGGCATGAAGACCGTGGCGCTGCAAGATGCCCGCGGCGCGCAATGGTCAAAATTGATTTTCAATGCGTCCACAAATCCGGTGGGTGCTTTGACCGGCTTGCATCACGGCGCGGCGACTTTTTTTGAGCCTACCGGCGCGCTCTTCGATGCCTTGATTGATGAAGGAACAGCCGTAGCTCGCGCCCTCGGAATCGATTTGCACGATGACCCCAAGAAAATGGTGCGCTTCGCGGCTAACGCGCCCGGCAAGCATAAGGCCAGCATGCTTCAGGACGTGCTCGCCAACCGCCCTACGGAAGTTGACTTCATGAACGGAGCCATTGTGCGCATGGGCGAGAAAGCCGGCGTCCCTACCCCGCTCAATCGCGCCATGTGGGCGCTGGTAAAAGGGCTGGAACATTTCTGGACGAACCCGTAAGTGTGCGGCGTGCCAAATTCATGCAGCGCAGCCCCGTCGCCGATGTTTCGAAAGAGCCGGGCCTGTCGATTCGATTTGGCGGAAGTAATAAGGAGTTGATGCAATCATGAGCGTTCCGTTCCGTATCGGCGTCCTGCAACTCAGTATGGAGCCTCTCCACGAGACTGTGGCCATGGCCCAGGCTTGCGAGAAGGCTGGATTTGACACCTTCTGGCTGGCCGAAGCCTATCCCTGGTGGCGCAAACATTCCTATGAGGCGCGCTCTTCCACGGCCATCACTGCCATCGTGGCGCGTGAGACCAAGCGCATTCCTGTCGGCTGGGGAATCATCTCCCCCTACACGCGCCACCCCATTCAGATCGCCATGGAAGCTCGTGTGATGCAAGAAGCCGCGGGACCTGGGCGATTCCTGCTGGGCCTCGGCGCTTCCAAAATTTTCATGAAAGAAATCGGGGAAGGGGAGAAGGGCAAACAGGTTGGCCCTGCCGGATACATGCGCGAATGCATCGACATAGTTCGCGCGGCGCTTAGCGGCATTCCGCTCGACTATAACGGCGAGGTTTTTTCCGCCCAGTTGCCCAAGTTGAATGATGAGGCTCACGTTTCCAGGCACGAAGTGCCCATCTACATCGGCGCCACGGGGCCTGTGCTGCAACGTATGGCCGGCTGGCACGCCGACGGGCTGTTGACGGCAAGCATCACCACGCCGGCTTTCATCGCGTACTCGCGGCAATTCATGGAGGAGGGCGCACGAAAGGCGGGCAAGGAACCCGCGAAGCTCGATCTGGGCGGCGTGATTGTCGGCAGCGTGAACCGCGACCGCGCCAAAGGCCGCGAAGGCGCGCGCGAGATGGCCGCCATGTATCTCGCCAATAAAGTGCAAAACATCAAGGGCTCGGCGGACATGCTGCTGCAGAAAGCGGGACTTACGTTTGAGGAGATTTCGCCCATCGCCGATGCCATGGAATCCGGTGGACGCAAGGCCGCGGCGCGCGCGGTAAACGACGAGATTCTGGAAAAAGTTTGCCCCATTGCCGGCACCCCCGACGATTGCATCGCCCGAATTGAGCAGTACAAAGCAGCGGGCTGCACCCACATTCTCCTGGAAGTGTGGGGAGACGACCGGCTGGAGCAAGCCAAACTATTTGGCGAGGCGGTCTTGCCGCATTTCAGGAATTGAACCCGGGTGTGCCTGCCGGTCGAACGAAGAGCGGGTTCGCCGAGCGTTCAACGAATCGATAGGAACGGTCAGTGGCCGCCGATGGAATCTCTCACTACGCCGTAACTTGCGCCCCACGTGTCGGTCATGTGGCTGCGAATTTCCCATAGTTCGGGGAAGAAGCGCACGCGCTGTCCTTCGTTCAGCATCTCCACCGAGCGCCCTTTCAGCGACTTCGAGCCCATTCCGATGGTGCGCTGGATGAGCTGCATGTGCACGAAGCGGAAGCGCTGGAAAAGCTCATCGAATTCGGCCAGCGCTTCGGCCACGACATACGCGTCCGCGTGCGCGTACTCGGAATTATAAATTTTCTCGACGGTGAGGCCGTGTTGGTCGAGGTACGTCGACTTAAATGAGTGCCATAGAAACGGATGCATCTTCAGGATTACGCGAAACCCCGGCGATTCCTGGCCGCTGCCGTTGCCGAGCTGCAGGCGAATCTCCTGATATTCCTTGGGAGACATGGTTTCCAGCAGATCGAGCTGGTTGATCATCAGGCGAAGAGCGATGTGCACGCGGCGGAAAAGGGTAATGACCCGGTTTGTGTTTTCCTTCAGAAGGTACTCGTCGACGTCCAGCAGGGTGTAGCCGAT
Source organism: Acidipila sp. (assembly GCA_010365215.1). Taxonomy (GTDB): domain Bacteria; phylum Acidobacteriota; class Terriglobia; order Acidiferrales; family UBA7541; genus JAAFGT01. Next base: position 5,896 of record JAAFGT010000012.1, on the reverse strand, counting down.
CAGCTTCATCCATAACTCTTCGATCTGATGAACCACCTGAAATTGCAGCTCGTCCTTATTGCAAAATGCCGCGAAGTCCTTCTGGCAGGAGAGCAGCGACTTGGTATTGAGATAAAGCTCGTAATCCAGCGTGCCCTCACCGTTCATGATCGAGTAAAAGTGTAAACGATCCATGGCGCATCCCTCGCGGCCGCTCGCCGCAACTGTTCTTCGTAACCGTCCTATCATAAGGCTAAACGGCAAGAGACTGCGCACCACCCTGAGCTGCAAGCGCGAATGCCGTGCAGATTTGCGAAGTGCGCCGCCGCCGCTTGACGGCGGCCCGAAGTTCTGATGTCCTGTCGAGAGTAATACTCCGGAAGTGTGTGCTCGGGGAAATCCGGCAGCCGCGCGCGCGGCGTGCCGTCATGTGCCGGCGCGAGAAAAGTCGAAAATAACCTTAAACAGGAGATAAATAAAATGGCCGTTAAACCCATACCCGAAGGATTTCATACCATTACGCCTTACCTGGTGGTCCGCGATGCGGCAAAACTGATTGATTTTCTGAACCACGCCTTTGACGCCAAGGAGGTTCATCGTTCTGCGGCGGACGGCGTGATCAGGCACGCGCAGTTAATCATCGGCGATTCGCCGCTCATGCTGGCTGAAGGCGGAGAACAGTGGAAGCCGCTACCCTGCGCGATGTATCTCTACGTCAAAGACACCGACGCCACGTACAAGCAGGCGGTGGCGGCCGGAGGGACCTCACTGATGGCGCCGGCCGATCAGTTCTATGGCGATCGCAACGCGGGCGTTGTCGACCCGTCGGGAAATCAGTGGTGGATTGCCACCCATATCGAGGATGTATCGGACGCGGAAATGAGCAAACGATTCGACGAGGCCATGAAGAAAAGGCAGGCCGCAGGCTGAGCAAGACGGCGGTGCACCCGGAAATTGCACATATCGCCATTCGGCGCGGGGGGCAGCACGTCCAATCTAACGGGAGGGATGTTGCGCGACGATCTGCTGAAACTCCGCGTCCGTAACCAGGCCGCGCTTTTCGATTCCTCTGCGCTTCACGGCGGATAGAACGGCGTTGCGCTGATCCTGGGGAATGCTCAAGCCCAGATCTTTGGCTTTGAGGTCGATGCTGTCCAGGCCGCTTTTTTTGCCCAGCACGATCGAGCGTTTCGCGCCCACCAGCGCAGCCGCGAAGGGCTCAATTGCTTCGGGAATGTGGAACTGGCTGGCCACGGCGCCGCTTTCCCGAACAAATAGATTTTCGCCCACCACCGGTTTCCACGGCTCGAGCGCATAACCCGACGCGGTGCGCACGCGCTCCGAAACTTCGCGGATTTTTGAAAAGTCGAGCTCTACGGGGATGCCGTAGAGGCACTGCAACGCCAAGGCCACTTCGCCGAGGTCGGCATTTCCCGCGCGTTCGCCCATGCCGTTGATGGTGCCCTGAATCCACAGCGCTCCGCCGCGCACGGCGGCAATGGCGCAGGCCGTAGCCATGCCGAAGTCGTCGTGGCCGTGGAAGTGCACGGGAACCGCAGGCCCCACCCACTCGCAAACTTTTCGTACCAGAAATTCGACGGCTTCGGGATTGCACGCGCCGATGGTATCCACCACCACCGCTTCGCTGGCTCCAGCTTCCACGGCAGCGAGATAAAGCGCGCGGAGATGATCCAGATCGGCGCGCGTGCCGTCCACAGGAAAGAAGGCGACTTTCACGCCGTGGCTGGTGGCGAATTTCACCGCTTCGACCGCGCGCCGGATGGAGTCTGCGCGCGAAATGCCGTAAGCGCTCAGCTTGATCTCGCTGGCGGGCACCTCGATCACCGAGGCGCGCGCTTCCAGGCGCAGAATTTCCTCGATGTCCGCCTGTACCGCGCGGGCAAAGCCCCAAATTTCGGCTCGCAGTCCGGCGCGCGCGATCAAGCCAAACGCTTCGGCGTCATCTGCCGAGACGCGCGGGAAACCCGCCTCGATGCGCGCGATGCCCAGATCATCCAAAGCGCGAGCCAACTCCAGTTTTTGCTGGGGCGAGAGCACCACTCCTACGGTCTGTTCGCCGTCGCGGAGCGTAGTGTCATAAAAGCGCACCGGCGCGGCTCCGCGCGCGCCGGCAGGGAAGTCACCGCGCGAATTGAGGGTGCTGACCCAGATTTGATCGGCCGCGGGCATCTTGGTGGTGGACATCGCCCCCCCGGTTTTATCCGGCACGTTACTGGGCATCCTATCCGGCATTGGCGGCTCTTCCGGCCTGCGCCTGCTGCCAGGAGATCACCGGGTTGCGCAAAATGCCGATCCCATCGATCTCGCATTCGATCACGTCGCCGGGCTTAAGAAAAAGCGACTTGGGGTCCGCGCTGAAGGCAGCCACGCCGGAAACCGTGCCGGTGGAGAGGACATCGCCTGCGCTATAACCCATAGGCGAGTAGTGCGAAATAATTTCAGGAATGGTTACGGACATTTTGCTGGAGTTCGACTCCTGGCGGAGCTGGCCGTTGACGCGCAGCTTCATAGCCAGCTTCTGCGGGTTGGGCATCTCGTCGGGAGTCACGATGCAGGGGCCGAGCGGGCAGAATGTGTCGATACCCTTGCAGAAGCTGAACACGCCCGATTTCATTTCCTGGCGTTGAATGTCGCGGGCAGTGATGTCGTTGAAGATCAGATAACCGCCAATATAGTCTCGCGCCTGTTCCGGGGTAACGTGCTTGCCGGATTTCTTGAGCACCACGGCAAGCTCCAGCTCGTAGTCCAGCTCTTGCGTGAGATGTTCGGGATAGACGATGGGTTCGTCGGGACCGATGATGGCGTCCACATTCTGAAAGAAAACGATCCAGGGCAGCACAGGATGTGAAAACCCCGCTTTTTGCGCCTCTTCGTGGTGCTCGCGAAAGTTTCCGGCAGTGTGGAAAAACTTTCGTGGCTGGATGGGGGCCTTCAGCCGGACTGCCCCGGGCGCGTAGATCAGCGTGTGCCCGGACGGGGCAGTGACGCGCGCCGGAGTATTCATGGCGTATTGCAACGCGTCTTTTGCGGCGCGAAGGCTGTGGTCCCCGCCCTCAAACAGGCTGCGCATGTCCGCGGGAACGCGGGCGGCCGCCATGCGCGCGGCCGCGCCTTCCTGCTGGGCCTCGCCAAGATAGAGTTCATAAGCCAGATTTAGATCGACGATGTTCCCCGCGGGATTGACCGCTCCGATGCGAAGATCGTTGTGTCCCCGATCAAATGTAACCAGACGCATGTGACCTCGAATTTACGGATTGACGCCCCAGTCCGAAGCGCAAGTAAACATCTTACCGACTCACTGGGAAAATTTCCATCGGCGTGAGGCGGCAACGTCAGGTGAGCAAGCCGTTGTTGCGAAGTTGACGATTCTGATACGATGCCGCCCAGGTGACCTGACGATGGTAACTAAAAAGCTGCTCTTCCTGCGGGCTTGGTGCGTTTTGCTGTGCTGCGCGCCGGCGTTAGCGCAATACAACCCGGACCGAATTGGCGAAGCCAAGTCGTTGTACCAGTCGGGAAAGTACGGCGAGGCCATCGACATTTGCAGGAGTGTCCTGACACAGAGCCCGGCGTCGATGCCCGCGTATTCGTGTTTGGTTACCTCGCTGCTGAGACGGGACGACGTGACGGAAGCGGCGCAGGCCGCGCGTAGAGCCCTGGAACTGGCGCCGCAGTCACCTGTACCGCATGACCTGCTCGGGGAGGTCTACTACCGCCAGGGAAAGCTGACCGAGGCGCAGGCGGAATACAAAAATGCGTTGGCACTGGGCGGAGCGCTGGCTCGGGCATGGTGGGGGTTGGGTAGAATTGCCGCCGCCTCCTCGATGCATAAAACCGCCGCAAAATTATATGAAAGCGCGTTTCAGCTCGACCCGAAAGATCCCGACATTTTCCGCAGCTACAGCTCAGGTCTCGGTAAGAAAGAAAGAAGTGCCGCACTCGAAAAATACCTAGGCGCCGGCATTCCGCTAGCTGAGGCAAATTCCCCGGAAGTCGTGGCCGAGGGTGCGCACACTGACGGCAAGATGTGGGAGCTGTTGAGTCCTTACCAAAAAACCGAAGTGGGATTGGAGAACATCTATCACTCCGCCCATTTCATTGCCGGCGTGGGATTGCCGGTGAGCTTGAACGGAGGTAAACCTCTGGTCCTCCTTCTCGACACCGGTGCGAGTGGAATCTTGCTGACGCAGAAGGCTGCCGAGCGCGCGGGCGTCAAACGGGTCAGCGCTGCGGAGATTTCCGGCATCGGCGATCAGGGGCCGGTAAAGGGTTATTGGGGGCTGGTGGAAAAGGTCCGCGTGGGCAACGTGGAATTCCGAAACTGCCCGGTGGAAGTAGCAGAGCAGAATAGTGTGGCCGATGACAATGGCGTGATCGGCGCCGATGTGTTCCGCGAATTTCTGGTAACCATCGATATTCACCGCTTAAATCTGCGTCTTGCCCCCTTGCCCAAGCGGGAAGCCGAGCCCGATGCCCAGGGCCGGTACGACCGGACTTTTTCGCCGGACACGAAAGACTTCGACCGTGTTTTCCGCTACGGCCATATGCTGCTGATACCTACCAGAGTGAATAAGAGCGAGCCTCTGTTGTTCCTGCTGGATACCGGAGCGTTCGTAAATTATATCGACCAGGACGTTGCGCGAAGCTGGACGAGTGTGCAGAAGGAAAGCAGCGTGCAGGCCAGGGGCATATCCGGAAAGGTCAAGCAGGTGTATGTCACCGGAGTGGTGATGCTGAATTTCGGAGGTTTTCGCCAGCCCAACTTGGGTATGGTGGCGATTGACATGGCCTCGATGAGCCGTCATCCGGGAGTAGAAGTCGCCGGAATTCTGGGCTATACGCTGCTCAGAGAACTGGTGATCGCCATCGACTACCGCGATGGCCTGGTGAAATTCACGCGGAGTGAGTAGCGGCAGATGTGCAGGCCGAGCGGAGCGAGCCAGGCCGCCTGCGCCGCTTGCCGCACAGGAAGGGCAAAGGCCGCGCCCAATTTCGTCGCGGCCTTCATGCTCGCTTGATACTTCCCGCTAGTGGCACTCGCTGTAGCTTACCGGTGGTGGGCAGACTGAGCGCCGGCCGAGCGCTGTGTGTTGCCGCTATTCGAGCCGCCCCGCGTAGCCCCGCCACTACTTGAGCTACGGCCTCCGCCGCTGGAGGCGCGGGTATTGTTACCGCTCGATGCAGCGCCGCCAGGTGCGGCACCCCGAGCCCCACTGCCTGAATTACTTCCATAGTTGCGGCTGGGTGCGGCGCTTCGTCCCCCGCCAGGTCCCCCGCCGTTGAACGTGCCTCCATAATTGCCGCTGCGCGCGGCTGTGTGTCCGCTGCTCGTAGATGGACCTCTGTAGCTGCCTGAACTGCTGGCTTGACCGCGGTAACCGCCCCCGTAGGCTGCACTGCGATTGCCGCCGCTCGCTGCTGGCGGGCGCGGTGTGACGATCTGCCTGTGCAAATCGAGAGCGGGCCGAGAATCCACAGCCGGAGCGGATCGTGCCGGCTGCTGGGCCCTGGGGGCAGGGTTCCAAGTGCGCGACGACTGCCTATCCCCCGCGGGCGAATTTTGGGATGTGGACTCCCGGGAAGATCCATTCGATGACTGCTGGCTTTGCGCGTTGGATGGGAAGCGCTGCCACCCCGAATCTTGCCCACCGGCTTGTGCTCGCGGTGCCGCTGACTGCGTCGGGGACGCCTGTGGCTGTCTGCCGCTCGGGTTCGCCTGAGGAGCGGAGCCTTGCGGCGTCGACGGCCGCGGCGAGCCGGAAAACTTCTGCCACGTGCCCGAAGTGCTGGGCGAAGTGCTGAGCGAAGTCCTGGGCGAAGTGCTGAGCGAAGTCCTGGGCGAAGTGCTCGCAGAAGAACTGGGCGCAGGCTGCGCGCCAGGACGAGTCGGCATGGA
>JAAFGT010000067.1 GCA_010365215.1 Acidipila sp. | reverse complement strand
CGCACGCTGGTGGCGCCGGCTTCCAGGCGGCTCCTGATCTGCACCGCGCCGGCCCAGCCACAAATCGCCAGCGCGACCGGGCGCAGCCAGTCGCCACTGAGCAGGCCGCCGGTGCGGCTCCGCGTGCGCCGGGCAGTGCCGTCGCCGACCTGGATCGCGACGTGCGCCTCAGCCTCGACGATTTGAAAGACACTCTCTTTCGCCTGGAATTGCGCCGCCAGGCTGGCACCATCTCGGAGGAAGACTACGCGCGCGAGCGCGCCCGCATGGAGGCCGTCCTTCGCACCCTGGTTCGCGGCTGAGCGCATCGCCGTTAGCGGGCCTGTGAATTTGCCGACATCTGTGTCCATATCGTTGCCCACATCTGTAGCCACAACCGCCGCTTCACCAGCCATCAGCGCCGGTCGCAACTCCGCCCTCGGCGTTACCTTTCGCCAGGTCGAAAAACGCTACGGCCCCGTCCGCGCGCTGCGAGGTCTGTCGCTCGATGTTGCTCCCGGCGAATTTGTTGCGCTTCTCGGCCCCAACGGCTCCGGCAAGAGCACGCTCCTGCGCATCGCCGCGCTTCTCGCCCGGCCCACCTCCGGCACCGTGGTCCATACTGACGGCGGCGCCGCGCTCTCGAGTCCCGCCATTCTTCAGCGTATCGGTGTGGTCTCGCACGCCACCTTGCTCTACGACGATTTGACCGCCGAGGAAAATCTCCAGCTTTTCGCCGCGCTCTATGGCCTTCCCGGCGCGGCGCAGCAGATCGAAGAGCGCCTGCGCTCCGCTGCGCTGTTCTCGCGGCGCAGCGAACTGGTGCGCGGCTATTCGCGCGGAATGCGCCAGCGTCTGGCCCTGGCGCGCGCGCTGCTGCACAGCCCCGACCTCCTGTTGCTCGACGAGCCTGCCACCGGCCTCGATCGCGACAGCCTGGCGCGTCTTCGCGACGAGCTCGGCCGCTTGCACGCCGGCGGATGCACCATACTTCTCAGCACGCACCAGATGGATGAAGCGCAAGGACTGGCTACGCGCGCCGTCGAGCTCGCTGCCGGTTGCGTGGCGCGCGAATTCGATCCGCGGCGCGAGCCTCTCGAATCCGCGCGATCGGCGCCGCCCTCCGGAGAAGGGAAGTGAGCGCCGCGAATCATCCCGTCTCTTTGGTTCGGGGCGCGTCCGCTATCTTCCGCAAAGAGTTGCGCATGGAGATGCGCACGCGCGAGCTGGTCAATACCACCGTAGTTTTTTCGCTGATCGTCGTGGTGCTTTTCAGTTTCAGTTTCGATCCCACCTCCGAGGAATCGCGCCGCTTCGGCCCCGGGCTGCTGTGGATCGCTTTTCTATTTGCCGGCTCGCTGATGCTGCAACCCTCCTTCGTCCGCGAGCAGACCAACGAAACTCTCTCCGCGCTGCGCCTGGCGCCCGTCGATCCCTTCGCGATTCTCCTGGGCAAAATTGTTGCGAACTTCGCGTTCCTGGGGCTCGCCGAGCTGGTATTGCTTCCCGTCTTCGCAGTTTTTTATAATGTGGCTCTTCTCCCCGTACTGCCGCGCCTGCTTCTCGTGCTGGCCCTGGGGACGCTGGGCATCGTCATTCCCGGGACGGTCTGCTCCGCTGTCGCCGCGCAGGCGCGGATGCGCGAGATGCTTCTCCCGCTGCTGCTTCTGCCTCTGCTCACGCCCGTGCTTATCGCCTGCACGGAAGCTACGGCCGGCCTGTTCGCCGCTCCTCCCGAGCTCGCCTCGATTTGGGTGGAGTTTCTCGCGGGCTTTGATGTTATTTTCCTAACCGCATCGTATTTCGTCTTTTCGTATCTATTAGAGGAATGACAGGGTGCGTGGCCGCAGATAAAAGGATAGGAATGCAGGTGGAAGAATAGCTATGCGGCAAGAGCAATCAAGGACCAATCGAATCTCCTCCACGCGCCCGGGCGTCTGGTTCGGCCTCGGCCTCACCGCTGTCTTTATGGCCGCCGCTGGTTACGCGGTTTTCTTCCTCGCGCCCGAGGAGCGCACCATGCGCGCCATCCAGCGCATTTTTTATTTCCACGTCACCAGCGCATGGACTGCCTTTATCGCTTTTTTCATCGTCTGCATCGCCGGCGTCCTCTATCTCGTCCGCCGCCGTCCGCAGGACGACTGGCTGGCCGTCTCCTCCGCCGAAGTGGGCCTGGCCTTCACCAGCGTCGTTCTGGTTACGGGACCCATCTGGGCCAAGCCGGTATGGGGCATCTGGTGGACCTGGGACGCGCGCCTGACTTCTACCTTCGTCCTGTGGCTCCTGTTTCTCGCTTATTTGGTTCTGCGCACGCTGGTCGACGATCCCGAACGCCGTGCCGTGGTCTCCGCGGTCTACGGAATCTTCGCTTTTCTCGACGTGCCCCTGGTCTATATGTCCATCCGCTGGTGGCGCACGCAGCATCCCCAGCCGGTCATTGCCGGCGGCGCGGGTTCCGGACTCAATCCGCAAATGCGCGCGGTGCTGTTTTTCTGCTGGTTCGCGCTCACCGCGCTGATGGCCCTGCTCGTTCATCAACGCTATCGTCTCGAAGCCTTGCGGCATCAAATTGCCACGCTGCGCTTGCTGGCCGAGGAGCGCACCGAGCGGCACGAGCTCAGGCAATAAAAGTTGGGCAACAGTATTTAGCAGGGAAGGGAAGAAAAGGCTGAACGATGAAAAACTTTGAGAGTCTGCTGGCCGCTTACATGGTTTTCTGGGCCATCTTCTTCGTCTATCAATTCTCCGTTTCCCGCCGCCTGGCCCGCGCCGAAGAAGATCTCGCCCGCCTCAAGCAACAGCTCGAGCGCCCGTAGCGCCGGGAAATCTTTTTCGCTCGAACTCCCTGGACGTTCATGCCACAAGAGAAAAAACTCGGCGTAGTGCTCTTTCAGCTCGGCGGTCCCGACTCGCTCGACGCCGTCGCGCCCTTTCTCTACAACCTCTTTTGCGATCCCGACATCATTCCCATTCCTCTCGGCGCCGTGCTGCGTAAGCCGCTGGCGCGATATATCTCCCGCAAGCGCGCCAAAGTCGTTTCCGACCACTACCGCGCCATCGGCGGCCGCTCGCCTCTCGGCCTGCTCACCGAGCGCCAGGCGCGCGCGCTCGAAGCCTCGCTGCGTTCTGGCACAGCGAACTCCGGCCTCGACGCTTTCGTCACCGTGGCTATGCGTTACTGGCATCCCCTCACCGCGGAAGCCGTGGCGCGCGTCGACGCGGAATCACCGCAGGAGCTGGTTCTGCTCCCGCTCTACCCGCACTATTCCTACGCCACCACGCTCAGCAGCTTAAAGGAATGGAAGCGCTGCTCCTCCAACGGTCACCTGCCCGCCGGACTGCGCACTCGCGTCGTGGATAATTTCCACGATCATCCTCTTTACATCCAGTCGCTGGTGGAGCGCATCCATCTCACCTTCCAGCAGTTCGATGAGCCCGCGCGAGTGCACATTCTCTTCAGCGCCCACGGCCTGCCCATGAGCCTGGTCGAAAAAGGCGATCCGTATCCCCAACAGATCGAAGGCACGGTAAAAGCTGTCCTGCAGGCAGGCGCGTGGCCCAATCCCCACACGCTCTGCTACCAGAGCCGCGTCGGTCCGCAAAAGTGGCTCGAGCCCTCGCTGCTTTCCACCATCGATCTGCTCGGCCGCAAAAAAGTCACCGACCTTCTGGTCATTCCGCTTTCCTTCGTCACCGAGCACATCGAAACACTCTACGAAATCAACATCGAAACCCGCGAAGCCGCCGCCAAAGTCGGCATCACAAATTTCCGCATGATGCCCGCCGTCGGCGATTCCCCCACCTTCATCGCCTGCCTCGACGCCCTCGTCCGCACGGCATTAAACACCGACCCGTCAACATCCTGACGCTTCGCTTGACACCCGCCATCGCCCACTGTATAAATTTCTATTCCACTCGGAGCTTCTGCTTCCGTCTTTGGGAAAATTTCAACGCGGCTCGTTACTCGAGCGAGGTCCATGGCCGAACCGGAAAAACCTGCGGATAGCCCTGCAAAAGTCGTGCCCGTGGCTGCCCCGGTGGCTGTTCCGGCCGTCACAGCGGCGGCCGTCCCTGCGGCCCCAAAACCCGCCGCCAAAGCTAAAAAGGACTCGGGCAAGCCCGTCGACATTCGCCGTCGCCTCATCTGGGCCTGTATCTGGGGATATCTCGGCGTCAACTTCCTTATGTTTTTGAGGTTTTTCTTTCCCCGCGCCTTGTTTGAGCCCAAGACCGTATTCTCCATCGGCTTTCCCTCCGACTTCGGTCTCGGCGTAGAGACAAAATTTCAGCGCGATTTCCGTATCTGGGTGGTACGCAATCCCGAGCGCCTGTTCGTCATCTTCGCGCGTTGTACCCATCTGGGCTGCACGCCCGATTGGAAGCAGAACGATCAGAAATTTAAATGTCCCTGCCACGGCTCGGGCTACGACAGCGAAGGCGTCAACTTCGAAGGTCCCGCTCCGCGTCCCATGGACCGCGCGCACCTCGAGCTCGATGCCACCGGACAGATCATCGTCGACACCAATCGCCTTTTTGTGCGCGACCTCAAGGTGGGCCGCGACGAGTTCAACAACGACGGTTCGTTTTTGAACGCCTAGACGATATCGATAGCGGAGCACTCTCGCCGCCATCTGCAAACAGAATCTTTCAGGGGGAGTCAGAATGCCGGAGGAAAACGGCGGCAACGGGGGCAAAAAGACCGGTCTCCTGGATAAAATTCAGGGAGACGCCAAAGCCCTCAAGCAGGTTGTGCAGGATAAGGCCAAGGCCGACCTGCAAACCTACAAGGAGCCCGAGAAGACGCAGGTCTTCCGCTCCATTTTCCGCGTCTCGCATGACGACACGCCGCGCAGCCGCGCGCTGAGCGTTCTCACCAACGTTTTTTTCCATCTGCATCCCGCCAAGGTTAATCGCGACGCCGTGCGCTACAGCTTCACCTGGGGCATGGGCGGCATCACCTTCTACCTGTTCATCGTGCTCACTTTCACCGGCGTGATGCTGATGTTCTACTACCATCCCACCAAGGTGCAGGCCTACCGCGACATCCTGTATCTCCATCACGACGTGCCCTTCGGCCAGCTTCTGCGCAACATGCATCGCTGGGCCGCGCACATGATGATCATGACCGTCTGGCTGCACACGCTGCGCGTGTTCCTCTCCGGCAGCTACAAAAAGCCCCGCGAATTCAACTGGTGCGTCGGCGTTATCCTCATGGTGCTCACTTTGCTGCTCTCGTTCACCGGCTACCTGCTGCCCGACGACCAGCTCGGCTTCTGGGCCGTCACCGTGGGCACCAATATGGCGCGCGCCACTCCGCTGCTGGGCCATGAAGGACCGGGCGGCCCGCAACTCGGCATGACGCCATTCAACGACGTGCGGTTCGCGCTGCTCGGCGGCTCCATCGTCGACGCCAATGCGCTCTTGCGCGCCTATATCTGGCACTGCATCGCCATTCCGCTCATCGCTTCGATTTTTATGGGCGTGCATTTCTGGCGCGTGCGCAAAGACGGCGGCATCTCCGGCCCTGCGCCGGTCATGCTCGAATCCGAAATTAAAGAAGAAAAGGGCCCGCGCCCGGTAATCATGAAACCGAGCGGCATAAGATGAGCCCCCGCTCCGTGAGAGGCCTCTAACCATGTGGGGCGACTGGCATCAGCTCTGGGAAATCATGTCCACGCCGGACAACGTGCCCATCGTGGCCATGTTGTTTCTGGTGCCGTTTTATCTCTGGTACTGGCATCGCCAGGCTGTAGCCACCGACGGCCTGATTACACAGCTCGAAGCCGATCCCGCGCTGGCAAAAACTCATCACCGCAAAGTTTTTCCATGGAAGCAGGGCTGGGACCGCGAAGTTCACACCTGGCCCTACTTGATGCGCGTCGAATTCCTCGCCGCCATCATCATCACCGTCATCCTGATGATCTGGGCCATCACCCTCAACGCGCCGCTCGAAGAGCCGGCCAATCCCAACCTCACCATGAACCCGGCCAAGGCGCCTTGGTATTTCCTGGGCCTGCAGGAAATGCTGGTCTACTTCGATCCGTGGATTGCCGGTGTGATCATGCCCACCATCATCATCGTGGGGTTGATGGTCATACCCTATATAGACGAAAACCCTCTCGGCAACGGCTACTACACCTATAAGCAGCGCAAGTTCGCTATCTGGACCTACCTGATCGGTTACGTTTTCCTGTGGATGGTGATGATCGCCATCGGCACCATCATTCGCGGCCCCGGCTGGGGTTGGTTCTGGCCCACGCAAACCTGGGACCACAACCGCCTGGTCTTTGAGGTCAATCGCGACCTGCACACTCTGTTCGGCATCCATAATCGCCTGATCGCGGGAATTTTTGGCGGCGTGGTGGTGCTCCTTTATTTTGTCGTAGCCGGTTACTGCGTGCACCTCATCTGCACGGCCAACAGTTTCACGCGCAAAATTTACAAGCGCATGTCGCTGTTCCAGATCGTCACCATGAACCTGCTCCTCGTTCTCATGATCAGCCTCCCGGTGAAGATCGCGCTGCGCCTGCTTCTGCGCATCAAGTACGTCTGGGTAACGCCGTGGTTCAACGTTTAGACCAACGTTTAGAGAAACGTTTAGAGATCCGATAGCAGGCACGCCGTACCGGGCGCAGCGAGGCATCCCTCCTGCTCTCACCGGCAAGTAAGTTCAGGAGGAAGGGTTGGCTGAGAACCACAACGACGATCCGATTCTTAAGAAGTCCTTCACGCTTGCCCTTTTGATTTCGTCGTTTTTATTGATCCTGACGCTTGCCTGGTCGCTCTACCAGGAGATGTTCGGACTGCGCCCGTGGCGCGGCTACCAGGCCACTTTCGTCGAGTCCTATACCAAGTATCTGAAGAAGGAGATGCCCAAGCAGAAGTCCGCGGAAGATGCCATCAAGCAGTCCGCGGAGTATCAAAAGCTCCTTGCCGATGCCACTGCCGCGGGGCAGGCCGCGGACTCTCGCGTCAAGGAAATCGCCGCCGAGCGCTCTTTCGTCGACAAGCGCCTGCAGGTGCTCATGGACACCTTCACCACCGAGCGCGGCCGCGTCACCGCTCTGGAATATGCCGTCGAAACCGCGGGCTCCGACAGCGCGCGCAAATCCCGCCTCAAGGACGTCGAGGAAGCAAAAAACAATAAGACCACGGTCGAGCTTCCCACGCAGGACGGCAAAGTCGAAAAAGTCACCATGAATTACGACCAGTTGCTCGCGGAGTTTCTCCGCCTGAAGGGCCGCCAGGCTTCGCTCGGCGCCGAGCAGGGAACTCTGCTGAACACCGTGCGCGAGCTGCGCCAGCAGGCCGATGTCTATTTCAAAGACCACCTCTCCGGACTTACCGAAGACCAGCTGCGCAGCCTGCTGACCGCCGCGCAAAAACTTGATCCTTCGATCCATCAAATCAACGTTGGCGGCGCCGGCCTGGTCGACCGCTGCCAGTCGTGCCACATCGCCATGGATTCGAAAGTCGTCCCGGTGAATCTCCCCATCTCCAAAGCGGATCTGGGCTTTGCAGAAAATAACAACGCGCCGTTTGCCAGCCATCCCAACCCCGAACTGCTGAGGATTCACGATCCGGAAAAATTCGGCTGCTCGCCGTGCCATGGCGGCAATGGACGCGCCATCAACAGCGTGGAGCAAGGTCACGGCCGTTACGAGCATTGGCTCTGGCCGCTCTATTACAAGGAAAACGTCGAAGCCGGATGCCAGTCCTGTCACGCGGCGGATATGGTGCTGGAGCAAGCCACCACCCTCAACCGCGGCAAAGAGCTTTTCCGCCTGAAGGGCTGCGTGAGCTGCCACCGCTACGAAGGTTTCGACAACGAAGGCGAACAACTTCTCGCCGCGCGCCAGCAGGTCCGCACTCTGGAGACGCGCAAGAAAGATCTCGAGCTGGAGATTCCGCGCATTACCGAACAGGGCAACCAGGCTACGGAAAACGCCATTGCCAACCGCCTCTATCAGAAGGCCAGCGACTTGCGCGTTACCACCGCCAAGATCGACGCCCAGATCGAGCAGCTCGACCGCCGCGCCGCCAGCCTCATGCGCGAGGAAAAAAAGCTCGGCCCTTCGCTCAAAGAAGCGAAGATGAAGCTGGTCAAAGAATGGATTCCGTACTGGCTGGCCAATACCCATACCTTCCGGCCTACCACCAAGATGCCGCAGTTTCGCCTGAAGCCCGAAGAGGTGCAGGCCATCGCCGCATTTGTCTGGCAGAATGCGCTCACCGGGCCATTGCCGCCGAAGCAGAATCCCGGCAACGTGGCGCACGGCAAAGAGCTTTTCGAAACGCGCGGCTGCATGGCCTGCCACGCCGTCGGGGAAGGGCAGAACGCAGTCGGCGGCACCTTTGCCGCGAACCTCACCCGCGTGGGTGAAAAAGCCAATTACGATTACCTGGTGCGCTGGGTTCACAACCCGCGCGAGCGCACGCGTCCCTACGATCCCATCGCTCGCGTTGACCTGGGGCCCGAGGACTACGCCAAATTCAACAAGCCTTTCGTCTTCGACCTCGAAAACACCCGCTCACCCGACGACAAGCATGAAGTTCAGGTGCAGCTCCCCACGGTTATGCCCATGCTGCGCTTGAGTGTCGAGGATTCGCGCGACGTAGCCAGCTACCTGATCACTCTCAAAAATCCCGACGCCTCCTATTCCTCCGCCGACTTCATGGACGATCCCAAGCTCAAGGATCGCGGCCGCGCGCTGGTCAAAAATTACGGTTGCGCGAGTTGTCATGAAATTTCCGGACTCGAAGACGAAGGACGCATTGGCACCGAGCTCACCGCGGAAGGCAGCAAGCCCATCGAGCGCCTCGATTTCGCCTTGCTCACCGAAGACGCCAAATATGGCAAGCTGCCTCACGATCTATCTGGCGCCGGCATTCCCAAGCGCGAATCCTGGTACGACCAGAAAGGCTTCTTCGAAGCCAAGCTTTCGCAGACAAATATCTTCGATACCGGCAAGCTCAACCCGCAGCTCAAGATGCCGCAGCCCGCTCTGGATGCTGCGGATCGCGAAGCGCTGGTGACTTTCCTGCTGGGCAGCGTCGATCCGCAGTTGCCCCAGAGCTATGTCTACAAGCCCGGGGACACGCGCCGCGACATTCAGGAAGGCTGGTGGGTCGTTTCCAAATACAACTGCATGGGCTGCCACAACCTGCGCGTCGGCCAGTTGAGCGTCCTGTCCGGTCTTCCCCAGTATCAGGGAGATACGAAAGATAAGTTGCCGCCCCAGTTGATCGGCGAAGGCGCGCGCGTCGATCCCGCGTGGCTGCAGCGCTTCCTGGAAAATCCAGCGCTCAGCGCCACAGACACGAATCGCAACGGCGTGCGCAGCTACCTGGCGGTGCGCATGCCCACGTTCAGTTTCTCCGACGGCGAGATTCAGAAATTGGTGCGCTTCTTTGCCGCTTACGCATCGCAGCAGGTGCCTTACGTTCCCCCGCGCCTCGATCCGCTTACCGTCGCGGAGCGCGCCATGGCCCGCCAACTCTTCACCCATCCCGCGGCCCCATGCCTTAAGTGTCATGCCACCGGCGTGCCGGCTCACGATGCCACCGCCATCGCGCCTAATTTTCTGCTGGTGCACGAGCGCCTGAAGCCCGCGTGGACCTATCGTTGGATCATCGACCCGGCGCGCATCGCACCCGGCACCGCCATGCCCTCTGGCCTCTTCCGCAAGGAAGGCGACCATATGGTCTTCAACGGCCCGTTGCCCGCATCCTTCCATGGCTACACCAAGGACCAGGCCGATCTGCTCGTCCGCTACATGTTCCAGTTGACCGCGGAAGAGCAGCGCACGCTGATGAGCCACAGCCCTGCTCCATCCTCCAAACCGGCAGGGAAGTAGCCCCCGACGAAGATCTCAACGGGCCAGCGTAAATTCTGGACGCGCCCGCGCTTTCTCTGTTAAATTCATTACCCGTAGGGGCGCCCGCTTGCTTCCAGCGGACAGCGCCGGGGGAAAATTTCCGGCTTTTCAACTCGCAAGGTTTTTCGATTCACATGATTTGTCAGCTCAAATAACGAGGAGACTATTCGAATGAGATTTCGCTTGTCCTTTGCTTGCATGGCTCTGGCCTGTGCCGTGGTGCTCGGCGGTTGCGGGAAAAAAGAAAAGGAAGATGAGGGAGCTGCGGCGCCCGCGAACGCGCCAGCCGCCACCCCAGTCGACTCCGCCAGTGCCGGTAGCGTTTCCGGCACCGTCAAGTTCGAAGGCGCCGCGCCCAAGCCTGCCCGCCTGAAGACCGAAGCTGACCCGTACTGCGCCAAGATGCACACCTCCGCCCCGCTAACCTCCGAAGAAGCAGTCGTAGGCGCCGGCGGCGCGCTCGCCAACGTCGTGGTTTACGTTAAGACCGGCCTCGAGAACCGCACCTTCGAGACCTCGAAAAACGCTGTGGAGCTCAACCAGGAGGGCTGCGAATACAAGCCCCACGTCATCGCCGTGCAGACCAATCAGCCCGTCACCATCATCAACAGCGACGACACCACGCACAACATCCATCCCACCCCGGCCAACAACCCGGACTGGAACAAGTCCCAGGGCCCCAAAGCGGAAAAAATTACGCAGTCTTTCGCCCGCGAAGAGATCGCCATCCCCGTCAAGTGCAACATTCACGGCTGGATGAAGAGCTACATCGCCGTATTCAAGCACCCCTACTTCAAAGTCACCGGCAAGGACGGCACTTTCGACCTGCAAAATCTGCCCGCGGGCGATTACACCCTCGGGGCTTGGCACGAAAAATACGGCAAGTCCGAACAGAAAGTTACCGTCGGCGCCAAGGAAGCAAAAAAGGTTGACTTCGTTTTTAAGGCTAGCTAGTTTCAACTCCTCGCGCGGGACAGGCGAAAACGTCTGTCCCCGCGCCGGGGATTCCACCAGTCTGAAAGTAAAAAGTGGAAATACGATCGGAATAAGCATCGCCGACAACAACCGGCCAGCAGCTAACTTCGCCGGAGCCGCACCGCTCGCGCAGGATCTTTGAACGCCGCCTACAAACCGGCCCTCCACCTCTACGCGGTCTTCACCGCCATCGCCACTTTTTTACTTCTAGTTGCCGGCGCGCTGGTCACTTCCAACGAGGCCGGCCTCGCTGTTCCCGACTGGCCGCTCTCGTATGGCTCGTTGTTTCCTCCCATGGTCGGCGGAATTTTCTACGAGCATGGCCATCGCCTGGTGGCGACTTTCGTCGGCCTGCTCACCGTTGGACTGGCCGTGGCGTTGCTCTTCGTGGAACCGCGCCGCTGGGTCCGCCGCCTGGGTCTTGTCGCCCTCGCCGCGGTTGTCGCGCAGGGAATACTTGGTTATCTCACTGTAAAATTTCTGCTGCCCCCGGCCGTATCGGTGGCCCATGCCAGCCTCGCGCAGATTTTCTTTTGCATCACCGTGGCTCTGGCCATCTTCACCGGCCGCTGGTGGCAGTCTGAAGTCCCCCAAGTCCAGGACACCGGCAGTCCCCGCCTGCAAACTCTGGCGCTGGCCGCAGTTGCCGCCACTTTCCTGCAACTCGTTTCAGGTGCAGCGTTTCGCCATAACGCTTTCGGCATCGTTCCTCATCTGATCGGCGCTGCAGTGGTCCTGCTGCTGATAATTCTTGCCGGCCGCGCCATGCGCATTCGCTTTCCTGACGCCCGGCTTCTGCGTCGCTCAGGCGCGATGCTTCACGCGCTGGTCGGCACGCAGTTGCTGCTCGGCGCTGCGGCCTGGTATTCGCGCGTCGCATCCCGCGGCATGCAGCAGACTCCCGATTCGACCATCTGGCTCACCGTAATCCACACCGTTTTCGGCGCTCTGGTCCTCGCTGGTACGGTTGTGCTTGCGCTAGTAGCTCACCGCGTCGTGCGCCACGAACGGGACGAAAAAGAGCGCGGCGGTGAACTGGAGTTTGTTGGCGCGCCAATCGGAAAAGGCCCCGGACATCTGGCCTCCTCGGCCCGCCTACCGCTAGGCAGCGGCAAGGCCCAGTCATGAGCAGCAAGTCATGAGCGACAAGTCATGAGCACCTCGCGCGCCGCCATCGCTCCCATGCTCTCGCGGCCCATGGCCTACGTCACCTTGGCCAAGCCCGACGTCACCTTCCTGGTAGTGATGACCACCGCTCTGGGATACGCCATTGGCGTGCGCGGCCCGGTAGATTACCTCGCGCTGGCCCGCGTCGTTCTGGGAACCACGCTCGTCGCTGCAGGCACCTCTGCATTGAACCAGTACGTCGAGCGCGATGCCGACGCCGTGATGCGTCGCACCGCGCATCGCCCGCTGCCCCTGGGAATTCTTCCTCCCAGCGAAGCTCTGGCCTTTGGCGTTTCGCTGCTGCTCGCCGGCGCGCTGTTTCTCCTTCTTGCCGTCAACGCGCTGGCCTGCCTGCTCGGCGTGATTACCTGCGCGGCCTATCTCGGTTTCTATACGCCGCTCAAGTCACGCACGCCCTGGGCGACTTTCGTCGGCGCTTTTCCCGGCGCGGTTCCGCCGCTGATCGGCTGGGCTGCCGCTCGCGGCTCGCTCGACCGCGGCGCGTGGATGCTCTTCGCCATTCTTTTTATCTGGCAGTTCCCGCACTTCCTGGCCATCGCCTGGATGTACCGCGAAGACTACGCCCGCGCCGGCATTCGCATGCTCCCGGTGGTTGAGCCTTCCGGCGTCTCCACTTTCCGCCAGATTGTCGGCTACGCCGCGGTGCTTGTGCCCGTCAGCCTGCTGCCTGCCGTTGTCGGTCTTGCCGGAGTGCGTTACTTTTTCTGCGCCATCATTTTGAATCTGGCGCTGCTGCAGGTCTGCCTGTGGGCTTCGCGCGAAAAGACCAACCAGCGCGCCAAATGGCTGATGCACGCCACCGTAATCCATCTGCCGATCCTGCTGGCCCTGATGATTTTCGATAAGCTGTAGTGCCCTAAACCCCAAAACACTAAACTTATGACCAGAAACTCACAAACTATGATGCTCGCAATAATGTGCTTCGCCGTCGTCGCGCTCTCCGCCGCTGGTCTCGTCGCCATCGTTCTCAGCCGCGAGCTCGTCGGCGTCGACGCTCTCCTGCTGGCCATGATCTGCCTCAGCATGGGCGCGCTCTTCGCGTTTTTTCTATTCCTGGTCTTTCGCGGCGCCAAGCAGCCCGAAGAACCTCCCGCCGCGCAACCTGCTCCACCGAAAGCCTGACGCCGTGCTCACCTCAGCCGCAGATTTTGGTAGCACCGGCTTCCAGCCGGCTCTTCAAGTTCTGGCACAGACATAAGCTGAACCACCGGCAGGCACCTCCAATACATAATGTCTCCCGAAAATAACCCGCCGCTAAACAATCACGAAACTGCGCAATCTCCCGTGCCTCCACCCCCCGTGAAACAAGGCATGTCCCCCCGCGCCACCCTGGCCATCATCGGCGTCTCTTTTCTCTTCGTCCTCTTGCCATTCCTGGCCTGGCAGGCCAGCTGGTTCGGCCGCCCGCTCAGTGACGCGCAGCTCACCCACAGCCTCTCCGACGCCGACCATCCCCGCAACGCCCAGCACGGTCTGGTCCAGCTGGGCGAGCGCATCGACCGTCACGAGCCGGGCACCGCGCGCTGGTATCCTCAAGTCGTCGCGCTCGCGCGTTACCCCGAAAAGCAGGTGCGCCTCACCGCCGCCTGGGTCATGGGCCGCGACAACACCTCGCAGGAATTTCACTCTGCGCTGCTGGCTATGCTCGCGGATTCCGACCCCATGGTCCGTGCCAATGCCGCGCTGGCACTGGTGCGTTTCGCGGATAGCTCCGGCCGAGCGCAGATTCATTCGCTGCTCGAGCTGCAAGTGATTGCCGCCCCGCAATCCGGCACGCTGAACACGCGCCTGAAAGTCGCCGACATAGTTCGCCCGGGCACACTTCTGGCGCACATCTCACGAAACGTTTCGGGAAATAATCCCGGAGGCCAGAATCAGTCGGCAGGCAGCAACCAAGGCGGGAAGGGAAGTACGGCATCCGCAACAAACTCGGATGCAATCGGCAAAAATGAGAAGATCGAAGTCCGCTCCGACGTCCCCGGCCGCGTCGAACGCTGGCTCGTCGCGGACGGCGCCTCGGTTACTGCCGGTCAGCCGCTTCTCGAGCTTGCCCCCAGCCCCGACGTCGCCTGGGAAGCCCTGCGCGCGCTCTACCTCATCGGCCAACAGGAGGATTTAGCAGTCGTGCAGAACTTTACTCGCGCATCCGGCGACATGCCCCGCGGAGTCCAACAGCAAGCCGCGCTAACCCTCGAAGCCATCCGCGCCCGCTCCGGCTCGTAAGTGGCTGTCCGCTTCGCTGGGGCTGTCCGCTTGGCTGGGGGCTGTCCTCTTCGTAGGGGCACGGCATGCCTTGCCCGCTCCAAGGCGGGCAAGGTATCGCGCCGCAAACGAATCTCAGCGCTACATTAATGCTACGTTGAATTGTCTTGGGATTTAAAACGAATCGCCGACCGCCGCAACTACCACCAATACACGCACCGCCATTTCAAGGCGCTAAGATCAATACGCCAGAACGCCGTTCGCCGCTTCCCATTCCGCCAGCGGCACCATATCGATCGCATCCCACGGACACCCTTCCAGGAACGCGCCTTCCGGCCCTTTGCTGATGCAAAGCTTGCAGCCGATGCACAGATATGGATCCACCACAATGCGCCCAAACGGCGGATGGTCTTCGTCAATTGCCCAATACATGCACTCGCCCACCGGACAATACTCCACGCAGGCCGGCGAACCTGCGCAGCCCGTGCAGCATTCGTTAATCACCGCCAGAATATGCGGCTTGCGCTTGCGCTTATCCGTCTTGCCTTCGGACATCGGCGGCAGCTTCACCACCGGCTCCTCGACGTAAGCCGTCACGGTTGCGGGTGTGTCTGACAATTTCCCTCCGGCACTTATGCTTTCGTCCAGCGGCGCTCTCGCGATCTTCTATTTTCCTTGACTGCATCCGCTGTGTCAAACTTCAGAATTCTCACTTCATCGCGTCAATCACCGCTGCGGCAAATTCGTTCGTCGTCGCCTTTCCTCCCACGTCCGGCGTCACCCATTTCCGCTCCCGGTATACGCGAAACACCGCGCTATCGATTCTCCGCGCCGCCGCGACCTCGCCCATGTGATCGAGCATCATCACCCCGCTCAGCAGCAGGGCAGTAGGGTTGGCGATTCCTTTCCCGGCAATGTCCGGCGCCGTGCCATGCACGGCTTCGAATAGCGCCGCTTCGTCGCCCAGGTTTCCGCTCGGCACCACGCCGAGCCCGCCCACCAGTCCCGCCGCCAGGTCGCTGACCACATCACCATAAAGATTGGGCAGCACCAGGACTTCGAACTGCTCCGGTCGCATCACTAATTGCATGCATAAATTGTCGACGATCACTTCGCGCAGCTCAATTTCCGGATAAGCGGTGGCCACCTTTCTCACCGAGTTCAAAAACAGGCCATCCGACAGCTTCATGATGTTGGCCTTGTGCACCACCGCCACTTTTTTGCGGCCGTGCTGGCGCGCATAGTCGAAGGCAAACTTGCCGATTCGTGTCGACGCTTTCTCGGTGATGATCTTCAAGCTCTCTACCACCCCCGGCACGATGACGTGCTCCAGTCCCGAGTACAGGTCCTCGGTATTTTCCCGCACCACCACCAGGTCCACGTTTTCGAAGCGCGAGGGCACGAACGGAATATTTTTCACCGGCCGCAGGTTGGCGTAAAGATCGAGCGCCTTGCGCAGTCCCACGTTGATCGACGGCGGTCCCTCGGCTATGGGAGTGGCCATCGGCCCCTTCAGCGCGTAGCGGTTCTTGCGCACCGACGCCACTGCTTCATCGCGCATCATCCCGCCGCCGCGCCGCTCCACCTCCGCCCGCGCCGACACCTCTTCCCAGGTAATCTCCACGCCGCTCGCGTCAATCACGCGTCGCGCCGCCGCGGCAATCTCCGGCCCAATCCCCTCGCCGGCAATCAATGTCACCGTGTGTTTCATCTCACCTCAAATGTAGCGCCACCGCCCGACAACCAAGCCGCTAATTGTACGAGAAAACCTCGCGCCAACGTAGCGTCCCGTGTAGCGTCCGGTGTAGCGTCCTATGTAGCGCCGGCTTCCAGCCGGCTCCTTCTTCTCGTGCTCGTTGGCCGTCCCGCCGGTCCAGCCCATGCCTCCCAACGCCTTCCCGCCGCATCTAACCATTGTCGCCCACAACACCAGCGCGATGTGCTCGCACGTCGAGCCGGGAAATTTGGTATACTAGCTAAATCGAGCCCGCCCCCGGATAGATCCTCGGGCCCGCTCGTTCGGAGGAATCACAAATGGTCAATTTGACCCCAACAGCCATCACCAAGGTGAAGGAAATCATGTCCTCGCAGTCGCCCTCGCCAACCGCACTGCGCGTGGCGGTTGTGGGCGGAGGCTGCTCCGGATTCCAATACCACATGGCCTTCGAAAATGGCTCGAACGCCACCGACAAGGTCTATGACTTCAGCGGCCTGCAGGTCTGCATCGACCAGATGAGCCTGATGTATCTGGGCGGCGTCGAGATCGACTACGTCGAGTCCCTGGAAGGCGCGGGCTTCAAGTTCAACAACCCCAACGTCAAGAGCACCTGCGGCTGCGGCAGCTCCTTCAGCGTCTAAAGCTCGTTTAACACCGGAAGCTCCCGGCATCCTCTCAAATCTTTTTGGTCGCATACTAAAGGCCTTCGAGATCGGCTCGAGGGCCTTTCGTTTTACGCTTCGCCTTTGTGGCGCCGGTTTCCAGCCGGCTCCCGGTTTAGCCGTGACGGAGACTTCCTCTGTGTTAATTCTTTATTCTTTTCCGTAGAATTCCCCATGCCCTCCGCGGACACTTGGAACTCCCGCTACTCCGCACCCACA